>JACQBZ010000028.1 GCA_016194285.1 Nitrospirota bacterium | reverse complement strand
AAGCGCGCGGTGGACCACAAGCCCGCTTGCGCCTCTCAGACGAAGATGGGCAAGCGACAGTAGGCCAAGGACCCAGTTCAAAAAACCCTGCCTGGGCGAGGGATGAATGAGAAGATGGACAGGGAGGGTCGGGTCGAGCGACCTGATCTTTCGAAAAGTCTCATAGGGTGCGATCACGACATGGCCCCTCCCGCGATTGCGGGAGAGAAGGCGTATTAACGATTTCTCAGCGCCGGGGCTTTTGATCTCGATGGCCAGCGGAAACTTGTCACCGAAAACGGCAAGCACTTTCCGGAGCGTGGGGATGCGATAGGGCGCGGGCAGGCCTGCATCCTGAATCCTGGGCCTGACTGCGGGCCAGGTGAGCGCCTTGATGGGCAAGGACATGCCCGCGATCCGGTCCTCGTGATGAACAACAAGCACACCGTCCTTCGTGCGCCGTACATCGATCTCGACCATCCCGGCCCCCAGCCTCAGGGCCAGTGCGATCGAGGCCAATGTGTTTTCACGGACATAGTCCAGCGCGCCCCGGTGGGCGATGATGAAAGGCCGCTTCATGATTCTCCCTCCTCCCGTAACGATTCTTCGAATGCGATGGTGCGAAGCAGGCCCTGAATGGCGGGATGCGGACCCGGCGTGCCGTCCTTCCGGCCTTCTGGCTTTTGCGAGAGATCGGGCATTCTCAGTTCTCTTACCGTGCGGAGATAGAGGTCCTCGATGCTGTTCGTAATGGCCCAGATGATGCGGTCGTCCGCACGGTTCAAAAGGAAGATCCCGCCCAGACAAAGGGCGATCTCCTCAAAGATGCGGTTCGCAAGCTCCCTCGCTTCTTTTTTCTGCGACATGTTCATCTCCCCTCCTGTCTGTTCATACTGTTTATGTCCGGGGAGTCCGGATTTGTGACAGCGACCGGGTTTTCTTATTTCGGCTTCTCCCGCAGATAGCGGAGGACCTCTGCGAGTGAGACCTCGCCGGGGGAGTCGCCGCGGCGCTCGGCAAGAAGCCGGGCCTGGTGGGTGAGGTAGGCTTTTAATGTCCGGGTGACTCTGGACTTTCGCTGTCGGATCCCCGAATAGGAAAGGCCCTTGAGTTCCTTTGAAAGAGCTTCCATGGACCGGCCGTAGAGCGCGGTTCCCAGCAGGATGAATTTGTCCGTCTCGGAGATAACACGGAGAGCGACCAGGTCTTCGAGTATCTCCTTCGCATCAATGATCCAGTTGGACGGAGAGACAGCGTC
Source organism: Nitrospirota bacterium (assembly GCA_016194285.1). Taxonomy (GTDB): domain Bacteria; phylum Nitrospirota; class Nitrospiria; order JACQBZ01; family JACQBZ01; genus JACQBZ01. The sequence goes on along the minus strand of JACQBZ010000028.1, from coordinate 143,636 downwards.
AGGCATGGAGACGTCCTCATCCTCAATCGTGATCCCTTCCCTCTGAAATTCGACGGCCGCCCGCTCTTCCTTCTCGATCCCACGATACCAGGCGCGTATACGGTTGCTCACCCTCCCCACGATCCCGGAAGGAATCTTCATCGGATGCTTTGTGATATCCCATTCCCTCAAGACCTCCAGCGCCTCCTTCCGGATCTCAAGCCACAGGTCGGCGTCATCCACCCCGGTGACGTATTGAAGCCTCCGCCTGTAGATACGGAAGATCCTTCCGAGGCCCGGCCTGAGAAGGGCCAGGCAAAGTGTGCCGACGTCGCCGGACGGGCGGCGGGATTTAAATTCCCCGATGAGCGCACGGAAGATTTCATCATTCAAGGAATAGGACGGCGCGCGCCGGTCATGGAGATATGCGATCAGGTCGCCCGGCCTCGGGAAGGGGCGGATCGCGGGATGCCTCTTTCGGATCCCCTCATAGCGTTTGATGAAGGGCTCTGAGGCGATCTCTTTTTCAAGGGCCTCGTCAAGCCTCCGTATCTCCTCCAAGCCTGCTCCCCGGCCTTAGGCTCCCGTCTGCGAACATGACGGGACAGGCAAGAAAAAACCCGTGGGTCACGTCGGTGACCTCACGGGCTTCTTAAGGGAGCCTCGGAGCTTTTCCTTTACGGTGTGAACTGCGGGTTAAAACTTCTGTACGGCCTTGCAGGCCCTGCACTTGATCCGGACCAGATGGCCGAGAAACTCCACGACCTTCCGCCCGCAGACGCAGTTGTCCCGTGCAATGATGCGATGGGTCACGGGATCAACGGAGGCGGGGACGGTGCGATCCTGCCCGCAACGGCAGCGATAGCGATAGGTGAGATCCGGCAGCGGAGGCCTCGCCATCTCCGCAAGCTTTTTCCCATCCGCCACACAACGGCATTCGTACATGGCTCATCCCTCCTTATGGAGGGGGAAGATACTACGGCGGGAACATCAAAGTCCTCGTCGAGCTCTGGCCGAACGATGGTTTAGCGGTGGTTTTTTGATCGTTTTTCGGTGGTCAGGGGAGGATGGGAGGGATAGCAGCGTCACTGCGCGATAGAAATTGGATCGGCCAATCAATGTACTAAAGAAAAAGAAGCACTTTTTGGATGAAAGGTTACAGGAAATTCTTGAAAAGGCTGGATACGAAATTAAAATCAAAAAAAGATCGCAGTGAGTGCTTACAGCGGCCCTTGTAAATGTGAAACTCAAAATTCGAGACCCCTTTTCCCCTTTCTTGACCCCTTTCTTTCCGTTGCTTCACCTCCAACACATTGGGAGCGCCATACCGCACCGACCCCGAACATAGCGCCGACCTATCGAGGGCGAACTCCCTCAGAAGGCGTAGCGTGCCATAAGATAGAGGTTCGAGTTCCCCTCGAACTGGCCGAACTCGGTGGCGAGAGGGCCGCCGAAGAGGTTTATGCCCAGAGCGACCCACACCGCGTCCGTCACGTCGTATTTGACCTCGGGGTTCACGTAGAAGTCCCCCTCGTTGGGGCTCCCCAGGACAAAGAGGCTAAGTTTCAACGTCTGGTGCAGGAGGAGCTGGGTCAGCCTGAGGGTGAGAACGTGTCGGGCGAGGGGACGCCTGGGCATGCCCGGACCGAGCGTCCTCAGGAATTCTGCGTGATCGTCCATGACCTGAACGTAGTACTGGCCGGAAAGCGTGAGATCTGGGATGATCTCGCGCTGGTATCCCGTCAGAAGCCTGATAGAGGAATTCTCTATTGCAGGATTCAGCCCTGACTGATCCTGCCGCGAGTCATAATATCCTGCCTCCAAACTCAGCACCCCCCCTAATGCAGCCCCCTGGGCGCTGGCACCGTAGACAGAAAGACGCGGATAGAAGAAACGAAGCTGCGGCCCCGGCTCGACCTCGGCAGCCGGGGTGTGGAAGAAGCCCCGGTAGGCGGAGAGCGAGAGGTCCCAGCCGAGAACGTTCCCGAAAATCCGAAGCGCAGCCTCGGTGTTCTCGATTGCCGGTGAGGGCTCGTCCGTGCGTCTCGCTTCGATGGCCGCCATCGGATCATTGAAGCTGAGCCGGCCTCCCGCCTCAGGTACCGTGTCGGCCTCGAAGTGGGGAATAAAGACGAACTGGAGCGAGCTGCCTGCCCAGTGGGCCGTCGCGTTGACCGCGTCGGAGCCCTTCTTCATGTACTCGATCGGCAGGCCCGAGATGAAGGCGACCCGATCCTTGGGGAAGACGTCGGTAATGAAGATCAGGTCGCCGATGCCCCAGGTGATGATCTGCCGCCCGAGGCGAAGGTCGAGGGCCGGAAACCGGACATCCAGGTAGCCCTCCCTGAGATCGACATCGACACTCCCGCTGATCGCGTCGTGGATCACCTCGGCCTTGCCCATGAAGTTCCACCAATCCCCGCGAGGAGTCAACTCCAGTTGGAAGCGCTCGCCACCCCGCACAAACTCGTCCTGACAGGCCGAACGTTGGGTCTGGGGACATTGGTCGGGTTGAATCAGGCGGTAGGCCGATTCGCCCTGAAGAAACCCGTGGACCCAGGACAACTCTGCGCTCGCCAGCCCGGGCCAGAGCAGGACGGCGGCCACGCCGAGCACCCACGCTCTCATTTGGTGAACTCGGCGGGAGGCGCCCGTAGCGACCGCTCACTGAACAACTCGGGAGAGAGCTTGCGATTGTAGCGGACCTCGCTGAAGATCACCTCCGTCCAATGGCCGCTCTGGGCATTCTTCATGACCCGCTTCGTCATCGTCCAAAACCCTTGGATCTCCTTCAGCTCATCGGCGGTAAACACGCGCGCCAGATCGCCCCGGCGGTCGTAGTACTCCTCCTTCAGCGGGAGCCAGGTCGTCTTGTCAATCCAGGAGAGCTTCCGGCTGAAATCCGAGTTGCCGGGATTCTTGGGGATGCTTTCGAGTATGTAGGCATCCCGGCCTCCCGCCTTCTCCTCGCGCAGCACTCTGTGGGTATCCTCCTCGGGCTCGCGCCCTGCGACGTCCTCGTAGGTAAAGTCAGAACCAACGAAGCTTTCGTACTTGTCGCTGGCCGCGATCCGGCGGATCAGATTGAGAGCCGGGACGTAGAGCCAGCGGTCATCGTCTCGTCTCGGGTATGCCCAGACCAGGAATGCTGTGCCCCGGACATCGGGTGGGCGGTGGAAATACAGGAAGTAACGCTGCTCTCCCCCCTCCTTGAGGTTCCGGCGGGACATGATGAACTCCCGAACCCGCTCCTGCCCGCCTTCGGAGACGAGCCGCATGATGACATGGGCCGACATATCCTCACCCGGGTAGTATCTGGCCAGATAGGAGCGTCGCATGATCTCCTCGCCGGACAGCGCCTGAGCCCGGGCGATAGCCGCGCTGCTGACGATCATCACTAACCCGATCGTGAAATAAATGGTCCTTTTCATGAGAGTCCTTCCTAAAGCAGCTTTATAAAGTCCATTCATCGATTTTCTCTTTTTGTGTACGTGGTTCTTTTCATAAGAATCCCTCCTAAAGCCCTCGGGTCAGCCACCGGGGAAAAAGTGCGATCAGAGCGGGAAGGTAGACGACAGTAGTCAGCGCCGAGAGGAGCATGATGGCAATCATGCTGGCGCCGACGGTGATGTATGGGGTGAGGGCGGCGAAGAGCATGGGGGCAAAGCCCGAGGCGAAGAGTACTGCGTTCCTCACGATCCCGCGCCCGGGGCGCGCCGCTGTCCAGATCAGTGAACCTTCCAGGTCCTTCGTCTCCCTGTAGTGCTGCTGAAACCGGCTCACGAAGTGGATGGCAAAGTCAACGGCCAATCCCAGAGACAAGGTCGAAAGGACCGAGATGGGCAGGTCGAAGTCCTTCCCGATGAAACCTACGGCCCCGTAGATCAGGACCACGGTAAAGAGGAGTGGTAGGAAACTCACCACCCCCCAACGGAAGGAACGGTACTCGAGAATCAGGAGGAAGAAAACGAGAACGCATGAGGCGATGAACCCCTCGAGCATCCCAACCAGGACCTCGTCGCTCCAGACCATGTTGAAGTAAGCCATTCCGGCCGGTTTCAGCTCGACGCCACCAGGGAGCGGCTGGGAAGACAGGTAGGTTCGGATCCGCTCCAGGAGCGCCCGGGTCTCCACCGCGTCCCAACTCCTGAGTTGGACCATGAGGTTGGCCTTCTGATAGGGGTAATCCACCAGGTTGTTGAGGTCCCGCGGACGGGCGGTAGAGCTGAAGAGCAAGAGGTACTGGGCCACCGCCTCCTGCGAATCCGGAATAACTTCCCGGGAGGGATCGTCGTTGTTCAGCACGCGGCTGACGCGCTTGACCACGTCGGCCACCGAGAGCGTCTTTCCTACCACCGGATCTTGCTCGAGCTTTCGTTGGAGGTCTTCCAATGCCCGCAGAAACTCAGGCCGCGTTACGGAATCCGGTGTCTTTCCGTCGGCGACTAAGTAGAGGGGAGCGGTTCCTCCAAGAGTCTGACTCAGATGCCGGTCGGCCACGCGGATCTCGCTTTTGGGTTTGAAGAAGGCCACCAGATTGTTATTGATCTGGATCTTTGAGAGCCCCACGGCTGAGACGGCCACCAGGACACAACCGACTAGGACTACCGTTGTCTTCCATGCCACGCAACCCCGAACGAAACGAGCGAGCCATGAGGAAGCCAGATCATCCACCGGAGGCACGGCAGGGGGCTGGCGATCACGTGCCAGTGCCAGCAGAGCCGGAACGAGGGTGAAGCTCATGAGGAGGATGACGAAAGTGCCGAAGGCCACCAGGAGGCCGAAGACCCGCGCGGGGATAATATGCCCGATGGCCAGGGAGGCAAAACCGGCGATAGTGGCGAGGTCGGAGAAGAGGATCGGCGTACCCACCGCCTTCATTGTTTCCTGAATCGCCTTGCGCCGGTCGCTGACTTCCCGGCGCCGGAAGGTGAACTCGTTAAAGATATGCACCGTGTCGGTGGAGATGGCCATGAGGAAGATCGGACTCATGGAGGCCAGGATGTGGATTGGGACTCCGAGCCCGCTGAAGAGCCCCATACCCCAAATGATCGCGATCAGGGCCACCGCCATGTTGGCCGCTACCAGTCCCCAGCTCTTGAAGAAGAGGTACAGGACCACACAAATCACCACCGCAGCCAGCGGGGCGAAGAGTTTCCTTTGACGGAACATTTCGGTTCCCACGGTGTGCCGAGCGACGGGATCTCCTGCAAAGAAGTAGCGCTCAGGCCCTTGTTCAGCAACCGCCATTGCCTGAATCCGATCGGCAATGACCTTTCCGTTGGCACTCGTCTCGATGGGGATATAGATGGCAGTGGTCTTCGCGTCGGCAGAGATCAGGCGGTTGACAAGGAGAGGATTAGCGAGAACTTGCTGTTTAAGCCGCTCCGCTGCGGCAGCGTCGGGGGGGACCCTTTCAAGGATCGGGCGTGCTTGGAGTACGCCGTCAGCCACCGTAATGTCGGTGACCGTGGAGAATGCAGCCACATCGCGAGCGATGACACCGGGCAATCTCATGATCCCATCGGTGAGACGGGCGATCCGGGCGAGGGTCTCGGGCATGAAGATCCCTTTCTCGCTCCAGATCCCTACCACAATCACGTCCGGGTGAAGGCCGAACCATCTCTCCATCTGATCGTTGTACTGGCGGACAGGGGACGTGGACGGGAGCATGCTCTTGGGATCGGTGTCGGTCTGCATCCTCGGAAGCTGGCTTCCGAAGGCGAGCGTGAGAAAAAGGGTGAGCGTGAGAACTATCTTCGGATGGTCCATGGACCATCCCACCAGCGCCTCTCGAACCTTTGGCCACACTGTTCGCATCCTACTTTTCTTTCTTGTCATTAATTGCCGCCCGTACCTTTGCAACGGTCTCTTGCGGGATCGTTGGCATACCGTGCGCTGTCTTTGCGTCCTCCGCTGCCTTTGCCATCACCTCCGCATCATCCTTTCCTTCCATCACCGCGGGGCAGTTACACCCGGGCATTACATCGCCACACCTGAGTACCTTCGCCATGATGAGCCTCCTTCCGTTCATTTCTTTGTGTCCTTCAGAAACTTCTCCGGATCTTTCTCGAATTGTCCTTTGCAGGACGTTGAACAGAAATAGTAGGTCCGTCCTTTATTCCGACTACTCCCTGCTGATTTCTTCTCGTCTACCTGCATCCCGCATACAGGGTCCTTGGCCATTTCTATCACCTCCCGTTCTGAGCGGCCCTCGCACATGCTTTCACCATCGCGAGGATGCGAAGCCCCCAATATCTTGTATTTCTTGAAATCCACGCCCAGCTTTTTTTTGAGCGTTTCCTTTACATCGATCTCGGTGATCACCCCGAAACCTTCCTTTTTAAGCTCCTCCGTAACCTTCACCAGGACATCCTCGTAGGCATAGTCCAATGTTTTTGAATAACCGTATTGAGGTTTGGTCTTCATGTTTTTCTCCTTTTAGAAAAAGAGGGGCTTTGTTTCGCCCTTGGAGCGGTTGCTTGAACGAACCGTTTATACTCCTGCGCGTACCGGATATAATTACTCGCGGCCTTCAGAATGTAGTCGCGTTGTTCAGGGCGGATGGGTTTGATCGGCCGGCCGGGAATCCCCGTGACCAAGAAACCCGGGGGAATCACCGTATTTTCGGTCACGACCGCGCCGGCGCCGATCAATGCGTTTTCACCGATGACGGCGCCGTTCAAGACGATCGCTCCAATTCCGATCATGGCCCCATCTTTGACGGTGGCCCCGTGCACCATCGCTCCATGGCCGATCGTGACGCGGTTTCCGATGACACACGGAAATCCGTGCCCGACATGAAGGACAACCCCATCCTGTATGTTGGTCTCTTTACCAACGATGATCGGGGCGATATCGCCGCGGACCACGGCCGAAAACCAGACACTGGAAGACTTTCCGATCGAGACATCTCCCACAACCGTGGCCGTCTCTGCGATGAAGACGGAGGGATCGATCTTATATCGAGGCGCGCCGGATTGAGAAGGCATACGACCTTTCTTAACGGACCGCACGATACCACCGCGCCAATCGGGTCGCCGAGACGCCCAGGAAATAGAGCAGTATAAAAATCTGGTTCCGCAACGTGGTATACCCCACCCCTTCTTTGTCCCACCGACGGGAAGACGTCATCATCGGTCGGGACAGCAACGCGATTTTTCCCGCCCTGTTGAGCCGTCGCGCGAATTCGAGATCCTCCATGATCGGAAGTTCCGGATACCCGCCCAACCGTTCAAAGACGGACCGACGGACAAAAATTCCCTGGTCGCCGTACGGGATCCCGGTCAGCCGGGTTCGCCAGTTCGCCAGCGCAGCCACGATGCGTAGGCTCGGTCGTGAAGAATCGATCGCCAGTCGAAAAGCGCCCCCCACAACGGTTGGGTCCTCAAGCGCCTCGATCAGTTCACGAAAACCGTCCTCGTCAAGCCGGGAATCCGCATGAAAAAACAAAAACACCTCGCCTCCCGCGGCCCGGGCTCCCGCATTCATCTGCCGGGCCCGGCCGGCCTGCGTCACCAGAACCTTGTCCGCAAACGGTTCGGCCAACGTGGCCGTGCCGTCCGAACTGCAACCGTCCACAACAATCCGTTCCAAGCGATCGTGCTTCGGCAAGGCGGCCAATGTCTTTTCGATGACCGCAGCTTCATTGAGCGTCGGGATGATCACGGAGATACGCGGGGCCATGGCATTCGCGGCGGCATGACTTACTTCATCGTGAGGTATTGCCCCGGACTCTTGTCGAACTTCTCCTTGCAGTTCTTCGCGCAGAAATAGTACGTTGTGCCTTTGTAAACAGAATTCCCCGCCGACTTTTTCTCGTCGATCATCATCCCGCAGACCGGATCCTTAGCCATGGATTCCTCCTTTTCCAAAAGGACCTACCGTTCCATTCTGTTCTCTGTCCCTATCCTGCTTCCAGCGGGCGGGTTGTTCAATAAAGAGAAAGACGCCCTCTAAAACTTATTCAGCACCAATCCGGTCAGCGGTTTGGGATAAAAGTAGGTAGATTTCTGCGGCATTCGGTCGCCGACTAAGACCACGTCTCGGACCTGTCGGATCTTGGTCGGATTGAGGAAGAAGACCATGCCGGCCGAGCCGTTCTGGACCGCCTTCAGGGCGGCCTCTTCGTCTTTGACAAACTGGATCTGACTTTCCTTCTTGGCAGCCGGGTCCGTAATCCCCACCGCACTTTCCAGGATGTTTTTTTGAAAGATCGAGACATCCAACGTCTCCAGGGCCTTGGAGGTCTTGGGCGCCAAATCCGGTTTGAGTTTCAGTAAGTGAAAAGCCTGTTCGCTCTTGGCATACATCCCAAAGACCGCTGCGGATCGACCCGCCGTTGACATCTCCTCAAAAAGTTTCTTGCGAACCTGAGATTCCGTGATGTTGTTGAAGTCCAGATGAGTCACGTCAAATGACTGGGCCAACCGCTGCTTCAGGGTCTTAAGATCACACGGCAGCGGGTTCATGATGACGCGGTGAATCGGCAGCAGCGATATACCGGCGTCATCCATGTTTGAGCAGAAAATAAAAACGGCCTCGTAAGGCTTTGGACCCGGGGCGTGATCCTTTTCCCTCATTTCAGTCATGAAAGTCAGGGCGGTCTCATAACGATGATGGCCGTCCGCAATGAACAGGGGTTGATCCTTCATGGAGTCGCCTAGGGTGTTCACCACAGACGGGGTTGAAATCTTCCAGAGGCGGTGACGGATCTCCTCCTCGCCCACGAAATTAATCAGGGGATGGGCTTCATCGACCGAACGCTCCAACGTGGCGATCACCTCGCCGGCCGGGTCGGAGTAAAGCATAAAAATTGGACTGGTGTTGGCGTGGCAGACTCGCATCAGCCGGAGTCGATCCTGTTTGGCCTTCGGAAAAGTAAACTCGTGCGGAAAAATCTTGCCTTTTCCAATCTCCTCCAGTTGAACCAGCGAAAAAAAACCTTTCAGCGTTTTCTTTTCCTTGGTCGGCAGACCGTAGTCGAGTTTGTATAAATACAGAGACGGCTCCGAATCCCTTTCGAGCACGCCCTCTTTTACCCAATCTTTCAGAAAGGCCGCGGCCCGGGTGTAGCGGTTGTTTGTGGGAGTGTCGCCGGGATTCTCTTTGCCTAATTCCACCCGAATGATGTTGTACTCGTGGGCATGATAATAACGATCCTGCGCCTGGGCATCGATGACGTCATAAGGCGGGCAGACCACCTTGCGCAGATCCTTGACCTTATTGCCGTTGTAACGAATGCCTTGAAACGGTAAGAGGACAGCCATCGGAACTCCTCCAGAACGACGATTCAGCGATAACGTTGTACAGTAAAACAGTAAAGCTCGACCGCCTCATCGGTAAAGATGCCCGCTTTCTGTTTCGCTTCCCGGATCTGTTGCTCCACGGTCTCGATACCGTCCAGATCGGGCAACAACAATCCGCGCCTCGGACCCTGAACAACCAGGATCCCGAATCGCTGAGGATCCAAGTCCCAAGCGGCGGTCAGAACCGGAATCGTGAGGACATCCACAGAACAGTCGATCTCCTTCAACTCCGCCAAGGTCACGGTGCTAAAACGGGGGTCTCGCGTCGCCGAGGCGATCGCATTGTGGACCACCTCTTCAGCCACGGTCGGGCGCGCAGGCTGATAGGTGCCCACACAACCGCGCAATTGGCCGTTCTTTTTCAGGCAAACAAAGACGCCCGCGGGTCGGGCAAACATTTCCATCAGAGAGGCAGGGACTTGCATCATGATTCGCGTGCTGAGATACACATAGATGGCTTCTTGGGCTAATTCAACCAGCGGATGGGGTTTGGGTGATAGCATAGGAGCCGATTGCGGAATCAATGATCGCGTGAGACGACATAATCCGCGACCACTTCCATCGCTGCTTTGTGGACGGAAGGGCCGAACGATTCCAGGAAACCGGCGGACTTTTGGATGTATCCTCGGGCCACGGAAAATGCATACTCAATCGACCCATGACGGTGCATCAGGTCCAAGATCTCATCAAATCGTTTTTCGGACGATTCGTTCGCTCTAAAGGTGTGCGTGACCCGTTTCTTCTCTTCATCCGAACAATTCCGTAGGAGATGAATCAGGGGAAGTGTCACTTTGCCTTCCCTGAGATCCGCCCCGAGCGTCTTACCCAACCGCTGTGTCTGGGCAATATAATCCAATGTGTCGTCGGCGACCTGGAAGGCAATCCCCAGGTTCTGTCCGAATTGATACAGGGATTCTTTCTGTTCGGGTGATCCGCCGCTGACGACCCCCCCCAGTTGACAGGCCGCGGCGATCAGGCTGGCCGTTTTATGTTGAATGATTCGAAGATAGTCCGACTCGAGGATCGCCAGGTCGCTGTTGTGGACATGCTGGACCATCTCTCCCTCAATCATCTGAGAGCAGGCCCTCTGCAGACCAAGGTTGACCTCTTGGTTGTTCAGACTCAGGCCGTGGGCCACGGCCGTGGCGTAAAGATAATCCCCGACCAGAATACTGGCGTGGTTGCCCCAGAGCGTTCGCACCGTTTTTTTTCCCCGTCGAAGGTTGCCTTCATCAATCACATCATCGTGAAGCAGTGTCGCGGTGTGAATAAACTCCACGACGGCCGCCAACAAAATGTGGTCTTCCCCCGGGGAGGAACAGAGCTTGGACGACAGGATCATCAGGAGCGGTCGAATTCGTTTTCCGCCGCTGTTGAGGATATACTGCGCCACCTGATTGATGAGCGGCACCTCCGATGAAAGGTTTTTTAGGATCTGCGCTTCCACCTTCAGCAGGTCCGGGCGGTACCGCTCCCAGATGTCTTGAATGGTTGGAAATGACGAGGTTTTTGCGGATGAAAACATGCGCTGATAGTAGGCCAGGGGTGATGATTTGTCAAGACAAAATTGGCCATGTCAACCGCTTTCCTTGACACCCATCCGACGGCTGCGTATTATGATGGGTTCATGGAAATCTGGCGACAAGAAATGGCCCTGAAAGGGCGATGCGTCACTTTTTTGGTGGGTCAGACCGGACTGAATCTGGAGACGACGGCCATCGTGGAAAGCCGGGTGCTCAAGAGTTCCCCGAACTATCCCGACGTGATCCCGAAGCAGGCGATCATCCGGATCCAAAAAGGCGAGATCCGGGACCGGGACGCCACCTTTGTCGTCAAGGCCTATGTTCCCGATACCGTCATTGTGGAAGCCACCTTCGAATTTCATGATCTGGCGGCGGAACCTCTGCTCGAGCTCAATCGCGACCTGCTGCTGGAGAGCCGCCGCATCTTAAACGAGTTTCAGTGCGACCCCGAGTTTGACGAAGAGTACAGTGTCTACTGCATTTCGGATTATCAAGGAGACCCCGAGATGTTTCTGGCGCTTCACGGCGAAAAAATCGCCGCGCTGCTTAAGAAAGAGCGGATCCCTTTGGACGAAGAAGAGATCAAAGCGACCCTCCGATCGAATCTGAAATATGGGAAGGACGACCTGACCGTGGTGGACTGGGACGGTGCCTTTATCTTTGACCCTCATGGAGATTTTGACGCAAACATTGAACTGTTCGAAATCACCAACCTTCAACTCTTAAAATCGCGAATCCTCGATGAAGAATTGGATGGGCGATTGAAAACGACCCTTCAGTTGCTCCGACGACGTCCGGAACAGTCGTGGCTCCGGTCCAAGCAGGTCCGGTCGGTCCTGCGAGAGATTATCCAGACCCGGACCACCTCCATTCTGGAATCCCAGGCGATCGAGCACAGCATCAAACTGATCGGGGATTGGTACACGGCCCGGCTTTACGCGCTCATCTCTAAAAAATTCCATCTCGACGAGTGGCGGCAAAACATCAACGAGAAACTGGACATCCTCGAAGACGTCTATACCATGGCCGCTGAAAACTTCTCCATTTCATTCAACACCACACTGGAATTTGTCCTGATCGGCGGCTGGTTCATCCTCCAAATCGGATGGTTTGTGCTGCTGTTCATGGAGCTCTATCTCGCAAAATAAATTGTGCTCGCTTTTCCTGTTTCAAATAATTTCCTTGACAACCCAGCCGGCAGTCCTGTATTTTGAGAATCAAAATCAATTTCAACGAACACCCGATTGCACGCGATGACAAAGGAACCGCCCATGAACAAAGAAGTCGGCCGATTAAAGAACTATCTGGTCAAGAAACGCCTAAAACTGACTCAACAGCGGGAAACGATCCTGGAAGCCTTTCTCAAGGTGGATCATATAACGGCCGAAGAACTGCATCGTCAGATCTCCCAGACGGGACCCCAACGAATGGGCCTGGCCACTATCTACCGAACCTTGAACCTTTTGTGTGAAATCGGCATCGGCCAGCAACGGCATTTTGACGATACCCGGACGATTTACGACAACGTAATCAACAAAAAGCATCACGATCACCTGATCTGTAATAAATGCGATAAGATTATCGAGTTTGAATCTCCCGCCATCGAACGGCTTCAGGAAGAAATGGCCGCCCGACACGGCTTCACATTGAGCAACCACCGATTGGAGCTCTACGGACATTGCATCGATTGGGAAAAGTGTCGGGATTGGCAGAGGGCGACCGGCCGTTAATTTTCAAAAATCCATTTACATGAAATTGCGAACGATTTTCACCGAACCGGATCGAAGAACTATCATGAAAAGAAACGCGGCGATGCATTTCTGTTTCGTACTCGGGCTTGGGCTATTGCTTATCGGTACGGCCGCCGCAGAGGATGAGATCCGCATCGTCATTAAGGATCATCGCTTCTCGCCCTCCGAGGTCAGGGTCAAGGCCCATACGAAGATCAAATTGCTCGTCAGCAACGAGGATCAAACGGCCGAAGAATTCGAAAGCTTCAGTCTCAATCGGGAAAAGGTCGTACGGGCGGGTCAATCCATAACGATCTTCCTCCCCCCGCTCAAACCGGGCAGCTATGATTTTTTCGGAGATTTTCATCCGGATACCGCGAAGGGGATGGTCATTGCAGAATAGGAGAACAGCAGGATGTTAGGAACATTTATTATCACCTGGAGAGAAACCATCGAGGCCGCTCTCATCGTGGGTATTCTCTTAACCTACCTGAATAAGATCGGACAGTCCAAGCAGTTTCGCTTTGTGTATTGGGGCGCGCTATGGGCGGTTATAGCCAGCTTGATCTTTGCCGGTATGTCCGATTACTTGTCCGTATTCTTCAAGGACATCGGTGAGGACATTTTTGAGGCTGCCATCCTGTTCCTGGCTACGGGTGTTCTGACTCACATGGTGGTCTGGATGCATCACAATGCTCGTGAGATCAAGGGGGCGCTTCAACACCAGGCGGAACTGGCGATCACCAAGAATCGGCTTTGGGCCTTGGCCACGCTGGCTTTCGTGGGCGTGTTTCGCGAGGGCGTGGAGACGGTGCTTTTTCTCTGGGGATTTTTCCTGCAAGGAGGAGGGGTAACATCCGTGGCGCTGCCGGTCACGGGCGGACTGTTGGGGATCGGGCTCGGCGTTCTGATGACCTGGCTCTTTTTCAAGGGATTCGGCCATCTCGACCTGAAACCTTTTTTCCGGGTGAGCGGATTCATCCTCCTTTTTATGGCGGCCGGCATGCTCTCCTCCGGAATCGGAAAACTGGTCACGGTGGGACTGGTCCCACCACTGATGGAACCGATCTGGAACACCTCCTGGTTTTTGAGCGAGCGGTCTTTTTTGGGCTCACTGGTCGCGGGTATTTTTGGGTATCGTTCCAGCCCGTCACTCGTCCAGGCCCTCTTCTACCTTCTTTACTTTCCCATCACCCTGATCTGGCTCCGGCGGCAACGCCATGATTTGGCGCAATGACCCGGATGCCCTTCTTCGTTGCAAGCGGCCTGACAGCCTTCATCGGCTTGGCGATCATCTTTTCGGTCGGACCCAGTTCGGTTCATGCTCAGACGGATTGGCAAACGGTCGAGATTAAGGCGGAGGAATATAGCTTCACCCCCCGTCGGATTCAGGTAAAGTCGAATCGTCCGCTCGAACTGGTGATTGAAAATGAAGGACACGAACCTCATCAATTCCGGTCCGCACTCTTCAAGGACCAGATGATCGAGGTGGAGATTGGTGAAAGCGCCGTTCGCGGCCGGAACATCGAGGAGGTGGACATCGCAGCCGGCCAGACGGCCCGGATCAAACTCCTCTCCCCGCCCGCAGGACAGTTTGACTTCCAGTGCCGCATTCCCAGCCATCATGGAATGGACGGGATGATTCTGATCGAAGCCGATCAACCGCTTCCGCGTTAAAGGAGAGACCGGATGTTTCGAATGAAGGTTTGGCCGATCCTGGCCGTGCTGCTTGACTTGGCCTCTCCGACGTATGCGCTCGACTTTAAAGTCTATCCGTATCAAACACCGAGTGAAGGAGAGACGGAGCTGGCTTATTGGTGGACCTACACCGTCAAATCGGATCATTCCTACAATTACTTCGGGAAGCTCTTGGACAAACAGGGCCTGCAGCAGCATTCACTGGAGGTCGAATACGGGATGACAGACCACTGGACCGTCGCGGCTTACGCCGATTTTGAACAGCCGAAAGACGGCGATTTCAGATATGTCCAGGCTCGAGCGGTCGTGTCGCGATACCGCTTTTTTGAACAGGGCGAACGATTCCTGGATGGAGCGGTCGAAATCGAATATGTTCTCCCCAAAAGAAAGTATCTCGACGGCGAAACGGTCGAGACGCGCGTCATTCTTGAAAAAGACATCGGGCAGATTTCGATAATCCTAAACCCCCTTTTTTCCAAGAATGTCAGCGGGGCGAATGTCGACGAAGGCCTGGATTTCGAATACGCATCGGGCCTGTATTACCGGGCGACGCCTCGGCTGACGCCTGGCGTGGAATTCTACGGCGATATGGGTCCATGGGGTGATCTGAAGCCCAAAAGTCAGCAGGAGCATTATGTCTTCCCGCGTCTGGGACTCAAATTTTCCCGCCGCGTTGGGCTGGATATCGGATACGGCTTTGGATTGACCAAAGCAAGCGACGATCAAGTGATCAAAGCCATTCTGGAGTTTGAGTTCCTATAAATACGATGACCCCGCTTCCCATCCTCGTGATCAAAGCCCATGCCGCCAAGCGATTGAAGACCGGCCATCCCTGGATCTTCTCGAATGAATTGACCCGGCTACCGAAGGAACTGGAACCCGGGCAACCGGTGGATATCCAAAACCATCGGGGAGAATGGATCGGCCGCGGGTACTTTAACCCGCGATCGCTTATTGCGGTCCGCCTGCTGCAGCGAGAGCGAATCGAGATCAACGAGGATTTTCTGGAGCGGAAAATCTCCGGTGCACAGGCGCTCCGCGAACGGTGGCTCGGCGGCGAAGAGGCCTACCGGGTCGTCTTCGGAGAGGCCGACGGCCTTCCGGGTTTAATCATCGACCGATACGGCCCCGTCTGGGTGGCCCAGTTCCTGACCGCCGGGATGGATCGTCTGACCGAGCCGGTGCTTCGGGTCTTAATCAAACGGTTTCACCCTACCGCCGTGGTCGCGCGCAACGACACCGCTGGCCGAGTGCTCGAAGGCCTTGCCCAAGAAAAACGACTTCTCTATGGAGAACTCCCCTCCCCTTTGGTCATCCAGAAAAATGGCCTGTCATTTGAAGTGGACGTCTGGGAAGGTCAAAAAACCGGTTTTTTCCTGGATCAATCCGAGAATTACCGATGTCTTGAGGGAATGGTCCGAGACGCACGCGTGCTGGATGCCTTCTGCTACACCGGGGTATGGGGACTCCATGCCGCCCGGTACGGCGCAAGAGAGGTGATCGGTCTGGACAGCTCGGAAAAGGCCATTGATGAGGCTCAAGGCAACGCCCAACGAAACGGCCTGGCCTCCGTTTGTACGTTTCTTCAAGAAGACGTTTTTGACGGTCTCCATCGGCTTCGCGAAGCGAAGGAGCGATTCGATTGCATCATTCTGGATCCGCCGGCGTTTGCCAAAAGCCGTCAGAAGGTCAAAGAGGCGACACGGGGATACAAAGAGATCAACCGGCTGGCCATGACACTATTGTCATCGGGGGGTATCCTAATTACCTGTTCTTGTTCTCATCTGGTTAGTCCTGAGCTGTTTCGTGAGACCTTGGTCTCGGCCGCCGCCGATGCCAAACGATCCTTTTACATCACGGCTTGGCGCACCCAGGGCCGGGATCATCCGATCGTGCTGGAAATACCCGAAACGGAATATCTGAAATGCGCTATTCTTCAGGTCAAATAAGTCATATCCTTTTATCGATTCACAGCCGGCGAAGTCCGAGGCGATCTTGGCGACCGATCTTCCGAATGAAAAGATTCTTCCGGAGCAATCGCTTCACGGAGATGGTCGATCAGATAGGGGGTCAGAACCATGCCCCGCTCCGCCGTCGCTTTCTCAAGGCTTTGCAGCAGTGGGACATAATTTTCTAACGGAAAATAGAAAACGCCGAGGACCAAAGTGAAGGCCAGGAATAACGCCAGCATCAGGAAAACTTTCATCTGAGGAAGAACCCCTCGGGCCAGTCCTTTGATCCGGATCCGATTGATGGCATACTCAAACCGGCTGCGCAAGCGCTCCTTTTTCACCGGATCCAGACCGACCCTCACCGCATCGTATAAGCCGATCAACCACATCAATAGAACGAGCGGGGAAATCACCGCGGCGGCGACGATCATCCACTCGACGGCGATCCGGTCGTCGATCGTCACCAGCATCGGCCAGATGAAGAAGATTGGAACCGGCACCGTCATGGCGGCGAAGCCGGCGGCGGCAAAGATGAGAAAAAAACCGGCCTTTTTCGGTTGACCATTAAGAAGCTGTCCCCAACCGGGAATCAAGAAGGAGCAGAGCGTAACCAGCATGGGATGATTGATTCCGTCAAAGGGCTTGGCCCGGTTTTTCTCGGCACTGTAATAGGCATGGAGGACGTTGAAAATCCAAAAAATCAGTCCCGTCAGCCACAAAGCTTCGATCCCCATCAAGCCATCGGAGCGGGTGATATGGAATGTTTCCAAGATAGGCGTGAGAAAATTCCAGTAGACGATGCCCAGGGCCGGGATCAAGGAGTAATTCGCCATAAGAAGAATAAAAAGGAAGCCCCATTTCAATTTTCGGGTGTAAAATTGGCCCCCTCCCCAGATCAGAAGCGATAGCGTGGCCGCCACGGCGGGGCTTTTTCCATTCAGAGGTGTTTGAGGCACCCCTGCGGACGGACCATCCTGTGCGGAAGATCTTATTGTCGGGCTTTCAAGGACCCAGACCTTTTCAGGCATTTCACAAGCTCCAGACGAATCTTCAAAAAATATAGCAGTCGGGCACCGAGTTGTCTATATTCCAATTCATTGAATTAATGGATATAAGCTGAAATTTATCGAGGGTCAGGACGATTAAGGATTGCCGGCTTGCGGCCCGGACCGCTTAGAGCTTCAAGCTGATCGAGACACCGTCGCGTAACGGGAGAATCGTAGTGAAGAGCTGCGGGTCCGCGAGAATAAGCTGATTGAACTTCTGAATCCCCACCGTCGACGGATCTTCGGACGGCCGGATGACCGAGCCGGACCAGAGGACGTTATCGGCGATCAACAATCCGCCTTTTCGGATTCGGGGAATAGCCTTTTCATAGGCCATGGGGTAACGGGCCTTTTCGCAATCGATCAAGATGATATCGAACGAATCGTGCTGATGGTCGATGATCTCCAAGGCGTCCCCCATCTCGATCTGAAGACAGGAGAGCAGCCCTGCTCTTTGAAAAAAGCCACGAGCCCATCGGGCGTTTTCTTCTTCATCATCCGTGTAAACGACTTGACCCTGGCCGTCCATCCCTTTTAAAAACCAGTAAGCCGAGTACCCGAATCCCGAACCGAACTCGAACACCCGACGCGACCCGATCGTGCGGGCCATCTGGCTCAACAGCCGCCCTACCAGCGGCCCGACGATGGGGAACCGCTTTTTCTCGGACAGCCGCTCCATTTCCGACAGGATCTCATCCCGCGCTGGAAGGAGTCGCATCAGATAGTTCTCAATGTCCGGATGGAGGATATCCATGGGATCGTCGTTCCTTAACTCAAATTTTATTTCAAACCCGTAATCAGCATTTGAACCCGCGGATCCAGCGGCAGCTCCGCCGCCTTCCGGCGGGCGGGAGGACTCATTTTTGACCACGTGCCTTCCAGGATCCGTCGGATCTTCGCCTCATCCCATTGGGCGATATAATCCCCCAGCTTGATCTCGAGAAAGGCCAGGGCATCGGCATCCTCCAAAAGTTGCGTGCCGGGATCGTTGGGAAGACGAAGCCCGGTGATGATGCGTTGAACCTCTCGGATCGTCGTCTCCGGATAGCCGACGCGTTTTAAAATCGCGGCCGCGGCATCGGCGGAATGGGCCGCCGTCGCCGCGCGCCATTGATGATAACCTCCGACGTCCATGCGATAGCGGTTTCGGGGCACCTCCCAACGCTTTAACGTGTGCGAACGCGCGGCCAGTCGTACCGCTTCGGATGCGGAGGCATCGAGCCGTTCGATCCAGGCGAAGACGGTCTGCGCAAAAATAAGTTCGCGGGCGTACGATTTCCTGCCGACCCGCTGCCGCCGGGGATCCCGACGGTTGACCCGGTCGAATTCGTTTAGGGCTTTCTCAAGGAGTGTATACGTCTTCATCGGAGTGCGTCAACGATACCGGTGAGAAAAAATGCGCACTGAAGCGGTTCGTAAGCCGAGTTCTGTGCCCCTTGGGATCACTCCGCCGGGGTGGCGATCATTTCTCTGGGATCTCGATTACTCGGGACCTCAAGCAACCAACCCGTTCCGCCCGGAATACGATTCTCTTCAGACGGGCCGTCCTAGGGTCCTTGGAGGACCAGGCGGAACCTATTTGGTCTTGCTCCGGATGGGGTTTGCCGTGCCCCCGCCATCGCTGGCGGGGCGGTGAGCTCTTACCTCGCCGTTTCACCCTTGCCCGAATGCGTCCGAGATGACTGGAGCTCCCCTGCCATCTCTTCCGCATCGTCGGCGGTCTGTTCTCTGTGGCACTTTCCGTCCCCTCGCGAGGCCTGGGCGTTACCCAGCATCCTGCCCTCTGGAGCTCGGACTTTCCTCACCCCGCGTGCTCGTGCGGGGCGCGATCACCTGAACCACTTCAGTGCGCACCTCTACTATACAGGGTCTGGAGGCGCTACTGCAAGCGTCCATTGTTTCCGGCCAGCATTTACATCCGGATCTCTTCCGAGAACCGCAGTTCCGACTCATCCGTGATCTCTTCAAGGCAGGTGAAGCAGGTGAACGGAAAGGCCTCGACCGGCAGGGCGCAGGCTTCGGCCGTCAGGGTGTCGGTCTCCACGGCCGGGCCGTTGCAGGTTTTATGAATGAGCACAATCATGGGTTCTCCCTGCACGTCGTCGATTATTTGGGTTCGCCAGATCTTCTCCCCTCCGATGCCTTTTACAAATTGGTCGTGCTGCTCGGAGCCTCGGAGCCCAGGACGCGTTCGGCCGCCCGGGCCAATTCGGCGTCGTGCTCGTGGTTGAGCGTAAAGATCCGACACTGGACGATCTTGGCCGGAATGAAATCGAAGTACTCCCGCAGGATCTCCTTCGAAACGGTCTTCGTGGAAGGATCGTAGACATAGATCTGGAACTCCCCCATGCTCAGGGGATTGAGCGGCCTCGGGTCCTGGTTGGCCATGTCGACTTTAAAGGGAAGTTTCTTTAAGGCCGGCGGAAGCTGCTCGCGGATTCGCCGCTCCACCGTTTCCTGATCAAGGAACGTTCGGCCGCGCTCGCCGCCGCGGGTGGGCAGGGTGATGTCATAGGCCATCTTCCATTTCACATCCCGGTGGAAGATCAGCTGCCACTCGTCGTACAGTTTCCGCTTTTTTGCGTCCGAGGACCGTTTCCACCGACGGATCTCTTCCAGCAACGACCATTCGGTCAGTTGAAGATATTCCGACCGTTTTTTGACCGGATGATGGGGAAAGATTCTCTGGATCGTGTCGTGGAAAATGTCGCGGAGGTGCAGGTCGATCGCCCGCGTCGTCCGGTGGTAATACACATTCGAATAGAGGTACAGACGGGTGTTCAAAAACATCTGCAGGGCTGAAAGCCCCGTCTTGTGAAGCGTGAGGCCCTTGCCCGTGAAAAACGTGTAATGGATCAGCCGCCGGATGTCGACCGGACCGACCGCCACACCGCACATGTAAGAATCCCGGAGAACATAGTCCATGTTGTCGGCCGTGTAGATTCCGCCCAGGATCGGCTGAAGGAAAACCAGCCAGCGGGGGTACTTCGCGCTGTCCTTTTGCGGATCCTTGAGGATCAAAAAGGCGACATGGTCCGGGTTGATCTCCTCTCCGCGCCCGAACGGGCCGGAGGGGCTGCGGCGGATCTTGCGGATCAGGCTTCCCAGTTCGTCCCGGATGATATGCTGGCCCAGAACCTCGTGCGTGATCCCGAACTGGGCCAGGAAATTATCATCGAAGAAATGACCGAAAGGCCCGTGGCCGATGTCATGAACCAGGGCCGTGACGCGGAGCAGCTCCTCGATGAAATTCTGGGACGGGCAGTCCGGAACGATCTCGGTCAACGAGGGATAGAGATGACGCGCAAACCGTCCCGCGACATGCATCGCGCCGATCGAATGTTGGAATCGGCTGTGCTCGGCCGAAGGATAGACCCAGCGGGCGCTCTGGAGCTGGTAGATATATCGGAGCCGTTGCATCCACGGAGAGTCGATCAAATGTTTCTCCGTGATCTCCGGTGGCGCATCCGGATACGGAACCGTAAACGTGATGTATTCATGGATGGGATCGGCGATCAGCGCGTGGCCTTCGTACAGGGAGCCTTTATACATGCGACGTCTCCTGCGCCCGGTGGCGGAGATAGCGGTACTCTTTGATGAAGTAATAGGCGCAGGGATACGCAATGACGCTCGCGATGATCCCCAACAGGGTCGTCCCGAGGAGGAACGGCTTGAGGTAGGGCTCCAGTTGAGGAATGGCGTTTACAATGGTGAGATCCTGCCAGTGGATCGGTTGAAGGAGCTCGTGCCGGCCGTAAATCTTGATGCCGATCCAGAAACTGGCCCCGAAAATCGGGGCAAAGGTCCAGGGGTTGTTGAACAGCGTTCCGAGAATGACCGCCACGGGATTCAGCCGAAGCACCCAGGCAAGAAAGAAGGCGCTGATGAAATGGAGCCCGATAAACGGCGAACAGGAAATAAATACGCCTAAAGAGAAGGCCGCGGCGATCCGGTGAGGGTTGTCATCCAGATGCAGAATGGCTTTGACCTTGTTGCGCCAGTAGGAGATCGTGATCATGAATGTTTAAAGTGCTCGTAGCCCCTCACGGTTAATGGAATCTCGCGGCTCTCCTTTCCGATCAACGTTATCCCGAGGCCCTTGGAAACGATCGTGCCGATCGGGGTCACCGCCAAGGCCATTCGCTTGGCCGCGGCTTCAACCGCCGCGACCCGCGCCCGGTTCACCGTAAAAAGCAGTTCAAAATCCTCCCCGCCCCGCAAGGCGTAGTCCGTGGCGGACCGGTTCAACCGGCGGGCATAGGCGGCTAACGCAGCCGAAACCGGGAATCGATTCCATTCCAGCCGGGCCCCAACCCGGCTGGCCTCGCAAAGATGCCGGAGATCGGAGGCCAGGCCGTCCGAGAGGTCGATCATCGCCGTGGCCCATCCCCGACGGCTCAACAGCCGACCGAATTCGACGCGGGGGGTGGGGAAAAAATGACGACGGATCAGGGTGGACTCCATCGCCGAAGGTTTCAAGCGCCTTTTCTGCTTTAAAATTTCCAGCCCCGCCCGGGAATCTCCCAAGGTACCGGTGACGTAGATTCGGTCTCCGAACTTTGCACCGGAACGGGTCACGGCGGTTCCGGGCTCGACCAGTCCCAGAACCATCACGCTAATCATGATCCCCTGCCGGGCAGCGGAAACATCTCCGCCGATCAGGGCCACCCCGTACCGGCGGGCCAGGGTCAACATCCCGCGATAGATTTCGTCCACGGTCCGAACCGGGGTCCGGCCCGGTGCGGCGAGGCCGACCAGAAAAGCGACGGGCCGACCGCCCATCGCGGCGATGTCGCTGAGATTGACGGCTAACGCTTTGTAACCGATCTGCCGGAAAGAACTGTAGGCCCGATTAAAATCGACCGCCTCCACCAACATGTCCGTCGTGACGATCCAATCCCGATCGGCTGAGGCCCGAAGAACCGCCGCGTCATCCCCCGGACCGATTAAGACGGTCCGAGAAGGGGATGGAATCCTACGAAAGAGGCGTTGAAGAAGACCGAACTCCCCCAATTGGTTCAGAGTAATCGATCGAGATACCACGCGATCACCGTCCCGGCTCACTGACTCCTGCGAGCCGAGATCGCCGGGACCATAACCTTTTCGCGGCGAACCTTCTGCGCCACCGGACGGTGAACCTTGGAGCTGGGCGCCTGCCGGAGGGCCGCCGGGAGAACGTCGTCCATGGTTTCGGCAAAGACAAACTCCATCCCGCGACGCACGTGTTTCGGCACTTCCTCCAGGTCCTTTTCGTTGCGCTTCGGAAGGATCACGGTCTTGATCCCGGCCCGCCGCGCGGCCAGTATTTTTTCTTTCAATCCGCCGATGGGAAGCACGCGTCCCCGGAGGGTCACCTCTCCGGTCATGGCCACATCCCGACGGACCGGCACATTGGTAAAAACGGAGGCGAGAGACGTCGCCATCGTAATGCCGGCCGAAGGCCCGTCCTTCGGGATCGCGCCGGCCGGCACATGGATATGGATGTCATTCTTGGCAAACAGATCCGGCCTGATTCCCAGGGTCTTCTCCCGGGACCGGATGTAACTCAAGGCCGCCTGGGCCGACTCTTTCATGACATCCCCAAGGTGTCCGGTCAACATCACGCCTCCCTTGCCCTTCATGAAGGTGGCCTCGATGTAGATGATGTCTCCGCCGGTCTCGGTCCAGGCCAGGCCGGTCGCCACACCGATCTCGTCCTTTTCCTGCTCCGCCTCGGGAAGATGCTTCGGAACTCCGAGAAGCTTGTGGATGTTGGCCGGCGTGACGGTGAAGCGCTTTTCTTTTCCCTCCGCGATCTGTCGCACGATTTTTCGAAGGATGTTTGCCAACTCCCGCTCCAGGTTCCGGACCCCGGCCTCGCGGGTATATTGCTGAATGATCGTCCGGACGGCGGCGTCCGTGAGGGTCACATGCTTCTCCGTGATGCCATGCTCCGTCAGCTGCCGGGGCATGAGAAAATTGCGCGCGATGCCCAGTTTCTCTTCCTCGGTATACCCGGAAAGTTCGATCACCTCCATCCGGTCCCGCAGCGGCGGCAGGATGGTATCGGTGATATTGGCCGTTGTGATGAACATCACGTTGGACAGATCAAACGGCACGCCCATGTAATGGTCGCTGAAGGCGTTGTTCTGTTCCGGATCCAACACCTCCAGCAGGGCGGCGGAGGGATCGCCGCGGAAATCGGCGCCGACCTTATCGATCTCGTCCATCATGAAGACCGGATTGTTGGTTCCGGCCTGTTTGATCCCCTGAATGATCCGGCCGGGCAAGGCCCCGACATACGTCCGGCGATGCCCCCGGATCTCGGCCTCATCACGGATACCGCCCAGGGAGATCCGCACGAACTCGCGTCCCAGCGACCGCGCGATCGATTTCCCAAGCGAGGTCTTTCCCACCCCCGGCGGACCGACAAAACAGAGGATCGGCCCCTTCATCTTGTCCTTCATCTTCCGGACAGCGAGGTATTCCAGGATTCGCTCCTTGACCTTCTCCAGGTCGTAATGATCCGCGTCCAGCACCTTGGAAGCCGCCTTGATGTCCAAATTGTCCTTGGTCTTCTTGCTCCACGGCAGCTCCACCAGCCATTCCAGATAACTCCGGACCGTGGAGGCCTCGGCCGAGTCGGGATGCATGTGTTCCAATCGTTTGAGCTGTTTGTCGGCCTCCTTCGACACCTTGTCGGGCATCTTGGCGTCTTTGATCCGTTTCCGGAATTCGGTGATCTCCTCGGCGCGCTCATCCACGTCGCCCAGTTCCTTCTGAATCGCCTTGAGCTGCTCCCGGAGGAAATATTCCCGCTGGGTCTTGTCCATTTCCCCCTTGGCCTCGGCCTGGATTTTCTGTTGCATGTTCAAGACGCCCAGTTCCTTGGCCAAAATCTCGCTCACCTTCTTGAGGCGCTCGGTGGGATCGAGGATCTCCAGGACCTCCTGGGCTTCTTCCACCTTCAGGCCGAGATTTGAGATGATCATGTCGCTCAAGCGGCCGGGGTCGTCGAGATTCTCGATCACCACCAAGACTTCGGGCAACACGAGTTTTCCGAAACTGCTGATCTTTTCGAGCTGCTCCTTGACGGTGCGGATCAGGGCCTCCAGCTCCAGCGGCCGCTCTTCAGTCTTGGGCTCGACGATTTTTTGAATCCGGACCTGATAATACGGCTCCGACTGAATGAAATTCAGGATGCGGGCCCGGGAGAGGCCCTGCACCAGGATCTTGATCCGGCCGTCCGGAAGTTTCAACATCCGCATGATCATCCCGACGGTTCCCACGGTATGGATGTCCTTCGGATCGGGGTTTTCGACGTCCAATATTTTTTGGGCCGCCATCAGAATCATGCGGTTGCCGGCCAGGGCCTCGTTGATGGCGCGAATCGACATCTCGCGCCCGACGAACAAGGGAAGAACCATAAAGGGGAAGACCACGATATCCCGCACTGGTAGGAGCGGAAGCGCCTCCGGAATCTCGATCGGTTGTTGTATTCCTTCTTTGTCCTGTTCTGCCACGTGTGTGACCCCCTTTTATTTGATCTCGATCTTTATCGTCCGCTTGCGCCGGTCCTCGATTTTCGGGAAACGAAGGATCAGAACCCCTTGCCGATAGCTGGCCCCGGCCTTCTGCGGATCCACGGCAAAAGGAAGATGGATGATGCGTCGGAAATCTTCAAAACAACGCTCCATCCGCAGATAATGTCCCGCCTCCTGTCCTTCGCCCCGTTGACCCCTTTGCCCTTCAATCGTCACCTGATTGTCGGCCAGACGAACGGTCACCTCTGCCGGTTCAATCCCCGGGAGATCGGCCTCGATCACCAGGGCATCCGATTGCTCATAGATGTCCACCAACGGGGTCGCCGTCTCACCGACCATTTCCTTGCCTTCGTTCTCTTCCGTGCGATACACTTCCTGAAACGGTCCCATGGGATTCTGGATGATCTTCATATGAAAGAACGGGTCGCTCGGCACAGGGAGGATCTCCCGGATCCGATTACAACTTTAAACTCTTGAGGTACTGCAGAAACGGCTTTCCCAAATCCGGACGTTTCAACCCGAATTCCACCGTCGCTTTTAGAAAACCCAACTTATCCCCGGCATCGTAGCGCATCCCCTGAAGTTTCTTGCCGTACATCACTTTTTGCTGGGCCAGGATTCGAAGCGCATCGGTCAACTGAATCTCCCCGTTTTTTCCCGGCGGTGTTTTTTCCAGCGCCTTGAAGATCTCCGGCGTCAGGATGTAGCGGCCGATGACGGCCAGATTGGACGGGGCCATTTGAGGCACGGGCTTTTCGACCAGATCTGTGATCTGGAAAAGATCCGGCTCGATCGGCTCGGCCTTGATCACCCCGTACTGATGAACCTCGGACTTCGGTACGGGTTGGATACCCACGACCGGAGCCTGGAAACGCTGATAGACCTGAATCATCTGTTGGATCGCCGGGACCGGAGCATCCAGAATGTCATCCCCCAATAACACGGCAAAAGGTTCATTCCCGATCAGATGTTGGGCGCACAGAATGGCATGACCCAGACCGCGTGCATGACGCTGCCGCACATAGCAAAAATCGGCCATTTCCGCGATGGCTTGGATTTCCTTTAAGAGGCCTTTTTTCCCGTTCTCGCGGAGGTTCTCTTCCAGTTCGAAGGAGACGTCAAAATGATCCTCGATCGCCCGTTTGCCCCGGCCCGTGATAATGATGATCTCGCGGATGCCGGCCGCCACCGCTTCTTCCACGACGTACTGGATCAGCGGCTTGTCCACCAGCGGAAGCATCTCTTTCGGGGAAGCTTTGGTCGCCGGGAGAAACCGGGTTCCCAACCCCGCCGCGGGGATGACGGCCTTGGTCACATTGGATGAGGGCATGGCTCCCATTCTACCGAGAGGATCGACGAAAAGTCAACTTCAGCCTGGGAAGATACCTCGCGAGCCCCTCCAAAATTATTTGCCCAGCGAACATGCCTGCTGCGAACCGCAGCATGCAGGCAACGTGAGCGAGAGGGGGAGGCTCCGTCCGGCTCGGCCAGCGGAGGGGACGACGCAAGCCCATACAAAAAGATCAGGCCAGTGGTTTGAGCTCTTCATAGATCCTGCGCACCTGGTCCTCCACGGCCTTTAATGACTGTCCACCGTCAATAATGTAGTCGGCCTTGCTCTTCTTTTTGGCCTGGGGCATCTGCGTCCCGATGCGCTTGACGGCTTCTTCCCGGCTGAGCCCATCCCGTCTCATGATGCGGCTGATCTGTTTCCGGCGGTCAATCGTCACCAGAATCACCTTGTCCATCAGTTGATACGATCCGGTCTCGATGAGTAAAGCGGCATCAAACATAACAATCGCCTTTGGATCCTTCTGCGCGATTTCCTTTCGTCGCCGCTCTTCTTCCATAAAAACGTAGGGATGAACCAGAGAGTTCAGCAGTTCCCTTTTTTCAGGATGGTCGAACACCACACGGCCCAGCTCGGCCCGGTTGAGAGTCCGGTCCGGATTTAAGATTTCCGGTCCGAAAGACTCCACAATTCGTTTTAGAGCCGGCTGGCCGGGCTCAACCGCCTGATGGGCCAGCTCATCCGCGTCGATCAGATAAGCGCCCAACTGCTTGAACATCTGGGCCACCAGCGATTTGCCGCTTCCGATTCCGCCCGTCAGTCCGACAAGGAGCATCGCATCTCATCCATGGTTTCTACTTGGATTATTCCTTGCGCTTTCTCTTGCGCCGCCCTGCATCTCCAAGGCGAATTTCCGAAATTGGGATTTTACCACAATTCAAGGTGCCGTCTCCAGTCGCGTTGACTATTCGCAGACCCTCTGTTAAACTTTCTCTATGAACGATGCCGCCAAGAAAATTCGGGGCCTTCAGGACAATATCGAACAGGTGATCAAGGGGAAACCGGAGGTGGTCCGGCTGACGATCACGGCGTTGCTGGCCCAAGGACACCTCTTGATCGAGGATGTACCCGGCATCGGCAAAACCACCCTGGCCCACTGTCTGGCACGGTCCTTGGACTGCAGCTTCCGGCGCATCCAGTTCACCAGCGACCTCCTCCCCTCCGATATCCTGGGGGTGACCATTTATAATCAACAGACCCAAGCCTTTGAATTCAAACTCGGTCCGATCTTCGCGAATATTATCCTGGCGGACGAGATCAACCGGACCACGCCCAAGACCCAGTCCAGTCTTCTGGAAGCCATGAACGACATCCAGGTTTCGGTGGACAGCCAAACCTATCCGCTCCCCAAGCCTTTCATGGTCATGGCCACTCAGAATCCTCTGGAACACCACGGAACCTATCCCTTGCCGGAGTCGCAGTTGGATCGCTTTCTGATGAGGATCCGAATCGGTTATCCCGATCTTGCGGATGAGAAGGTCATCCTGACCACCCAGCGCCTTTTTCACCCGGCCGGCGACCTCAAACCGGTGTTGACGATCCACGAGGTTCTGGAACTTCAAAATGCCGTCGATCGTGTCCACATGGACGAAGGTCTGGTGGATTATCTCCTGGCCCTGACGCGGGCGACGCGGAGCAGCGAGCTTTTTGGACTGGGGGTCAGCCCCCGCGGGGCCATGGCGTTGCACAAGGCCGCGCAGGCCTACGCCTTGGTCGACGGCCGGAATTATTGCGTTCCCGACGACATCAAACGGCTGGCCCCGTTGGTCTTCGCCCACCGCGTGATCCTCAATACGCAGTTTGAAACCAACGGTCGTCGGAGCGAGGACGCCGAGCGCATTCTTCTGGAATTGGTGAACCAGGTCGCCGTTCCGCTGTAGGGGCAGGATGCATCCTGCCCAAAATAATATCAATAGGCCAGGGCGCCATCCATGGCGCCCCTACAAAAGCAGCGGCCCCCCGATACAAATAGTCTATGTCCTCCTTTCTCATCAAACTTCAGCGACGGATCTACCGGAACCGGTCGATTACCTTTACACCGGCCGGCACCCGTTTTGTCCTCCTCACCTTGGCCGTCGGCGTGGCCGCGGTGAACACCGGAAACAACCTCCTTTATCTTATTCTCGGGATGATGCTGAGCCTCATCATCGTCTCCGGCATTCTCTCCGAGCAGTCTCTCCGCAAAATTTCGGTTGAATGGCGATTCCCCACCCGGATCTTCGCGCAACAACCGGTCCCGGTCGAGATCCGAATCACCAACGGTAAAAGGTTTCTTCCTTCTTTTTCGTTCCGGGTGGATGCGGGGACTGACGCGGCCCAAGCCGTTTATACATTTAAACTGTCCGCCCACCAGACCACCGCTTTTCCGCAGACGACCCGTTTTGAAAAAAGAGGGTTCCAAACGTTGCCGACGCTGCGATTTCACACCACCTTTCCATTCGGGTTCTTTCACAAGAGCCTGATCCGGCCTCATCTCCGTACGGTGCTGGTATACCCGCGGGTTCTTCCGGTGCCGCCGAGCATCGAATGGATGTCCTCACGCCCCGGCCAAGATCACGAATACCGGCAACGGGGAAGCGGGGCGACGCTCCACAACCTGCGAGATTACACCCCGTTGGACGACGCACGCGGAATCCACTGGAAGGCCTCGGCCCGCGAGTCAAAACTCCTCCTGAAAGAATACGAGCGCGAAGAGGACGATAATATCCATTTGTTCTTCAGCAATCATCTGCCGGAGGTATCGCGCAACCGTTCCGAGGCTTCGGAAGAAGCGCTTCAAAATTTCGAGCGGGCCGTTGAGCTGACGGCCTCACTCGCTTACGCGTTCAATCGCCGCGGATATGCGGTCGCCCTCCAAACGCTCTCTCAAAGCGAAGCCGGACCGGAAGCGTCCTTGGATCTTGACGCCATTCTGAAAAGGCTGGCGCTGATCCAGCCGGTCAATGATTCCACGGATCCGGCTGATAAGGATAGGGTCAACCAAAGAATCGCGGCCGTCAGCCGGGCTGTCACTCTTGAAGGGCGTCGGATCCTGATTCTGCCCTCTCCCGATCCGATCTGGGACCGTCAGCGGGGACGTTATTCGGAGGTCTTGGTGGCCAGCGAGCCCCGATTCAAGGTCTGGTCCCGGACGGGAGGACAACGGCGATGACGCTGGACTTGACCTTTCAGATCACCTCCCGCCTCCTGGCCTCGATCGGTTTGTTATCCCTGATCTTGACCAATGAATTTTCTTTCTTATTCGGGTTCACGGCCGTCGCGGCGGTCGCGGCCAGCTTTATCTTGGTCTTGCGCGGGATGACGTTCAACCTGAACCGCCAGATCTGGACCTCGGTCAATTTGACCGTGCTGGCTTTTTTCATTATCGACCTCTCGGTATTTTCCCAATCCCTTCTGACGGCCAGCACCCATTTTGTCGTCTTTCTCATGATCAATAAACTGTTCAATCTCCGAACACCCCAAGATCATTTTCAACTTTACCTGATCAGTTTCCTCCAGCTCCTGGCCGCCTCCACTTATACGATCGACGTCAGTTTCCTGATTTCCTTTGTGCTCTATCTCCTGACCGCCACCTGGGCCCTGCTGCTTCATCATCTCACAACCGAGAAGACGAAATTTCCCGGCCCGTCCCCGCCCGGATGGTCGTCCGGATTGAACTGGCCGTTTTTCATGAGCACGAACACCATTGCGATCGCCGCGCTGGGATTCTCGCTCCTCCTGTTCATCTTCATCCCGCGGGTCGGACTCGGCTTTTTCCACCGATCCCATTCCAGCCTGATCCGGACGTCCGGTTTTTCGAACGAAGTGGATCTGGGCGATATCGGTTCGGTCAAAAAAGATCCGACGGTGATCATGCGGGTCCAGCCTTCCCGGCTGCTTCCGGAGGTTGAAGGGATCTACTGGAGGGGAATGGTGTACGATTTCTACGACGGCCGGACGTGGCGGAACAGTTTCGGCAGCGGCCGGACCGTCCTATCCGAGGGAAACGGCGTCTTCAATCTGGCCTACCGACAATACCCCGAACGGGCGATCACGCAGGAGATCATCCTGGAGCCCCTGGACACCGCCGTTCTTTTCGGCGCGCCGCACGCGATCCAGGTCAGCGGTCAGTTCTCCAACCTCCGGGTGAACGCGATGAATTCCATCTCCCTGCCGATGGTCCCGGCCACACGGATCGATTACATCCTCACCTCCGTGATTCCCTCCCTGACCCGATCGGACACCGAGACCCAAACGATTCCTTCTGCCCGCCCCCCTCTTCGGCCTTATCTCCAGTTGCCGGAGGGAACGGACCGGATCCAACAGCTGGCCCAGGACATCCTCCGAACGGCGCCGTCGGCCGATACCGTCCTCCAAAAGATCACGACGATCGAAAAATACCTCCAGACCCATTACCGGTACACACTGGACGTCAAACCGACGTCGTCCGGCATGCCCATCGAAGACTTCCTGTTCCGCCAGAAGGCCGGTTTCTGTGAACATTACGCCACCGCCATGACGCTTCTTCTGAGAACCATGGGTATTCCGGCGCGGTTGGTGACGGGCTTCCTGCCCGGCGAATGGAACGAGTTCGGACGATACTACATCGTTCGCCAGAGTAACGCGCACGCCTGGGTCGAGGTTTGGTTCGAGCGGTCCGGATGGATCCCGTTCGATCCGACTCCGCCGGCCCCGCCGGATAATCCCAATAGCTTTTTTGGATTTCTCGGCCGCTCAATGGACTCGCTCGAGTGGTGGTGGAATCGGTACGTGATCTACTTCAGCCTCCACGACCAGATCAGCCTGGCCAATGAAGTGAAGGAAGATACGATGAAGGTTCGCATCGAATTCATGAACCGCGTGAGCGGTGCGTTCGATGCCGCGTGGGCCCTTCTTTCCTCCGCATTCCTTCATCCGATCCTGATCATGCTCGTCGTCCTTTGCGGAGCCGCGGCCCTGTTCTGGGGCATGCGCCACCTTGACCTATCGGGAGGCCGGATCACCTCTCCGTGGCGAAAGCGGCTGCGAAAGGCTCAACCGCACGCGTTCTACTACCAAATGCTCGATCTGCTCCGCGCCAAAGGCTACCCCAAACCGCCCACCTTCACCCCTCAGGAATTTCTCCCAACGATCCCGGCCGCGCCCTGGCCGCTTCGTCCCGCCGCGGCCGAGCTGACCGGTCTTTACTATCGTGTCCGGTTCGCCGGGGCCTCTCTGTCCGATCAGGAGCAATCTCGCATCGCCGAATTGCTACAAACCCTCAAATCCAAACCTGCCGAAACCGGATAGTCATTCACCTCTTGCTCAAAAGCATTTCATACCTTCGCGCAGCAGTTCCAAACCGGCCGCGGAACGGGCCGCGCAGAAGCAGACTTGATTCTTTCTCCCCATTGGAGTCATAATTTCATTCAAAGGAGGACCCCGCCGTGTCTGTGATCATCAGGGTTTTGGCCGTGCTGTTGTTGTTGAACCTGGCGAGCGCGTTCCCGCCATCGGCCTCCGCAGAAGAAGAAACGTCCGACCCCTACGGAACTGTGCGTCTCTCCCGCATCAGCCTCATTGAGGGTGAGGTGCTCCTTCAGCGGGGCGATGATGAAGAGTGGGTGGCGGCCTCCGTCAACATGCCGCTTCGCCCTCACGATAAACTCTGGGCGACCGACGACGCTCGGGCCGAAGTCCAGTTTGACGACGGGACCGTGGTTCGGCTGGCCGAAAACACGAACCTGGATCTCTTAAGCTTGGAGCCGGACTGGATCCAGCTCCAGCTCACGTTGGGCGTGGCCAGTTTCGCGGTTCATGTCTCTTCCCGCACGGCCGCTCACCGGCCCTTTCTCGAGATCGACACCCCGCAGGCCACGACTCAGGTCACTCGTTCGACGGCGTTTCGGGTCGATGTGGCGGAGGACGGTTCAACCGTGATCACGGTCCGCGACGGCGAGGTGGAACTAAACCGTGATGAAGAGCCGATCGTGATCGCCCGCAATCAACGCGTCTCGATCGAGGGAGGCGATACCCCCCGCTATCTATTGGAATCGGCTCAGGAGCCGGACGAATGGGATCGATGGACTGAAAATCGCGATACACAACGGGCCCGGGCCGAGGACCATGAGCATCTCCCCTCCGAGACCGAGATAGGGGTGACGGAATTGTATGCCTATGGCCGCTGGGATCAACTCTCGTCCTATGGTTGGGTTTGGGTCCCGCAAGTGGCCGTGGGCTGGGTTCCCTATCACGTCGGCCGATGGGTCTGGGTGGAGCCGTGGGGCTGGACCTGGGTCTCCTACGAGCCATGGGGCTGGCTCCCCTATCACTATGGCCGATGGGTTGTGGTCGGAGGCATGGGGTGGGTCTGGGTGCCGGGTCCGACTCTGGGAATTTGGACGCCCGGCTGTGTTCGATTTTTTTATGGGCCGAATTGGGTGGGCTGGGTGCCGCTCGGACCGGGCGAGGTCTACTATTACCATCCCGGCGTTTCCGTGAATATCAATATCAACCTCGTCAACTATCGTGTCCCGGGGGCGGCGATCGTGATGTCCCGGCGTCGATTCGTCACCGGAACGGCGGAAGAAAAAAGGTTTGTTCCGCCCAAAGATCCCATTCGGGCCGGGCGGGTGGCGGTCGGTCCGCCGCCGGTCGTGCCGACACGCGCCAGCCTGCATCCCGCGCCCGGAAAAGCGGTCCGGGCGGATCGGCTTCCGCCCCGCATGATCCATCGCCCGGTGGTCTACACCCGTCCCCCCTCGGCTCCACCGCCCCTTTTTGAGCATCGGGTAAAGGAAATTCACGGCGTCATCACGCAAGGCCGCCCCCCCGCCGCGCCCTCCCTTCCGGAGAAAGGCGTGCCGGGTGCCGAAGAGCGTCGCGCCGCACGCGAGAAAATCCACAAAGACATCACTGTCAGGGAAGTGATCACACCCTCCCGACCCTCGGCTGTTCCAAAGCGCGCGCCAGGCCTGCCGGAGGAGCGCGCCGCGCCGAGCCATGAAGCCAAGAAAATGCAACCCTCTCCCCCCAAGAGCGTCAAGTTGCCGAGGACACCTTCGGAACCATCCGCTCCGCAAACGTTGGAGGGGCGAACCCAACAAGTCCGGCCCTTGTATCGGATGCCGCCGCAATCCAACCCCAAGCCCGGGGTCGTTCTTCCTCCCCAAGGCGGTGGATCGGGAGGAACCGGCCGTTGAGACACGGGGATCACCCTGTCCGATCGGAAACAGAAGCGCGCAGCCGAAAAACTCCTCGACACCTTCCGACCCGGAGTTTGGGATACCTCATGTCCCCTTTTTTTTGGACAAAAATTAAATAAGGAGGAGTCCGGCCTCTCGAGCCGCCTTCCACTCCCTGCTTTTTATGAAGGTCCCAAATGATTTTTTCGACTTGGCAGGGTAGCGCTGGGCCGCCTCCGCGAGCTTCAAGTAAGCGGCGCCTTTTCGTCCACGCGGACGGGACTCTTTTAAGAGCGACTGAAGCCACTCGGCGATCGACGGCTCGATCCGGATGGTGCGGTCCTCTCCCCAGCCGGGGAGGAACAGAGGGGACCCCATCGACGGAACGCCGCCGAGCCAGACCACCCTCCGCTCCAGATCGTCTCGAAAGGAAGGCGCGGCCGCCAGCGCGGTCGTGATGAGATTGGGCGAGACCTTCGGTTTGGGAAGGGGGGAATCAAAAAAACTCCGAACATCGGCGTCGAATCCAACCCCATGCATGTAGTTGTAGATCGCCTTGGCGAGCCCCGGCCCGAATCGTTCCGGATCGCAGCCGGAGGGATCGATGTGGGTCAGATCGTTGTTCGCAAAGCGGCCGGGGACGGGGCCGGTGATCTCGATTCCGTAAGCGCCGGGGTTGAGACCGACGGGGCTGTGCCGTGTGGCAGTGAATCGATGCCAGAAGGCGGAATGGAGAATCCCGGCTTCAAAGAGTTGGCGAACCCGCTCCAGACTTTCAATCGTCTCCTCGGTCGTCTCGGTCGGAAATCCGTACATCAAATAGGCATGGACCATGATCCCCCCTTCGGTGAAGGCATGCGCGACGCGGGCGACCTGCGCGACGGTGATCCCTTTTTCCATCAAGGCGAGAAGCCGGTCGGAGGCAACCTCCATCCCGCCGGTGACGGCGATGCAGCCGGAGGCCGCCAGCAGCCGGCAGAGGTCGGGGGTGAAGGCCTCTTCGAATCGGATATTTCCCCACCAGGAAATCGCGCGGCCCCGATCCAGCAGCTCCAGCGCCAGATCGGCCAGGCGCGACGGCGGCGCGGCCTCGTCGACAAAGTGAAATCCGGTCTCCCCGGTCTCTTCGATCATGGCCTCGATCCGGTCAGCCAGAAGGGCCGCCGGCGCCGGCTCATACCGTTGGATATAATCGAGCCCGATGTCGCAGAAGGCGCATTTCTTCCAGTAACAACCATGCGCCACCGTCAGCTTGTTCCATCGGCCGTCGGACCAGAGCCGATGCATCGGGTTGAGCATCTCGACCAGCGAGAGGTACTTTCGAAGCGGAAGGCCGCGATAGGTCGGCGTCCCGCTCTCGGCGAAGGAGAGCTCCTGCTCCGACGCCGTATTGATATAAAGAACCTTGCCGTTGCGGCGGAGGAAGGTTCGACACAACCGCCCTTTCTCCGGAGCGTCGAAACATTCCAGGAGGGACAGGAGGGGCCGCTCTCCGGCGTCGAGGGTAACATAGTCCACAAAATCGAAGAGGCGCGGCTCGGATAGTTCGCGCAGCTCCGTATTGACATACCCCCCTCCGAGAGCGATTTTAACACCGGGATAGCGCCGACGGATGAAAGCGGCGGAGCGGAGCGCGCCATACAGATTCCCGGGGAAGGGAACGGTGATCCCGACGAGATGGGGTTTGACTGTTTTCATCTGTCGGTCCAGGACCTCCTCCAACATCCGATCGATCAGACCGGGCGGCTCTTGAAGCGCCTGGTCGAGTGGATCGAAGGAGGCCGCGGAGGTCGCAAGACGCTCGGCGTAGCGGCTGAGCCCGAAGCGGGGATCCACCGTCGCCTGAATGAGGTCGGCCAGATCGTCCAGATAAAGGGAGGCGAGGTGCTTCGCCCGATCGGTCAGGCCGAGGCTTCCGAAGGCCCAATGATCGTCGTCCAGCTTCAAAAAACGGGGCCCTTCCGGCAAAAATCGACGCCGGCAGATCTGTGTCGCCCAGGAAGGATCGCTCCCCTGGAGAAACCGGATCACCGGATCGATCGTGTCAAGGTAACGCTCCCTCAACGAGAGGGCCCGCTCAATCACCGGGTCGGATGTCCGATTCCGCGTCCCGCTCAAATCAATCGCCTCAAAAAGGCGGACCAGCCCCAAGCGGGAAAAGAGCGTCAGAAACGTTTCGATTCCCAGATCGGCCTGGAAGACCGTGTCGCTTTTGGATTGAAGATAACCGGTCAAATAAGCCGTCGCGGGATAAGGGGTATTCAGTTGGGTAAAGGGAGGGGTCAGGAGAAGTAGGCGTGGCATGACGGAACGTATTTTGGCACCCCTTTCCCTGAATGTCAAACCGCTTTTGCCTCGTGCGCGCGCATCGGATTAATGTAAGGCCGGACACTGATCATTCTTGATTAACGGCGCGCTTTCAGAGATGTCCCCAAAATTTCGATGTGAACACGAAAATTATTCCTGTTCAGTTAACAGTTGCTTCCTGAAGTCCGCATCAATGGTATATTCGGCCGGACTCCATATTTCAAATTGTAATTCTCGTCTTCATGATAACGTTTTAAAAATTATAAACCTACTACCCCTTCTTTTGAGGAATTGACTTTACCCTTAAAGTGTGATTCTATTGGGCCGTGTCATTTCTTTAAGTTGAGTATTCCCTCAATATATTTCTTATAGAGGTCAGGCACTGATCACAGGATCAGAATTTCCTGCCTGTTTCAAGTGCCCGGCATTCTTGGCGACTCTATAAAAGGAACAGCATTGTCCTCTAAGGCGATCAACACGCGGGGAAACCTGAACAGGCCTTCTTCTGAGCTGAGGCTCAGTGGAAGGCTTTTGTGTTTTTGGAACATGATTGAGATCCTCCATTTTAAAGAGAAAAATATTATACCTTTATTATTTCTCGCCCTGTTTTTTCCAGCCCCGGTTTTCCCTCAAGAAACCGCACCATCACCACAGTCGCTCATGGAAGAAGGCGACCGTCACTGGGATCTTCGGGGCGAAGGTTCGCAGGATTCTCACCCCGATTCAAAAGAGATTGATGAAGCGATCGCGGTTTACCGTCAGGCCCTGGCCATGACCCCCGATTCATTGGCGGTTCGATGGCGCCTGATGCGTGCGATTTTCTTC
Organism: Nitrospirota bacterium; assembly: GCA_016194285.1. GTDB lineage: Bacteria > Nitrospirota > Nitrospiria > JACQBZ01 > JACQBZ01 > JACQBZ01. The sequence continues at coordinate 107,252 of JACQBZ010000028.1, read as the reverse complement.
AAGGGAGAATATGGGACGGATGACAACGAACGGAAGAAGACTATCTTTGATGACGGCAAGGCGATCGGGGAGGAGGCCCTTCGACTGATCCGGAAGGAGGCTTCCCGGCGGACGGGGAAATCGATGGACAAGGCCGGGCCGGTTGATCTGGGACCGGTCATGAGCGACTCGCCGGACGTGGTCGCGACCTTTCTGTGGTCATCGGCCAACTGGGGAGAATGGGCGATAGCCTATGGAAAGTTTCAAGCGGTCCGTCAAGGGGCCGCGACAAAAATTCGCGATCTGGCCATGGCGGGCAGTCGGATGGATCCGAATTACAATGAGGGCGGTGGATACCGTATCCTGGGAAGGCTGTATCATCAGACGCCGTATGTTCCCTTCATCACCGGCTGGGCCTCAACAAAAGAGGCGGTCGTGTTCCTGCGTCGCGCCTGTGAGATCGGCCCGCATAACTTTCTTAACCGGCTCTATCTGGCCGAGGCGCTCTGGGATCTGGGCCGGGACTCTCGGAAAGAGGCGCGGGAGGTTGCCGAAGCCCTGATTCGGGATACGCCGCGGCCGGAATTTCTGATCGAGGATCGATGGGCCCGGGAAAAAGCGCAAAAGTTGATCGAGGCAACGGAAAAAAAGAATTGATTCTTAAATCGATATCGGCTTATGATTCTCAGGATTTTTCCGGCCGATCAGGTAGGAAAGGAGATAAACTCATGAAACTCAGTAGCTTTTTGGTTGTGAAAGCCGTTATCTCGCTCGCCTTCGGAATCGCGTTTGTATTGGTACCGGCAGCAGTGATGTCATTGTGCGGTGTCACACTAAACCCAGATGGAATACTCATGGCACGAGTCGTTGGGGCGTGCCTCATCGGAATCGGCCTAGTATGCTGGTTTGACAGAAGCGCAGACCGCAACGCACTACAGGGCATCACCCTCGCTTTCTTTGTCGGCGACACTGTTGCCTTCATTGTAACTTTACTCGGCAAACTCTCCGGGTTAATGAACCCGCTCGGTTGGGCTATCGTCGCGATCTGGATGTTTTTGGCGCTGGGTCTTGGATACTTCCGTTTCCTGAGATCAAGCGCTTCCTGAGCACCATCTTTGGCTCACTGACTCAACAAGCGAGTCTGGACTTGCGGGCTGGGGGGTTCGTGTCAGCGGGTCTGCCATTACCCAATGCCGTCTAAAATCTTATCGGTGACTTTCGTCGAGGAACTTCAGGCCGATCTGGACCGGTTCCTGGAGTTCTATAATCGTGAACGATCGCATAGCGGGTATCGCTGTCAGGGCCGCACGCCCTATCAGACGTTCCTGGATTTGATTAAAGAGCAGGAGCAGGTACAACCGCTTCAGGCTGCCTAAACCCATGGGCCTCATGCGGAGAATCTGTCCAAAGAACTCGGGCTAAGGACAGCAAATCATATGCTACGTCATTTTGCAATGCGATGGAGGTTATCCAAGCCGGAAAGGAGGAACCCATGACCGTTATGGTGACGGGCGGGACAGGCTTTGTTGGTGGTGCTATTGTTCGTGCCTTAGTGGCGCGGGGTGAACGGGTGCGCGTCCTCGCGCGCCGAACCAGCAAGATAGAACCGCTTACATCGCTGGGGGTTGAGATCGCCTACGGCGACATCCTCGATAGAGCCTCAGTTGAGGCAGCTTTACAGGGATGTGACACACTTTATCATGCGGCTGCGCTCTATGACTTCTGGGTCCCAGACAAACAGGCGATGATGCAAACAGAAATTGAGGGGACTCGATGCGTACTGGAGGCAACATTGCAGTATAAGGTTGATAGAGTCATTTACACCAGCACCGCCATTGTTATTGGTGAGCACAAAGGAGAAGTGGGGACTGAAAGTACGAAACGTCGTGATTATTTCCTGACGACGGCTGAGCGGGCTAAATTCGAGGCAGAACAGGTGGCCATACTCTATCTGCAGAAGGGACTCCCGATTATTATCGTTAGCCCTGCCGGTGCTTATGGACCAAGCGATCTCAAGCCGACAGGCCGTAGCATCATCAATGTTCTCAACGGTCGCGTCCCATACTTGTTTAAGGGCGCAATTAGCGTCGTCTATGTTGACGATGTAGGAGCAGGGCACGTGCTGGCGAAAGACCGAGGCCGAATTGGGGAACGCTACATACTGTCTGAGCGAATCGTTACGATGGAGGAATGGTTTGGTTTGGCCTGTCAGTTGGCAGGCACGAAAAGGCCACCGTTTGGTCCGGTTTTTCCGATACGTCTGCTGGCTGATCTCGGTGATTTCGCTTCGCGTTGGACGCACCGCCCACCGTTGATGAGCAGAGATACCGTTGAACTCGTCGTCCATGGACTCCGCGTTGATGGTTCCAAAGCGGTCAAGGAATTAGGCATGAGATATACACCGTTCGATGAAGGCATGCGCAAAGCCATCGGGTGGTACTGGCAGCAGGGCCTCCTCCAACACAAGCCAGCTTGCGTGGCATGAAGGCATTAACTATGAGAATGAGGTCGCCGGCTAACACGCACCGCTATACACTCTTTTTCTCTGGAATCAATAATTTTCCGGATCTCCAGCGTTAACACTTTGTAGGTGTAACTCTCAAAGTTCATGCCACTAATCTGACACCGCCCGAAATCTAAAGCTCTTTCTTTTACATTTAAATACATCACTGCGCCTCACTGCAAAGCCCGGTATTCTATCCCCATTGGGTTATAGAATGTATTTGGGGATTTCATAAAATCCCCTCCCCCCGTTTCTTGACAGCCTGATCCGGAAAAGACTATGATACTCATTCTCGTGAGGGCTTTAAGATGTCTGCTTTCCGACGGATCAGAGCGGTCTTCCTGCTCGTTTCCCTGTCCATGGTCGCAACAGCCGTTTTACTGTTGTCCCCGCTTCCATCCGTGATGGATATCCCCTTTCAGACCCGTCCCGTTCTGGCCGATGAATTAAAGGAAACGTCCGGGGCCGCCGTGGTCGATGTCGCTACGTATGAAGGCGTGATCAATCCGGTCGCGGCCGAATACATGGCTCAGGCGATCGCGGATGCCGCGAAGGATCATGCCGAAGCGCTGGTGATCCGGATGGACACGCCCGGCGGGCTCGATACCTCCATGCGGATGATCATCAAGGAGATGAGCGCCTCCGAGGCGCCGATCATCGTCTACGTCTCGCCCGTCGGCGCGCGCGCGGCCTCGGCCGGCGTCTTCATCACGCTGGCGGCCCATATCGCGGCGATGTCCCCGGGGACGAACATCGGCGCGGCCCATCCCGTTTCGATGGGCGGCGGCGAGATGGATAAAGAAATGAAAAAAAAGGTCGAAAACGACGCGGCCGCCTATATCAAGTCGATCGCCGATAAACACGGCCGCAACGTCCAGTGGGCCGAGGACGCGGTGCGCCAGAGCGTCTCGGCCACCGAGACCGAAGCCTTGAAGCTCAAGATCATCGATCTGATCGCGCCGGACCTGCCGGCCCTGCTCACCGCCGTGGACGGCCGAACGGTTGAAACGGCCTCGGGACGGCACACCCTCCAAACGAAATCGGCCGTGGTGAAGAAGGTCGGAATGAGCGGCCGGTTGGAGATCTTAAACGCACTCAGCGACCCCAACATCGCCTACATCCTGATGCTCCTGGGCATTTACGGGCTGATCTTCGAACTGTCGAACCCGGGCGCGATCCTGCCCGGCGTGGTCGGCGCGATCTGCATCGTCCTGGCCTTCTATTCCTTCCAGACCCTCTCGATCAATTACGCCGGCCTGCTCCTGATCCTTCTGGCCGTCGTGATGTTCATCGCCGAGATCAAGGTGCCGAGCTACGGGCTGTTGACGGTGGGGGGCGTCGTCTCGATGGTGCTGGGCTCGCTGATGCTGGTCAAGACCGACATGCCCTCGATGCAAATCTCCTTGTGGGTGATCCTTCCGACGGCCGTTGTGACGGCCGGATTCTTCGTGGGGGTGGTCGGAATGGCCTGGAAGAGCCGTCATCAAAAATCGGTCGCCGGAATCGAGGGCTTCATCGGCGTCGAGGGAACCGCCCGGACCGAGATCAACCCCCGAGGTCAAATTCGGATCCAGGGAGAGATCTGGGAAGCGGTCAGCTCCGAGCCGATCCGGGAGGGCGAGGCGGTCGAGGTGACCGGCGTCGAGGGACTGAAACTGCATATCAAACGGTCCCGCCTGCCGGACCTGCCTGACCGGCAGGCAGGCGGGCGGGCACAAAAATAAAGCGGGGGTCAATCATGCTTCAGCTACTCGTCAGTCTTCCGGGCCTTATCATTATCGTTTTTCTGTTCCTGTTCATCTCCCTTAAGATCCTCAGGGAATACGAACGCGGCGTGATTTTTTTCCTGGGCCGGTTCCAGAAGGTGAAAGGGCCCGGCCTGATCATCGTCATCCCCGGGATCCAGAGCATGGCGAAGGTGAGCCTCCGGACGATCGTGATGGACGTCCCGCCCCAGGACGTGATCACGCGGGATAACGTCTCGGTCAAGGTCAACGCCATCATCTATTTCAGGGTGATCGACACCCAAAAGGCGATCATTCAGGTCGAGGACTATCTCTATGCGACCTCGCAGATCTCGCAGACGACACTCCGGAGCATCCTGGGGCAGAGCCAGTTGGACGATCTGCTGTCCAAGCGGGAGGAGATCAACGCGAAGCTCCAGCAGGTGATCGATCAGCAGACCGAGCCCTGGGGCGTCAAGGTCTCAGCCGTCGAGGTCAAGAACCTGGACCTCCCGCAAGAGATGATTCGTGCGATCGCAAAGCAAGCCGAGGCCGAACGGACCCGGCGAGCGAAGGTGATCCATGCCGAGGGCGAGTTCCAGGCCGCGCAGAAACTGGCCGAGGCCGCGACGGTTTTGAGCCAGAATCCGGCCGCGATCCAGCTTCGGTATCTCCAGACCTTGACCGAGATCGCCGGGGACAAGAGCTCCACGACGATCTTCCCGGTCCCGATCGACTTTCTCGAACCTTTCCTGAGGCGGCGCGAACCCGGGAAATAAATGTAGATACCCAGCGAGCAAGGGTGGAGGAAGCGAGGATCAGGCTCCGCCTGTCCGAGCGCGGGGTGTGGGGGCATCGGAGGACAAGTCTTCTGTGTTGCCGCACGGGCCCCCACAGATGATAGCCAGCGACGCAAGCCCCTATAATAGAGGGGAAAAACCGCTTTGCTTTTCCCTAAAATGGGTGTAATATAACGGCCGGGGTTATCCGCAATGGGCAAACCGCGTCACCAGAGTCACCATACTGCGAAACAACATCCCAAGGCCGGCGGTGATCCGACCATTCCGCGGATCGTTGCAAAGGACCCGTACGAAAAGATCGACGTTTTAAATACGATCTCGGCCACGATCAGTCAGTCCCCGCATCTCACGGCCGCCTTGGATGCCACACTGGAACAGCTCCTGAAGTTGACGGAAGCCGACATCGGCTCGATTCACCTCTTGGACCCCGTCCGCCAGGACTTGATCCTGTGCGCCAGCCGCGGCGTCACCCAGTCCTTCATTTACAACGAGCACCGGATACCCATGGGCGCCTGCCTTTGCGGGCTTTCCGCCCGCCGGGGAGAGGTCGTGGTCTCGGATGACCTTTCCAAAGACGAACGGTTGAGCCGTTCGGCCTGCCGAGATGAGCGTTTTGGTTCGATGATCAGCGTTCCGCTTCGTGCGCGCGAGAAGACGTTGGGGATTTTGACCCTCTATTCAAAACGGTCTCATGCTTTTACCCATGCGGATCAGCAGCTCCTGATTGCGATCGGTCACCATATCGGCGTGGCGATCGAGAATTCGCAGCTCTATTCCAAAACCAAAGAATCGGCCCTTCTGGAAGAACGATGGTTTATTGCCCAGGAGCTTCATGACAACATTGCGCAGTCGCTGGCCTATCTGAATATGCAGACGAAGCTTCTCGAAGACCGCTTTCAATCCGAGCTGAAGGCCCCGGTTCTGGAAGAATTCCATCAAATCCGCAACGTCATCCAGGACACCTATCAGGATGTTCGGAACATGCTGATTGACTTTCGGATTCCGATGAAAGAAGACGAAGCGCTGGAACCCGCCCTTCGAAAATATTGTCAGGACTTCGGCGCGCGGACCGGGATTCAGACCGAGCTCATTGGCGATACCGATCTGCCTCTCTTAGAGCCTTCCGTCCGGACCCAGATCTTCCGGATGATCCAGGAATCCCTGTCGAATGTCCGCAAGCATGCCCGGGCGAGGAAAGCCACCGTTACAGTCCGGAGCACCAGTTCCGGGCTGCAGATTTCGGTTCAGGACAACGGCGACGGTTTTGATCTCCGCACGACCGAAGACTCGGCCCAGCAGCGCATGGGCCTGTCGATCATGAAAGAACGCGCCGCCAATCTCGGCGGCACGGTGCGGATCTCCACCGCGGCCGGCCAGGGAACCTCGGTCCGGATCGATATCCCCCTCAGCCGCCCCCACGGATTGTAATGGAAGCGAGAGTCGTGCCACCCATCAAGGTTCTCGTCGTGGACGATCACACCCTCTTTCGGAAGGGAATCATCCATCTGCTCCAGCAGCAAACCGGAATTGAGGTGGTGGGGGAAGCCCGGGACGGGCGGGAAGGGATCGAACTGGCCAAACAATTGGCTCCCGATGTGATCCTGATGGATGTGCAGATGCCCGGCTGCAACGGCATCGAGGCAACCAAGGCCATCCGGGAGGACCTTCCGGACGCCCGGATCATCATGCTCACCGTTTCGGAACAGGACGAGGATCTCTTCGCGGCCATCAAGGCCGGCGCGCGGGGCTATCTGCTAAAAAGCGTCGAGCCGGATCATCTGCTCAAATCGATCGACCTCTTGATGAAGGGAGAGGCCGTCATTCCGCACAACATGGCCTCCAAACTGCTTTCCGAATTCTCTGCCATGGCCAAACAGCCGGCCCCAAAGGCCGATTCGGTCAACGAGTACCAGTCTTTGACGAAAAGGGAGAAGGATATTCTCCAGACGCTGGCGGGCGGCGCCAGCAACAAGGAAATCGGGAATGCGCTGAATATCTCGGAGCATACCGTCAAGATTCATCTCAAGAATATCTTGAAGAAACTGCATGTGAATAACCGCATCCAGGCCGCAGTCTACGCCCACCGGCAAGGTCTCGTCGCCGACGCCCCCAAAGGCCGCCTCAAATAACGCCTTTTCTTCTGTCCGTCACCCCAGCGTCCTCCGGAAGCGCAGCACGCTCATGGTAAAGATCGCGACGGCGAGGACAGCCAGCGGGATGACCTGCGGCCAGAGCGTGTCGATCCCGGCGCCTTTTAAAAAGATGCCCCGGATGATGACGAGAAAATACCGGACCGGTGAGAGATAGGAGAGATCCTGGAAAAAGAGCGGCATGTTGGCGATCGGAAAGGCGAAACCGGAAAGAATCATCATGGGAAGCATGATGAAAAAGATGGTCAACTGGGCCTGGTTTTGCGTCTTGGAGATCGTCGAGACGAACAGCCCCAGCCCCAGCGTCGTCAGGATATAGACCGCCGCCAGCGCAAACAGAAGCAGGATGCTCCCTCGCACCGGGACGTCAAACCAGAAGATCCCGAATAACAGAACGATGCCGATGTCGATAAATCCGATCACCACGAACGGCAGCAGCTTTCCGATCATCAGTTCCGACCGCCGAAGCGGCGTGATGATCAATTGCTCAAGCGTCCCGATCTCCTTTTCCTTCACAATGCCCAGCGCCGTCATCATGCTCGTAATCACAATCAGGAGCACGGCGATGACGCCCGGGATCATATAATTCTTGCTCAGCAGTTCCGGGTTATACCAAACCCTTAAGCGGTTATCCACTCCCGATCGTGTGTCGACGGTTTCCAGACGAACCTTGGATGAAAATGCCTCCGTGATCCGGTTGACGTAATTTAGTCCGATCAGGGCCGTGTTGGAGTTGCTGCCGTCCAGAATCGCCTGGACCGAGACGGGCCTCTCCCCTCGGATGCGCCGGCCGAAGTCCGTGGGGAGGACGAGGACGATGACGGCCCGGCCGCGATCGATCCGGTCGACCGCTTCGCGGTAGTTGTTCACCGGCTCCCTTACGACGAAGTACTCGGTCGGCGTGAAGGCCCGGATGTAGGCCCGGCTTTCGGCCGTCCGGCTCTGATCCCAGACCGCGATCGAGAGGTTCTTGATATCGAAGGTCGCCCCGTATCCCAGAAGGGTCAACTGGATGATTGGCGCGATGAACAGGATCGGGAACAGCCGGGGATCCCGCTGAAGTTGTTTTGCCTCTTTCCAGGCCATGGTGAGAATCCGCTGGATCACGTCAACCTCAGGTCATTTGGGTCCGGAATCGGCGGATACTGATCGTGATCACGGTCAAGCCGAAACCCAGAAGGATCGCCGTGTGCGGCCAAACCGCTTCGGTCCCGACCCCCTTCAACAGGATCGCGCGCAGGATGATCAGGAAATGGGTCGATGGAATCAGGAAACTCACGCCTTGAAGCGGCCACGGCATGCTTTCGACCGGGAAAATGAACCCGGAGAGGATGAAGGTCGGAAGGAGCGTGCTGAGCAGGCTGATGAAAAAGGCCACGGCCCGCGTCTTGGCGATCGTGGAAATCAGGAGTCCCATCCCGAGTGTGGCCAGGAGGAAAACCAGCGTCTGCCCGAACAACTGGATCGCGCTCCCGCGAAACGGGACATGAAATACGACCACGCCGGTCAGCACGGTCAGGAAGATGACGACGAGGCTGATGATCCCGTACGGAAGCATCTTCCCGAGGATCACTTCCCACGGCCGGGCCGGGCTGGACAGAAGAATCTCCAGGTTGCCCAGTTCCCGTTCCCGCACCACCGCCATGGCCGGAAGGGCGACCCCGATGATCATGATCAGCAATCCAACGATCCCGGGTGAAATGAAGATGGTGCTGTTCAAATCCGGATTGAACCAGATCCGGCTCTCCACCTCGATTGCTTTGGGAGCGGCGGTCCCGTGAACCCGGTGGGGGGAATAACCGCGGAGCACCTGCTCCACGTAACCTCCCGCCACGCTGGCGGTGTTGTTATCCGATCCGTCCAGAAGAATCTGGATCGGAGCCGAAATTCCGGAACTCACCCGATCTCCAAACCGGGGCGGGATTTCAAGATAGACACTGGCCCTCCCCCGATCCAGCAGCTCCGCCTGTCTTCCGCAGGCCACCGCGTCGACCGATTTGAAGTAACCGGAACTGAAAAAGGCCTCGGTCAGTGCGCGGGACTCGGACGTGCGGTCCTGATCGCAGACCGCCGTGCGGATCTGCTGGATGTCCAGGTTAATTGCAAATCCAAACAGGATCAGAAGCAGGACCGGCATCAAGACGACCAGACCCAGCGTCCGGGGATCCCGTCGGATCTCGATAAATTCCTTGATCATGATGGCCCAAAGAGGACCCATTTTCCCCTGACCCCTCACCCTTCACGCCTTACGGCTTTTCACTCTTCGACAGCGAAACAAACACGTCTTCTATCGACGGCTGGATTCGCTCTATCCGCCCCACCGAAATTCCCGCTTCCTCCATCGCGGCCCGCAGGCGCGGGATGGCCTCGTCCGCGCGGGGCACGGCCACATGGAGATCCTCTCCATAGATATTGACGTCGATGATTCCCGGGAGTTGCCGGATCCGGCGGAAGGCCTCGTTGAGCTGCCCGGTCCGGACCGTCACAATTTCATGGGCACGGAACTCGGACCGGATCCGATACGGGCTGTCCAGGGCGGCGAGCCGACCCTTCCAGATGAAACCGATCCGGTGGCAACGTTCGGCTTCCTCCATGTAATGCGTCGTGACGAACAGGGTTTTCCCCTTCTCGGCCATGCCGTAGAAGTAGTCCCACATGGTCCGCCGGGAAACCGGATCGATTCCGGCCGTGGGTTCGTCCAGAAAAATCACTTCGGGATCATGAACGATGGCGCAGCCGAGCGCGAGCCGCTGCCTCCACCCGCCGGAGAGTTGCGCCGCCAGGGATTTTCGGTACGACTCGAATCCAAGCGAGGCGATCACCTCCCGAGTTTTTTCACGGGCCGTCCCGGCCTCGAGGTACAACCGTGAATAAAACCACAGGTTCTCCTCCACCGTCAGATCGGAATAGAGGCCGAAACTCTGAGACATATAGCCGACGAGCGGCTTGACACGGTCGATCTCCCGCGTCACGTCGAAGCCCATGATCGTCGCGGATCCGGAAGTCGGCAGGAGTATCCCACAGAGCATCCGGATCGTCGTGGACTTGCCCGCACCGTTCGGCCCGAGGAATCCGAAGATCTCGCCCTTCTGAATCTGAAAACTAACGTCGTCTACCGCCACGACGTTTCCAAATCGTTTGACCAGGCGGTCGGCTTCAATCGCGTTCATCCTTCCCCCTAACTGGTAGGGGCGTGATTTATCACGCCCGAATCAGGGCGCAATGCATTGCGCCCCTACATTATAATTATTGTCCCGATGGCGGCGTCATTAATTCTACATCGGCCGGCATGCCGGGTTTCAGCTCGCCGTTCTGATTCTCGACCGCGACCTTCACCTCAAACACCAGCTTGACCCGCTCCTCTTTCGTCTGGATCGTCTTGGGCGTGAATTCCGCCTTGTTCGAAATGTGGGTCACCTTTCCCTGGTACGATTTTCCCGGAAAACTATCCACGGTAACCCGGGCCTCCTCCCCCAATTTCACCCTTCCCAGATTGGTTTCTTTCACATAAATCGAGACCCAAAGATGATCCAGATCGCCCAGCGTAAGGATCGGCGTCCCGGGCATCGCGAGCTCTCCGGGTTCGCGGTTCCTCAAAAGCACCGTCGCCGCGAGCGGGGCTGTCAGGCGGGTGTTGTCGAGCTGGGCCTGCACCAGTTCCAGCGCGGCCTGGGCCCTGCGGAATTCCCCGCGGGCCGCCTCGATCACCTGTCGGCGCGTGCCGGCCCTCAGCAGATCGAGATGCTCCCGGGCCTCCCGCTGTTTGGCCACCGCAACGTCGTAGGCCGTTTGGGCCCGTTCCCATTCTTGATCCGAAACGACTTTGTCGTTGTGCAGCTTTTCCAGTCGGTCCCGATCGGTCCGGGTTTTCTCCAGATTCGCCTGCGCCTCTTCCAAGGCGGCCTCGCCCTTCTTGATTTCCTGTTCACGCGACCCGGCCTCGAGGTTCGAAAGGTTTGCGCGCGCGGCCTCCACCTGGGCCTCCGCGGCTCGAACCTGGGCCTCGATCTCCCGGGTTTCAATTTGGACCAACCATTGACCTTCCGTCACACGGTCGCCCTCGTCCGCCCGAACCTGTTCGATACGGCCGGTGACTTTGGACTCAATATTCACCTCCGTCGCTTCGATCGTCCCGCTGGCCGTGATGCGGGCTCCGTCCGCGCGACGGTCGAGATACCGAACCATCGCGAGCGCGCCCAGCAGTAAGACCGCTGCGATCGCGGCGGCGACAATCACGCGTTTGTTCATGGCCGGACCTCCCCGCCGGGGCTGTTCGTCGGCATCGTCAGCAACCCCATCGCCCGCGCCAGCCGCGCCCGGGCCGACTGGAAGTCGTAAACCGCATTGGTCTGATTGGCGCGGGCCGAGACCAGCAGGCTTTCGGCATCCAGGACCTCGGCATTGGTCGTCACGCCGGCCTTGAACCGCTCCTCGGTAATGCGGTAATTTTCCTCGGCCTGTTGGACCGCCGTTTGGGCCACCGCGATCTTTTCCTTCATTTCCTGCGCGCGGAGGTGCTGTTCGCGGACCTCCAACGCGATGCGGTCCTCCAGGGCCTGAAGGTCATCCTCGCTTTGATGCAGCCGGATCCGCGTTCGTTCGACGTCCCGACCGGTCTTCCCCCATTCCCAAAACGTCCAGCGCAGCACGCCCAGAACTTCCCAGTTCTCGGGAATGACGGCCGTGGTTTCTTTGGCCCGGGTGTAATTCAAGACGGCGTTCAGCTTCGGATAGTAGTCGCTTTCGGCCAGATGCTGACGGACGTGCATCGTTTCGACCTGAGTCCGCCCCGCCGCCAGTTCCAAACGGTGCTCCCGGGCGGTCTTTAAGGCTTCCTCATAACCGGGCAGATCGCCGGAATCATCGCCCTTCGACGGCGCCATCGGGATCGGCTCGGCGAGGTCCCGGTGGAGCAGATTGTTCATCGCCATTTTGGCCAGCCCCGCGTTGTTCCGCGCCGTGAGGAGGCGCTGTTGGGCCTCGGCCAGGTTCACCGTCGTCTTCAGAACTTCATTGTACGGAACACTGCCCGCATCATACGAGGCCTTCACCACCCGGAGATGTTCCTTGAGTTCGGAGACCTGTTGTTCGGCCACCTCCTGCAGCCGTTCCGTCTTCAAAATATCCCAGTAGGCAAGTTCCACCCGGAGGAGAAGATCCTGAACGGTCTGCTGAAATCCCAGGTCCGCCGACGCGGATCCTAATTTCGCAGTTTGATAGGTGTAATAAATCGCCCCCCCGGTGAACAAGGGCTGCTCCAGCGACAGCCGGAGATTATAGTTGGTCAACGCGCCGGTCGTCACGTCCACATTCGTCCGAGGGAAAGGCGGAGAGGAACTGAAATTCCCGGCCGGAATCTGAATCCTCTGCAGATCCCCCGCACGGCTGTACCGCGCTTCGGCCGAAAGCTTCGGAAAAAAGTCGGTGAACTGACTTTGCGTCAATGCCCGGGCGCTGAGCACATCGGCTTGGGCGGATTTGAGACCCAGATTCCGCTCCAGCGACAGCCGTTTTACGTCGTCCAGGGTCATCGGTCGGACCGTCTCCTGTTCCGGGGACTGAGCCAACACCGGCCAGGGTCCGGACATGAACCCCAGCAAAAAAATCAAAATGATTAACCCGGATCGTCGGGGCGTACGGCCGTACGCCCCACCATGGATCTTCTTCCTGTGCGTCTTCATGGGACCACCACCTTTTCTCGTTCCTTTAATCCCTGAAGGACTTCGACGTCCCATCGGTCCATCGCCCCCAAAACCACTCGTCGAATCTCCGGCGGACCTTCCCCCCGACCCTCCTTCACGACCTTCACGTAAGAACCGTTCTCGTCCTGCTGAAGCACCCGGCGCGGGATTTTTAAGACGTGATCGCGCCGGACCACGTCGATCTTGACATCCACCGTCATGCCCAGTTTGAATGGAGGCAAGCAAGCGTCGAGCGTTGCCCGTGCTTGTGCGGGGGCACGGGGGGCATCGGAGGACCCTGTTCCTTCTTCGCCGCACGGGCCCCCCGATTCAATATTCTTGAGTTCGATCTTCGCCTCCAGGACCTTGGTGTCGGTAATCTTGGAAGGGTCCTCCAGCTTGATCGACCGCTTGCCGACCCGCTCCCCGATCTCGATCACTTTTCCGGTAAAGACGCGGCCGGGATAGGCGTCCGAGGTGATCGAGGCCTCCTGGCCGAGGGCCAGACGTCCGACGTCGTCTTCGTCGATCTCGGCCCGGACCCGGACGGCCGAGACATCCGCGATCGTGAGAATGGGCAACCCGGCCTTGACCGACTCTCCCGTCTCCCGGTATTTCGCGATCACCTTGCCCGAAATGGGTGAGGCGATGTGCATATCCTTCAATAGCGCCTCGGCCATTTCGAGATGGGCGCGGGCCAGATCCCGTTTCGCGGAGGCCTCGTCGAACTGGGCCGTTGAAGCGGCCTTGGACTGAAGGAGGCGCCGGCTGCGCGAATAGTTGAGTTCCGCGTCCTTGAGCTCGGCCCGGCCCTGGTCGACGGCGGCCTTGGCGTACTCATCGTCCATGGTAATGACGACCTGATCCTTCGCAACCTCCTCGCCTTCCTTGGCCGCGATGGATTGGATCCGCCCATCGACCTTCCCGGCCAGGTCCACGGTCGTCTTGGCCTCGACCTTCCCGCGGGCCGCGATGCGGTCCAGAATGTTGCCGTAGATCACCGCCACGGTTTGACCGGAGTCGACCGGACCGTGGAGCACCCGTACACCGATGACCCCCAGACCCGCGGCCAGAACCAGGAGGATGATCCAAAAAGCGCGCTTCATGACACCAGCACCCCGTCTTCCAGATGATAGACCCGATGAACCAGATTCATCATGCGCGTATCGTGCGTCACGACCACGACGGATCGTTGTTCCTTCACCACGAGATCCCGCAACAATTCAATGACGGCGTGGCCCGTTTTGGAATCCAGATTTCCGGTCGGCTCATCCGCCAGGATCAACGGCGGACGGTTCACGAGTGCCCGCGCGATCGAGACGCGCTGCTTTTGTCCGCCGCTCAGATCGCGCGGGAGAAAATCCACGCGGTCGCCGAGGCCGACGGCCTCCATCATCTCCCGGGCCCGTCGCCTCGCCTCCGATCCCTTGATCCCCCGAAGGTCCAGGGCCACCTCGACATTTTCCAGTGCGGTCAGCGCCGAAAACAGATTGAAGCTCTGAAACACAAACCCGATCGATTCCAAACGAACCCGCGACAGATCGTCCTCCTCCCACCGCACCGGACGGCCCTCGATGATCACCTCGCCGCGGGTCGGCCGAAGGATGCAGCCGATCATCGAGAGCAACGTCGTCTTGCCGGACCCGGACGGGCCCATGATCGCGACGCTTTCGCCGGGCTTGACCTGAAGCGACACGTCGCGCACCGCCTCGACCGTCACCGGTCCTTCCACGTAGACCTTGCGAAGCCCTTTGGCTTCCAATACATAATCGCTCATTGCAAACACATCCTTAACACCGGAAGCGGCAAGCCCTGCCGCTTCATACCCGGAACACCATCACGGGATCGAGTGTCCTGACCTTCCGGATCGAGATGATCGAGGCCGAAAGACACATCGCCAGCGTGAGCACCGAGACGACGCCCATCAACGGCGGAGGAATCAGCATGGCGATCCCCAGCGCATCATAGCCCTTCTTGATCAACAGCACCAGCCCCAGACCGACGATAAAACCGATGACGGCATTCACGGCCGCCTGCTCCAGGATAATTTTGTAGATCGTCCAGTTCGTCGCCCCGATGGCCTTGAGCGTCCCGAATTCGCGGATGTGTTCGATGGTGGAGGAGTAGATTGTCTGACTGACCACCACCATGCCGACCACAAACCCCACAAAGGCCGTCAGCAGAAATCCCATCCCCATGCCGGTGGCGACGGTCCAGTACCATCGGGTCTTGGCGCTCAATCCGGCCTGCGTGTAGACATCCACGTCCTTCACGTGTTCCCGGATCCGCTGAGCGACCTCTTCAACCGATTGCCCGGGAACCGTTTTGACCAGAATGAAAACCGGCTCACGGAAGTAAGGATTGAAGAGCGCGGCCGTGTCGTAGGAGGTGATGACATAGGGCGCGGTCGTGATCGACTTGAGTCCTCGCGTCAGCCCGACCACCTTGACCCGGTAATCGTTGATCTCGCGGACGTCCCCCACCTTGAGCCGGCCCAACCGTTTGACCGAGGATTGATCGACGATCACGAACTCGCCTCCCTTCACATCCGTCGGCTGGCCCTCCGCCAGCGGCCAGGGAAAGCCCAGCGGCCCTTCGGGATCCAGGCCGAGGATCTCGACCTGCTCCGTCCCGCCGCTGAACAGCTTCATCACCCCCCAGGAGTGGATCATCTTTTCGACCTCGGCCACACCCTTCACCTCTTTGACCTGATCCAGCTTGCGCTCCGAAATCGGCCAGGCGAAATTAAAGTTCTGAAGATTTTTTGACGTGATCCAAATATCGGCCGGGATCGACTCCATAATAAACGAGGCGTCCTGCATGAAACCGAGATACACCCCGATCGTGGTGAAGATCAGGACGACCGAGAAGGTGATGCCGATCAGGGTGATGGCGAAACGTGTCCGGTCGTGAAAAAGATTTTTTCGCGCGATCGAGGGCATCTTAATGGTTCCCTATGTTTTGTAGGGGGGGCACGGCCGTGCGCCCCTACCGATGCGATGGCGTAACAAAAAAGCCGGTTGCGAACAATTTCATCAGGGTCTCTTTCGCCTCGGCCAGCGTGTAGGGTTTCTCTTTCTTAAAAAGGTCCGGATGGGTCTTGCGCAAGAGCCAGCCGAGAACGATGTTCTCGACCGCGCCGAACAGCAACCCCCGGGCGATTTTGGTGTTGATGTCTTTTCGGATCACCCCCTGCGCGATCCCCTCTTTCAGGATGGCCTCGAGCAGGTCGAGAAATTCCAGGATCACGGACATCGGCTGGTTGGAAAAACATTTTCCGCTCTGGCGGAGCTCGACCAGGAACACTTCGGCCAGCATGGGGTCCGCCTCGAAGAGATCCAGCACCGTCATCAGCACCACGGCCAACTTCTGGATCGGATCTCGAATCGGATCAAGCGCCGCCCGTAGGGCTTGGATCAGATCGCGCCAGGTTTGCTCAAAAATCGTGAGGATCAGATCGTCTTTGCTCTTGAAGTAGTTGTAGATCGTGCCCTCGGCCACGCGGGCCTCGCGCGCGATGGCCGCCGTGCGAGCGCGGGCAAAGCCGTGCCGTGCGAACACCTTGATCGCGGCTTTCAGAATGAGGGCCTTTCGATTGGCGCGGGGACGGGCCATGGGCTGAACCCATAATGAGTGAGTGGTCACTCATTATCTTATCTACTTTGACTCATCGATGTCAAGGCCGGGGATATACCGAGTATCAGGTGAGATGGCGGTCTGGCAGAGGGTTCACGGTGGACGGAGATAAACCCCACGGTGATTCATGCAACCACCGCGTGAGGTCGTCGGCCGGCATCGGCCGGGCCATGTAATAGCCCTGCGCGGCATCGCAGCCCAAGGCCGACAGCTGATTCCAGATTTCCTCGCTCTCCACGCCCTCTGCAATAACCTTGAGACCGAGATTGTGGGCCAGGTCAATGGTCGAGCGGACGATCACCGCGTCGTTTTGACTTTTGGTCATGTTGATGACGAAGGATTTGTCGATCTTGACCGTGTCCACCGGAAGTTTCTGAAGATAAACCAGCGAGGAATAGCCGATCCCGAAATCATCGATCGACAGTCGGATGCCCATCTCATGAAGCCTCGTCAGAACGTCCAGGGCATGCGCAGGATCCGACATAATGGCGCTCTCGGTGATCTCGAGCCTCATCCAGTCGGGATTCACCCCTGCCGCTTGAAGTTGCTCGGTCACCTGGGCCGGAAGTTTCGGGTCCAGCAGGTTCCGCGCCGACAGATTGACCGAGACCGTGAGTTCCATTCCGACGTCGCGCCAAGCTTTGCACTGGCGCATCCCGGCCGCCAGGACCCACCGCGTCAGTGGATGAATCAACCCGGTCTGCTCCGCTGGGAGAATGAACTGATCCGGAGGGATCATGCCCCGGTGCGGATGTTTCCAACGCACCAGGGCCTCCACCCCGACGATGTGTCGGGTCTTCAGGCTGATCTTGGGCTGATAGAACAGGAGGAGCTCGTTATGCTCGATGGCGTAATGCAGCTCGCCCATCAGAGCGAGATGCTGCGGGCTGTGTTTGTCCTGGGCCGGTTCGTACACGGTAGAAGAGATTCCGGCCCGCTTGGAGTTGTGCATCGCAATGTCGGCCCGTCGAAACAGGATCTCGGCCGCCTGAGCGTGATCGGGATAAAGCGCGACGCCGATGCTGGCCTCAACCCGGATCGGAAGGTTCTCGATCATAAAGGGCAGATCCAGCGCTTTCAGTATCTTTTGAATCGCCACGTCGATATCCTTCGAACTTGCCATATTCAGCAGCAGAACCGAAAATTCATCCCCGCCCGGACGCGCCACGATGTCCCGCTCAAACATCGCCTCCCGCAACCTCCGGCCCACCTGCTTTAAAATCTCATCGCCTCGGTCATGCCCCAACGTATCGTTGATTTCTTTGAAACGGTCTATGTCCGCGAGCAACAACGCAAGCGGTTTGCCTTCACCGGCGTCGGCCCGAATGGCATTCAGTAAATGGTTGTAGAGCATAGTGCGGTTTGGTAGGCCGGTCAGCGCGTCATAATAGGCCATGTGCTGAATCGCCTGCTCCGTCTTTTTGCGCTCGGTGATGTCCCGTTTGATCGCCACGAAGCGGATGACCCGCCCTTTCTCATCCGTCACCGGTGTAATGGTCTGCTCCTCAGGATACAGGGTCCCATCCTTCCGACGATTGATCATCTCGCCGGACCATACCCTCGGTATCGAGATTGTCTCCCAGAGAGACCGAAAAAAGGCCTGATCGTGGCTGCCGGATTTAAGCAGCGACAGTTTTCGGCCGATGATTTCAGCCGGGGTATAGCCGGTGGTGCGGGCAAAGGCAGGATTGACGTATTCGACCACTCCATTTCGATCGGTGATGACGATCATCTCGCCGGCCGCGTCGATCGCCTCCACCCGGGCTCGAAGCTCTTGCCCGACCGGTTTAACAACCCACAAATAGATGAGCGAGCCGCCAATCACGGTCAGCAGAACCGTATCGGTCATCACAGCGATCATGCCCCGCGGGATGTTGAGGGCCCAAAAGATCCCCGTCACCAGGACTTCTGCAACGGCCACAACAACCAAAATCCGCAGAAACGTCGTGACCGGCTTCATACCCGTTCCCCTTTACCTTAAATTCAACCCCCACGGCGATTCGGCCAGCCAGCGGGTAAGGTTCTCGGCCGGCATCGGCCGGGCCATGTAATAGCCCTGCGCGGCATCGCAGCCCAACTTGCCCAACCGATCGTAGGTCTCTTTATTCTCTACCCCTTCGGCCACGACCTTCAGACCCAGATTGTGGGCGAGATCGATTGTCGAGCGCACGATCATGACATCGCTCGGGTCTTTCGCCATGTTGATCACAAACGACCGGTCGATCTTGATCTCGTCCACCGGCAGCTTTTTGAGATAGCCCAGGGAGGAATAGCCGGTCCCGAAATCATCAATCGAGAATCGAATACCGATGGCCCGCAACCGAGTGATCGCCTCCAGCGCGCGGGCCGGATCGGCCATGATCGCGGTCTCGGTGATCTCCAGTTGCAGTCGGTCCGGCCGCCCGCCGCATTCCCGAAGGAGCCCGGCGAGTTCATCCGGAAGCTGCGTATCGTGCAGGTTTCGGGCCGACAGGTTGATTGACGTCGTGAACTCGTAACCGGCCCGGTGCCAGGTAAGACACTGTTTCTGTGCCGTATCAAACACCCACCGCGTAAGCGGCTTAATCAGCCCCGTCCGTTCAGCCGGCTCGATGAACTGATCGGGCGGGATGAAGCCGTGCTCCGGGTGCTGCCACCGGACCAGCGCCTCCATCCCGATTACGCGGCCGGTCTTGAGGCTGATCTTGGGCTGGTAGTGTAACAATAACTGGCTTCTTTCGATGGCCCACCGCAGCTCGCCTATCAGCGCGAGTCGGCGAGGGCTGTGCCGGTCATGTCGGGCTTCGTAAAGGAGGTACCCCTCGCCGGTCGTCTTGGCCGCGTACATGGCGACATCGGCCCGCTGCATCAGGCTGTCCGGATTCGCCCCGTGATCGGGATAGAGCGCGACCCCGATACTGAATTCAACCGCAACGGGCAGTCCCTCGATCATAAAGGGCAGCTCCAACGCCTTTTGGATCTTCTTTGCAACCAGCGCGGCGTCGCCCGATCCGGACAACGGAAGCATCACGGCGAATTCATCTCCGCCCAGACGCGCGACGATATCGGTCGGCCTCAATGCCCCTTGCAGGCGCGACCCGACCTGTTGCAACAAGACGTCGCCGCGATGATGGCCCAGCGTGTCGTTGATCTCCTTGAAATGGTCCAGATCCATGAGCAGCAGCGCCATCGGTCTGCCTTTATCACCGCCGGTCCGGATGGCGTTGAGCAGGCGGTCGTAGAGCATGTTACGATTCGGAAGGCCGGTCAGCGTGTCGTAAAAGGCCATGTGCTGAATCGTCTCCTCCGCAAGCGCATGCGACCGCCGCATCTCCGCTTCGCGCAATTCCCGCTTGATGGCCGGAATCAGACGTTTCAGATTGTCTTTCATGATGTAGTCGTTTGCCCCGTTCTTCATGGCCTCCACTGCCGCATCCTCGCCGATCGTGCCGGAGACAAAGATAAAGGGAATATCCGGATCCCGCGCCCTCAGCAACTTCAACGCCGATGTGCCGCTGTAATGGGGCATGGTGTAGTCACAAAAAACGATTTCCCAAGTTTGCCGGTCCAGCGCCGCCGTCATGGCTTCCGGCGTATCCACCCGCTCATACGTCGGGTCATAGCCTTCCCGCCGGAGTTCCTGGACCAGAAGCATCGCGTCGTCTTCGGAATCCTCAACGATTAAAACCCGAATTGGAATGCTCATTTAAGACCCCGCCGCCGGGGCCGGCCGGTTGATCATGAGCCAGTAATGCCCGATTTGCCAGACCGCCTCGGCAAAGGCCTTGAATTCGGCCGGCTTTTGAATGAAGCTGTTGACGCCGACCCGATAGCTCTCGGCGACGTGCCGGTCCTCCGCCGAGCCGGTCAGGATCACGACCGGAATGAATTTCGTCCGGTGGTTGCCTCGGATCCGCTTCAAGACCTCGATGCCGTTGATCCCCGGCAGTTGTAAATCCAGAAAGATCAAGACGGGCATCCGGCTCGTATCACGGCCGGCATGGGCGCCGGCGCCGAACAGATAGTCCAACGCCTCGGCGCCGTCACGGGCCACGACGATCTTGCTCGTGATGTGATGTTTTTTGAGCGCGCGGACGGTCAAGGCCTCGTCATCCGGATTGTCTTCCACCAGCAGAATGATTTTCTCGGCCATCCCGTTTCTCCTTTACCGTTACAGGGTGAAGTAGATCGTGGCTCCTTTTTCCACCGCGCCCTCGGCCCAGATGCGCCCGCCGTGGCGATGGATGATCCGTTGAACGGTGGCGAGCCCGATTCCGGTGCCTTCAAACTCGGCAATCCCGTGCAGCCTCTGAAACACCCCGAACAGCTTGTCCGCATAGGCCATGTCTAAGCCGGCGCCGTTGTCGCGCACGAAATA
This sequence comes from Nitrospirota bacterium, assembly GCA_016194285.1. Taxonomy (GTDB): domain Bacteria; phylum Nitrospirota; class Nitrospiria; order JACQBZ01; family JACQBZ01; genus JACQBZ01. The sequence continues at coordinate 86,422 of JACQBZ010000028.1, read as the reverse complement.
GACCGGTTGTCCATCCTGCCGTGTCAGACCGAACTCGATTTTAGCCTGGGGCTGCTTTCGCGTAAACTTATAGGCGTTGGAAAACAGGTTCTCCAGGACGGCCCGAAGCAGCCGCGCATCCCCCTCCGCGACCAGCCCGGGCGCAATGACGAATGTCACGTGACGTTCGGGCTGCGTCTTTTTCAATTCCGCGGCGATCGTTTGCGCCAGCGTACTCAGATCCACTTTCTCGCGCTGCATCTCGGAGCGCGTCACGCGGGAGAGATTGAGCATGTCGTCAATGAGCTGGGCCATGCGCCGGGTGGCCGCGCGCACGCGCTGAAGGTGGTCCTTCCCTTCCACGTCCAGCTTTTCGGAATAATCCTCCAGCAGTGCCTGGCTGAAACCATCAATGCTTCGGAGCGGCGCGCGCAGATCGTGAGAGACGGAATAGCTGAAGGCCTCCAACTCTTTGTTGGCCGCTTCCAACTTGCGGTTGGCGGTTTTGAGTTGCTCCTTGGCCTGCTTCGCTCGTGCCTGGGCGCGACGCATCGCCTCGGCGACGGATGAGATCATCGTGCACGTTATGAAGAAGACCGCCAGGCCCAACCAGTCAACGGAATCTCGGATGAAGGGTTGGTCAACGAATGCTGGCAATAAATATAGTAGGGTGAGACAGCTGAGAAATGTCCCCAGCAAGCCAGCAGAAAAGCCCCCGTAGAGAGCCGCGGCCACTACGGCCGGATAGAACGTCAGCCAGGCAAGGCGCACTCCGAGAGCTTGCAGTGGCCATAGCCGCAGTGCGGCAGCCGCAGCGATAAGGGCTATGGCAACGACATAGGGTTGCCATGCGTAGCGAAGTGCATTCTTCGGGTCCATACCCGTTCCCATCGAGTCAACAGCGGAATGAGGAAGCCCGTATGGTTTCCACCTCGTTGAGCATTTTTTTATATGGGGTTGGGATGATACGGGATGCCAAAGCGTCAGCCGATGACTTCGGCTCAGGATGACGACGATGCTTGCAATTCTCGAAGAGAACCTGAATGAAGAGATGAGGATCACCTTGAAGGGGCATGGTTTAACCCTCCAAAAGCATTCGCCGACCTTCAACAGAACGGTTTGAATCCGTATAAAGCCGAACCCCAACGGCAAGAGAACAATTCGCTTGATGATCCGAAGGTATTTACCGATGGAGTAGCATTATATCCTCGGATGATGAAAGTCAAGTTTTAGGCCGATCATACGGCACGGCAATTCAAACCATACGGCGAGTCGGACAACCAGCGGGTGAGTTCCTCGGCCGGCATCGGGCGGCTCATGTAATAGCCCTGTGCGGCATCACAGCCCAGGGCCGACAGCCGATCCCAGATATCCTGTTTCTCCACGCCCTCCGCGATCACCTTAAGGCCCAGATTGTGGGCCAGGTCGATCGTGGAACGAACGATCACGGCATCGTTTTGATTTTCGATCATGTTGATCACGAACGACTTGTCGATTTTGATCGCGTCCACCGGCAATCGTTTAAGATAGGCCAGCGAGGAATAGCCGATTCCGAAATCGTCGATCGCAAACCGGATACCCATCGCCCGGAGCCGCGTGATCGCTTCCAACGCACGGGCCGGATCATTCATGATCGCGCTCTCGGTAATCTCCAGTTCCAGCTCATCCGGCTTCCCGCCCGTGGTTTGAAGGATCTCGGAGATCTGGTCCGGAAAGTGCGGATCATGAAGGTTCCGAGCCGATAGGTTCACCGACATTGAAAGGTGGATCCCGGCCTGCTGCCACATCAACCCTTCCCGCCGCGCCGCATTGAAGATCCACAGCGTCAGCGGCTTGATCAGCCCGGTCTGCTCCGCCGGCTCGATGAATTGATCCGGCGGGACGAACCCATGCTCGGGATGCCGCCATCGCACCAACGCCTCGACCCCGATGACCCGACGGGTTTTCAGGTCGATCTTCGGCTGGAAGTGTAGAAAAAGCTGGTCCCGCTCGATGGCCTGGCGCAATTCTCCGATCAGCGACAGTCGGCGGGGACTGTGCCGGTCATAGTGGGTATCATAAACGATGTAGCCGCTGCCGGTCTGCTTCGCCGCGTACATCGCCACATCGGCCCGCTGCATCAGGCTGTTCGGATTCGTTCCGTGATCGGGACAGACTGCAATACCGACACCGGCTTCAACCGCAACGGGCAACCCGTCAATCATAAAGGGCGGCTCCAACGCCTCCAGGATCTTCTGGGCCACTTGGGCCGCATGCTGGGATGACGCCAACGGCAGCAACACCGCAAACTCATCCCCCCCCAGACGCGCGACGAGATCGGATGGCCTCAACACGGCCCGCAGTCGCGATCCGACCTGCTGCAACAGAATATCGCCGCGATGATGCCCTAGCGTATCATTGACCTCCTTGAAGTGGTCCAAATCCATTAATAGAAGAGCGACGGATTTTTTTTGGCCCGACCCTTCCGTAATCGCAAGGTGCAGCCGGTCTAGGAGCGAAGTCCGATTGGGAAGGCCGGTGAGGGGATCGTAATAGGCCAGGTACCGGATCGTTTCTTCGGCCTGCCGGTGCTCGCGCCGCACCGCGGCTTCCTTCAGTTCACGGTCGACCGCCGGAAGGAGGCGCTTCAGGTTGCCTTTGATCACGTAGTCGTTTGCGCCGGCCTTCATCGAAGCCACCGCGGTATCTTCACCAATCGTCCCCGATATAAAAATAAAGGGCAGATCGAGCCCTCTCTCCCTCAATAACTTCAAGGCCGCCATGCCGTTGAAGTGCGGCATGGAGTAATCTCCGAAGACGATATCCCACATTTGTTGGTCCAGTGCCGCGTTCATGGCTTCGGGTGTCTCGACGCGCTCATGGGTCGGCTCGTAACCGCCGAGCCGCAATTCCCGAAGCAGCAGATCTGTATCGTCCACCGAATCTTCGACGATCAAAACACGAAGAGGGATCGTCATGGCCGTCTACCTTTCCTGCGGCGGAACTTCGTTCAGCACGAGCCAGTACAGTCCCAACGACACGCCGGACAGAATAAAGGCGAGCGCCGTGGCAGGGTTCATGGCCACCAAACCGGGAAGACCGCTTGTAAGAACTTCGATATCGAACATCCAGCCGACGAGCGCAAGGCCGCCGATAAAAATGACGATGCCACTTGCGAATTTTGAAAAGCGTTTGAGCGAAGATATGAGACGAGGGTGATCTGGAAGGGTCATCGATTCACCCGCCGATAGCATAAGAGGGGGCGGCCGGTAGGACAAGAATCCATCGATGAACAGGAAGATTCGAGAAGAGAAAACCGTGCCATTTCCCCATCTCCACGCTGTACAAACACATACTAATACAGATGAAGCCGCAACGTAATACAACGTTGTGCATGGTGGCAGGATAATGTAATATAAAACAAAGATTTATAGAATGTCAAGGCAATTATTTCTTTGACCCGTTCCGATCTCTCCCCCCGGGGTCTTAAAGGACCATTCAAGATTCCGTTCAGGACGGAGGTCCGGGGCCTTTTCAGAGGTTTGACCTCTGCGACACAGCACTGGTATAGTAACTCCTCGATGATCATCGGAGTCCCCAAAGAAACCTTTCCGGGCGAGCGGCGTGTCGCCCTTGTTCCCGCCGTCGCGGCCGCCCTCATCAAAGCCGGGCTCCAAATCTCGATTGAGGTCGGGGCCGGCGAGGCGGCCGGCTTTTTGGACGTGGCCTACCAAGAAAAAGGTGCACAGATCATCGCGGGACGCACCGACTTATTCCGCTCGGCCGATATCATTCTCCAAGTCCTCGGCCTCGGAGCCAACCCGGAGGCCGGCCGCGCCGACCTCAACCACGTACGCCCCGACCAGATCCTTATTGGATTGCAGGATCCGCTTTCCTCTCCCAAGGCCGTAAAAGATCTGGCCGAACGGCGCGCCGTCGTGTTCGCCCTGGAACTCCTGCCCCGAATCACCCGGGCGCAGAGCATGGACGTCTTGAGTTCGATGGCGACCATCGCCGGATACAAAGCGGTGCTGCTCGCGGCCGAGGCGCTGCCCCGAATGTTTCCGATGTTGATGACGGCCGCCGGAACCGTCAACCCGGCCCGCGCCTTCGTGATCGGCGCCGGGGTGGCGGGGCTGCAGGCGATCGCGACCGCGCGCCGGCTGGGTGCGGTCGTGCAGGCGTACGATGTTCGCCCCGCCGTCAAAGAGCAGGTTCAGAGCGTGGGGGCGAAGTTCGTGGAGCTGTCCCTGGACACTTCCGGCACGGAGTCCGAAGGCGGTTATGCCAAGGCTATGGATGAATCGTTTTACCGTCGGCAGCGCGAGACCATGGCCCGCGTCGTGGCCGGAAGCGATGTGGTCATTTGCACCGCGGCGATTCCCGGCAAACGATCGCCGGTGCTGCTAACCGGGGCGATGGTATCCGGCATGGCCCCCGGCTCGGTGATCATCGATCTGGCCGCCGAGAACGGGGGCAATTGCGAATTGACGCAGCCCGGCCGGACCGTTACGGCCCACCGCGTGACGATTATCGGACCGGTCCGCCTCGCCGCAACGGTTCCCTATCACGCCAGCCAGCTGTACGCCAAAAATATCTCGGCGTTTCTGACCCACATCGTGAAGGAAGGCCAGCTTCGTCTTGACGCACAGGACGCCATCATCCGCGAAACGCTCGTGGCCCGGAACGGGGAGGTGGTGCACTCACGGGTTCGGGAGCTTTTGGGACCGACGGCCGCATTGGCCGGCGGTGGTCACCCAGCGAGCGGAAGCGAGCGAGAGGGGGAGGCTCCATCCGGCTCTGCCGGTGGAGGGGGCGACGCTAGCCCCTAAAAATAGAAAGGAACGCTGATGGATATTTCGATCGCATTACTCACGATCTTCGTGCTGGCCGCCTTTGTGGGCTATCAGGTGATCTCACGGGTCCCGCCGCTGCTCCACACGCCGCTCATGTCCGCCACCAATGCCATCTCCGCGATCTCGGTGGTGGGCGCGCTGGTCACCGCAGGGTCCGACTATGGCACCGTGAGTACCATCCTGGGATTCATCGCGGTGGTCTCGGCCATGACGAATGTCGTGGGAGGGTTCCTCATCACCGACCGGATACTGAAGATGTTCAAGAAGGATAAAAACCGGCGATGACCGCAAGCGCCTTCATCCAATGGGCCTATCTGGTCGCTTCGATCCTGTTCATCCTGGGGCTTAAAGATCTGAACTCCGCGAGGACCGCCCGACGCGGGATGTTCCTGGCCGAGATCGGGATGGCCCTGGCGATTGTGGGGACGCTTTTCCATCACGAGATCATCCGCTATCAATGGATCATCACCGGAATGGTGATCGGGTCCATGATCGGGGTCGGAATCGCGCTCTGGACGCCGATGACCGCCATGCCGCAGCGAACCGCCCTGTCCCATGCCTTTGGGGCCCTGGCTGTGACCCTCGTCGGAATATCCGAGTACCATCGGCACGGATCGGAACTCGGCCCGATCAAGATGACCGCGATCGGTTTTGAAGTCATGATGGGAGCCCTGACGGTCACCGGAAGCCTGATGGCGTTTTCCAAGCTCCAGGAACTGATCACCGGGTCGCTGATCACCTACCGGGGTCAAAACACCTCGAACGTCGCGCTCTTCGCCTTCCTGTTGGGGATCTGGTTCTACCTCATCGCCGTCCCGGCCGCGGGCCCTCTGTTCTATCTCTTGGTGGGTCTGGGCCTCGTATTCGGAATCCTCTTGGTCCTGCCGATCGGCGCGGCGGACATGCCGGTGGTCATTTCTCTGCTGAATTCCTATGCCGGTTTGGCGGCCGCGGCCACCGGATTTGTGATCTCGAACACCATTCTCATCATCGCCGGCACGCTGGACGGGGCCTCCGGTTTCGTGCTGTCTATTTTAATGTGCAAGGCGATGAACCGGTCGCTCGCCAACGTTCTGTTCGGCGGGATGGGTATCGCGCCGGCCGTCGGCCCGACGGCCGACCAGGTTTACGGAGGAAAGGTGAAAGCGGCCACGGCCGAAGAGATCGCCTCGTTGCTGGACACGGCCCGTCGCGTTGTGATCGTTCCCGGATACGGGATGGCCGTCTCCCAGGCCCAGCATGCCGTCCGCGACCTCGCCATTTTGCTGGAAAGTCGCGGCGCGGAGGTGGCGTTCGCGATTCATCCCGTCGCCGGACGGATGCCTGGCCATATGAACGTGCTGCTGGCCGAGGCCGACATCCCCTACGATAAACTCAAAGAGATGGACGAGATCAACCCCGCGTTCGAGCAGACCGACGTCGCGCTGGTGATCGGCGCCAATGACGTGGTCAACCCGGTGGCGCGGACCGATCCGTCGAGTCCGATCGCCGGCATGCCGATCCTGAATGTGGATAAGGCCAGGACGGTGGTCGTGATCAAGCGCAGCTTGAGTCCCGGTTTCGCCGGGATTCCCAATCCCCTGTTCGCCGCCGACAACACGTTGATGTACTTCGCCGACGGGAAGAAGGCGATTCTCGATCTGATCGGCGCGCTGAAGGCGGCGTGATTCATGTCCCAGGCCATCCCGCCCGAACTGCTTGAAGAAGCCTACCGCCGAGGTATCTTTCCGATGGCGGATGAGGATGGACGGATTCATTGGTACTCGCCCGATCCGCGGACGATCATCGATCTGGAACGGTCCCACATCCCTCGGCGTTTGGGCCGGACGATCCGTCGGCCGAAGTTTGAAATCACCGTCAACCGCGATTTTGACGGGGTCATACGAGGCTGTGCGAATCGAGAGGAGACCTGGATCAGCGGGGAGATCATGGCCGCCTACACGGCGATGCATCGTCTGGGCAAAGCCCACTCGGTCGAAGCCTATCACGAAGGGAAACTGGCGGGCGGGATTTATGGCGTGAGCCTGGGCGGGGCGTTCATGGGCGAATCGATGTTTACGATTGTGCGCGATGCTTCAAAAGTCTGCCTGGTGTTTCTCCTGAACCGATTGAAGGAGCGGGGCTATCGGTTGTTCGACGTCCAGTTCACGACGACGCACTTGAAGCGCTTCGGCGCGGTCGAAATCTCCCGTCGGGAATACATCCATCGGCTTGAAAAAGCGCTCTCGCTTTCCTGCCGGTTTGATTAACTATTTACAATCTCTTTCAGTTCTTTTCCGGCCTTGAAGAACGGCACGCGCTTGGCCGGGACATGGACCTGGGTGCCGGTCTTGGGATTCCGGCCTTCCCGCATGCGCCGTTGGCGGAGCTTAAAGCTCCCGAAGCCGCGGATCTCGATCTTGTCCCCGTTGGCCAGCGACTGCCGTATGCTGTTGAAGATCGTGTTGACGATCATCTCGGTCTGACGTTTCGTGAGGTGGGTCACTTTCTGGGACATCGTTTCGATCAACTGAGCTTTGGTCATCTCTGCTCTCCTCGTGAATAAACTTGGACAAGGATCAATTTAAAACACCAGAAGATATTTCATTGAAACGCCGGCCTGGGGCAGTTGCATGCTGGGCAACCGGCCCAGGAACTGGTCCCGGAACAGATCCAATATCGAGACCCGTTTTCGGGACTCCACGATCCGGGGCTCCCCTTTGATTCCGACCAGATCGGCCGTGACGCGGATGGTATCCTGAAGATCTCCAATGTCATCCACCAGCCCGAGCTCTTTGGCCTGCCGTCCGGTGAAGACGCTTCCGTCCGCCATCTCGCGAACCCGATCTTCCGCCAACCCCCGTCCCTCGGCCACCGCCTGGATAAACTGGTCATGGACATCGTCCATCAAGCGTTGCAGAATCGCCCGCTCCTCCGGCTTCATCTTGCGGAAGGGAGAGCCGATGTCCTTGTTCCGCCCGCTCTTGATCACGACGCTCTCCACGCCGATCTTCTTAAACAACCCCTCCACATTGGCCAACTCCATGATCACGCCGATGCTCCCCGTCAGCGTGCCCGGATTGGCCACGATTCGGTTCGAGGCGCTGGCGATGTAATACCCCCCGGAAGCCGCGACCGTCCCCATCGAAACCACCACTTTCTTTTGGCCTTCCTCGCGGATTTTTTTCACTTCTTCGTAGATTTCCTGCGAGGGAACGACCCCGCCGCCGGGGCTGTTGATCCGGAGGATGATGGCCTTGATCCCGGAGCTGTTATGGTATCGACGGAGTTCTTCGATCGTGTCGGAAGAATCGAGGATGACGCCCTCGATTTTGACCAGGGCGATCCGGTCTTCAAGGAAGCCGCCGCCGGCCTGCATGAGGGTGGCGGAATAGGTCACAAAAAAGAAAAGGACGGCCAGGACGGCCAACAGAACCAAGCCGACGATCAACGGATGCCTTTTCATCACCTGCACCGTTTTTACTTCTTATCCTTTTTCTGGGCGCGTTCCTGCTCGCTCTTATAGGCCTTGATGCTCAAAGCAATCTTGCGTTCCGTAAGGTCCATCTTGATGATCTGGGCTCGAATGACATCATTGACCTGCATGGCATCGCTGATTCGGGAAGACGGTTCGATGCCCGTTTCACTGACATGGATCAGCCCTTCGACTCCGTCCTCCAGCTCGACGAAGACGCCAAAATCCGTCACCTTGACGATCCGGCACTTCACCACATCGCCGACATGGTATTTCTCGGCGATACCGGTCTCCCACGGGTCGGATTGAAGCTGCTTGTAGCCGAGCGACAGGCGCTCTTTTTCTTTGTCCACTTTGAGAACCACCGCCTCGACCGGCTGACCTTTTTTGAACAACTCGGAGGGATGGGTAAGACGTTTGGTCCAGGACATGTCCGAAATATGGATCAGCCCGTCGATCCCTTCCTCCAGTCCCACAAACGCGCCGAAGTCGGTCAGTCCCTTGATCTTGCCGGTGATCCGGCTCCCGACCGGATATTTGCCCTCGACCGCGCTCCACGGATTCGGCGTCACCTGCTTCATGCCCAGCGAGATCTTGCGGTTCTCCCGGTCCACCATCAGGACAACCACCTCCACATGGTCCCCGACCGAAACCAGTTTGGAAGGATGGCGGACCTCGTGACTCCAGGACATCTCCGAGATATGAACCAGGCCCTCGATGCCGGCCTCAAGCTCCACAAAGGCTCCGTAATCCGTGATGCTCACGATTTTCCCTTTGACCCGAGTCCCGACGGGGTATTTCTCCTCCACCCGTCCCCAGGGATCCGGCGTCTTTTGCTTGAGTCCCAGAGAAACGCGGCCGGTTTCTTTGTCATATTTAAGGACGACCACACCGATCCGGTCGCCCACCGACAAAATCTCGGAGGGATGGTTCACGCGCCCCCAGGACATGTCCGTGATATGGAGCAGACCGTCGATCCCGCCCAGATCAATAAAAGCCCCGTACTCCGTAATGTTCTTGACCATCCCATCGATGAGCTGCCCGTCTTCCAGCGTCGCCATGGCGGCTCGGCGTTTCTTGTCTCGGGACTCCTCCAACAGCACGCGACGGGACACAACGATGTTGCCCCGGCGGTGGTTCATCTTGATAATCTTCATCGGAAAGGTTTTGCCGATCAGGGAATCTAGGTCCCGGACCGGATGAAGGTCGATCTGCGAACCCGGCAGGAAGGCCTTGACCCCGATATCCACCATCATCCCGCCCTTGACTTTTGAGACCATCTTGCCCTCGACGACCTCTTCTTTTTCGAAGGACTTCTCCAAGACTTCCCAGACCTTCATCTTGGCCGCCTTCTCCTTGGAAAGAATGAGGTTCCCCTCGTTGTCCTCACGCTCCTCCAGATAAACCTGGATCTGTTCCCCGACCTTCAGGGCCGCGATCTCGGTCGAGCTGAACTCACTGGCGGGGATCAGTCCCTCGGATTTGTAACCGATATCCACCACCACGCCGGCCTGTTGGATGGCAACCACCGTCCCCTCGACGACCCCTCCTTCCTTTAAATTCTTGAACGACTCCTCATAGAGGGCGTGCATATTCATCGGGAGCTCTTCATTGGGCGCCCCTGCCGTGTTGGTGATCGGTGCGTCTTCCGAAAACGTCATGCTGTCTGTGTCCCCTTTCCGTTCGATCCGTTCGATTGGATTATAATTTGTTTCCTAGAAAAACTGAATGCGCATTGTACTATACTTTTTCATGATTTGTCACTACTTTAATTATTTTCACCCTTCACGGCCGCATCCGGTACGGAATCGATCTTTTGCACCGGTTTACCCGTGGCCTGAGCCTCCAACTTCATGATCTGTTCCATCACGGTGCGGCTGATCTGAAGATAAAGTTCCTTCCCGTTTTCCTTCCGGACTTGCTCCGTGAAATCGAGGGGTTCGCCGATCAACACCGTCACCGGATGGATCCGAATCATCCAGGCGCCCACCGGGAGCACCTTGTCGGTTCCGGCCACATAGACCGGAATCACTTTCGCCCCGCTCATGGCCACGATCATCCCGATCCCCGGCATCGGATGCTGGAGCCGACCGCTGACGCTTCGACCACCCTCCGGATACATCACCACGCAGTGGCCTTGCTTGAGCCGGTGGACGGCCTCCATCAATCCGACCCGTGAGCGGGCCCCTTTTTTAATCGGGAAACCGTTCAGTTTCCGATAAAGCCACCCGACCCAACGACCGCGAAACAGACTGGCCTTCCCCATGAAATGAAGCGGCCGGTCGATCATGACGCCGAGAAGCGGAATATCCAGGTAACTCACATGATTTGCGGCGATCAGAGCCGGTCCGGTTTTGGGGATGTGCTCCGCTCCGATCACTCGCAATCGCAACAGGAGCCGCCCCAATATTTTCACAAGCGCACGGGAGATTGCGTACAGCATATCAACGATCAACCGGACCGCAATAGAACCGGCCCCTCATCGTTTCAAGCCCGCTTTCTGCTGTATCGTTTCCAACATCGTCGAAACCACGCCGTCCAATGTCAAGCCGGTCGAGTCGATTCGGATCGCGTCTTCCGCCACCTTGAGCGGCGCAATCTCCCGGCTGGAGTCTTTCAGGTCCCGTGTGTCGATCTCTTGCCGGGTCACGGTCAGATCGACCGGCATTCCCTGCTGCCGGAGCTCCTGATACCGGCGCTTCACACGAACCTCCGGAGAAGCGTTCAAGAAGAACTTCACCGTTGCTTCAGGAAACACCACCGTTCCGATATCGCGACCCTCCACCACGATGCCGCCGTGCGCGCCGGTTTTTTTCCCCATCCGGCGCTGGATTCCCAGCAACCGATGGCGGACCGCCGCCACCACGGCCACGGCCGCGGCGGCCCGGCTCACGTCCGGCGTTCGGATCGCGCCCGTGATGTCGCGTCCGTCCACATAGATCTTCATCCCGTCACCGGCGGGCCTGACCGTCAATTTCAGCCGCGAACATAACTTTGCGAGGACCTCTTCATCCTGAACGCTCACCCCTTCCTTCAACGCCTTCCATCCCACCGCACGGTAGAGGGCGCCGGTGTCCAGATAAAGATAGCCCAGCGTCTTCGCCAGCAATCGGGCGGCGCTGCTTTTGCCCGAGCCGGCCGGACCGTCGATCGCGATGATGATGTTTCTGCTGAAAACGCCCATCTGCTTTGTTGCCGAAGACGGCGAACCGAAAAGTCGCGCCTTCGGCGCTGATTGATTATATTCCGCGCCGCTGTCGCCGTGCGGTGCGGTTTCTCGGCCCTCGGCGATCCTCACGTACCTGTTTCGTACGCTCCGGTCGCCTCGGCCCTGCGGCCTCGCAGCCGGGACGTTTTGAGCAGCCTCATAATTCGGCACCCGTCCTTACTGTCCGACCGACCGGAGGAGCCGTTCGAAGCCGGGAAAGGAGGTCTCGATCCATTCGGTCCCTTCCACCACGGTCTCGCCCTCGGCGACCAGACCGGCGATGGCCAGGGCCATTGCGATGCGGTGATCGCCGTAGCTCAGACACCGGGCCCCCGAAAGTTTTCGGCCCCCCCGGATTACCAGCCCATCCGGAAGTTCTTTCAGGTCGACGCCCAGTTTGGAAAGCTCGCGGACGATGGCCTGGATCCGGTCCGTTTCCTTCACGCGAAGCTCTTCCGCGCCCCGGACGACGGTCTCGCCCTCCGCCACGGCCGCGGCGACGCACAGGATCGGAAATTCATCGATCGTCTTCGGCACGCTCTCGGGCCGAATCGGGATCCCCTTGAGCGGCCGCGACCGCACCACCAGATCCGCGACCGGTTCCTGATTGACCTCGCGGCGGTTCTCGATACGGATCTCGGCCCCCATTTCGGAAAGCAGATTTAGAAGACCGGTGCGCGTGGGATTGACGCCCACATGGCGGATCACCAGCTCCGAATCTTTCACAATCGTGGCGGCCACGATAAAAAAAGCAGCGGATGAGAAATCCCCCGGGACATCGATTTCACAGCCGGCAAATTCAGACGGCGGTTCCAGCGAAAGTTCCGCCCCTTTGATCTCAACGGAAATCCCAAGCCCGCGAAACATCCGCTCGGTATGATCGCGAGACGGCAGCGGTTCGGTCAAGACGGTTCGGCCCTCCGCCAGCAATCCGGCCAGAAGCAGGGCCGACTTGACCTGCGCGCTGGCTACCGGTAAAGCATAGGCGATGCCTTTCAGCCGCCGTCCCCGAACGCCCAACGGCGCCAAATTTCCACCCTCCCGACCGTTGATTTCGGCCCCCATCCGCCGGAGTGGATCGACCACCCGCCGCATGGGTCGACGCCGCAGCGATTCGTCTCCGGTCAAGACCGAAAAAAAATCCTGGCCGGCCAGGACGCCGGTCAGAAGCCTCAGCCCCGTGCCGGAATTTCCCAAATCCAAGACGGCCGACGGTTCGGAAAGGCCGTGAAGCCCTTTCCCGTCGATCCGCAGTGGACCACCGGCCGTTTGGACTTCTTCGATGGAAATGCCCATCGAACGGAAGGCCGAGACGGTATGCAGACAGTCCTCGGAAGGCAGATATCCGTTGACCACCGTGGTCCCGCGCGCGAGCGAGCCCAGGATGATCGCGCGGTGGGTGATCGATTTATCTCCGGGCGCCGAGATCGTTCCCCGAATCCCCCGACTTTTTCTGACCGCGACCGATTTCATCTCAATTGAATTTTTCCTTCGCCGTTTTGGCTCGTTCAAATTCGCGACGAAGTCCTTCCGCATGGCCCTCAACCAAGAGCCGCTTAAATCGGTCCAGGGTTTTCTCATAGGCCTCGATGACGGCCAACAGATTTTCCCGGTTGGCCATGCAGATGTCCCGCCACATCTCGGGGGAGCTGGATGCCACGCGGGTGAAATCCCGGAAGCCGCCCGCCGAGTAGGACAGGAGATCGCCGCTCTTGGACTGAAGTTCGAGAGCGGTATTGACCAGGGCGTACGCGATCAGATGCGGCAGATGGCTCACAACGGCCAAGATCCGATCGTGCGCGTCGGGATCCATCGAAACGGTCTTGACCCCGATCGCCTCCCAGAACCGTTGAACTTTTTTGAAAGCCTCGGGAGAGGTGCGGTCGGTCGGCGTCAGAATGCAGAGGGCACCCGTGAACAGATTCGCCGAGGCCGCCTCGATGCCGGATTTTTCATGGCCTGCGATCGGATGCCCCCCCACAAAGGGCGACCGATTCGAGGGATCGGGGGAAAACCGTTCTTCCAGATGACGGACCAGGTAGCCTTTGACGCTGCCCACATCCGTGACGACGGTTCCTTCCGAAAGGCAGGGGGCCAACTCGCGGGACACGGCCTCCAATTGTCCCACCGGTGTGGCCAGGATCACCAGGTCCGCTTTATGAACCGCCTTTTCAAGCTTCCGGAAATCCGTTTCGTACCGATCAACCGCCTTCCGCGCAACCGCCCGTCTCAACTCATCGGCGCGGGGTCCTACACCGATGATCATGTCCGCCAGGCGTTTCTTTCGGGCGGCCATCCCGAGGGACCCGCCGATCAGACCGACTCCCACGATGACGATCTTTCGGAACAAGCGTTTTTTGGACATCATCATATAAGGGGCACGGCGCGCCGTGCCCTTACTAGATTTCGCGGCCAATCGCATCGGCAATCTTCCGAATCTCGCCCATCATGGTCTTGAACTTATTCGGCTTGATCGACTCCTCACCGTCGCAGAGGGCCTCTTCCGGATTTTGATGGACCTCCACCATGATGCCGTCCGCGCCGGCCGCCACGGCCGCCCGCGCGAGGGGAACGACCAGCTCCCACCGGCCGGTCGCATGGCTGGGATCCACGATGATCGGCAGGTGGCTCAAGCCCTTGATCACCGGTACTGCGGACAGATCGAGGGTGTTTCGGGTGGCGGTCTCAAACGTCCGGATCCCCCGTTCGCAAAGGATCACCTTATGATTGCCCCGCGCCATGATGTACTCGGCCGAGAGCAGGAACTCCTTGATCGTGGCCGACAGGCCCCGCTTCAGCAGCACCGGCTTGTCATAGGCTCCCACCTCGGTCAGCAGCCGAAAGTTCTGCATGTTTCGCGCGCCGACCTGGAGGATGTCGGCATGCTCGGCCACCAGCGCCACGTCGCGAGGGTCCACCACCTCGGTCACGATCGGAAGCCCGGTCTTTTTCCTGGCCTCCACGAGAAACTCCAGGCCTTTCTCCTCGAGGCCCTGAAAGCTGTAAGGCGAGGTCCGCGGCTTGAAGGCGCCGCCGCGAAGGATCGTCGCCCCGGCCTCCTTCACCTGTTGCGCGATATGGATCAGCAGATCCTGTTTTTCGACGGCGCAGGGACCGGCCATCACATGAACCTTCTTCCCGCCGATCTTGACGTTCTTGTTCACCTCCACCACGGAATCGGCCTTTTTAAATTCGCGGCTGACCAGCTTGTACGGAGACAGAATCGGCATCACCTTCTCGACGCCTGGGAAGATGGACAGCGGCTGACTGGCCAGTTGGCGCTCATCCCCGATCGCTCCGATGATGACGCGCTCCTCGCCTCGGGAGACGTGGGGCTTGAGGCCGTACTCTTTCAGTTTGTCGATAATATGGTTGATCTCTTTCTCGGTGGCGTTCGGTTTCAAGACAATAATCATGGAACTCCCTTTCTCATTTGATCGGGGCTAGCGTCGCCCCCTCCACATGTCTGCTGCGAACCGCAGCATGCAGGCCGGCAAAGCCGGATGGAGCCTCCCCCTCTCGCTCGCTTTGCGAGCTGGTAAATAGTTTTACTTCGTTTTCAAGACGTCGGCCAGCGCTTTCACAAACCGCCGGTTCTCGGCCGGCCGGCCGATCGAAATCCGCAACCACGATCCCTGGATATGACGGACGATCACGCCTTTTCTCAGAAGCTTTTCGTACACGGCCTCACCCTTCCGGCCGGTATCGACATAGATAAAGTTGGCCTGGCTCGGAAAAAATCTCAGGTCAAGGGCCTTGAACGATTCGGACAGGTAACGCCGCCCCTCGCGGTTGACCCGAAGGCTTCGAGCCACGTGGGTCTCGTCCGATAAAGCCGCCAGGGCCGCAGACTGGGCCAGGCTGTTGGTATTGAACGGAAGCCGGACGCGATTCATCGCCTCGACCACTTCCGGCGTCGACAGACCGTATCCGATCCGGAGACCGGCCAGGCCGTACATCTTGGAGAAGGTCCGGAGAACCAGGACCGGCGCGCCCCGCCTCACGTCCTCGATCGTGTTCGGAAATTCCGGGTCGTCGGCGTATTCGGCATAGGCCTCGTCCATGACCACGAGAACATTGGAGGGCAGGTGGTTCAACAAGCGATCCAACTCCCGCCGGGTGACCATCGTCCCTGTCGGGTTGTTCGGATTGCAGATGAAGACCAGACGGGTGAGGGGCGTCAACCGGCGCGCCATCGCCTCCAGGTCGTAGCAACCGTCCCGAAGCGGAACGCGGACAGCGACGCCGTGATGGGCCGTCACACTGATGCGATAGATCGCAAACGTCAAATCACCGAGGATCGCTTCATCGCCCGGCTCCAGAAAAGTCTTGGCCGCCAGATCCATGATCTCGTCCGAACCGTTCCCGAGGATCACCTGCTCCGGGCCGATCCCTTTTTTAAAACGGCCAGGGCCTTCTTTGACGGGCCGAGCGGGTTTTCATTCGAGGCCAGTTTGATCGCATCCTTGATCCCGAGTTCGCGTTCCAATTCTTCCAGCGGCTTGCCCGGTTTGTAAGGCTCGATTCCTTCGATATGTTTACCGATCTCGATCATCTTTTTTTAGGGGCTCACGTCGCCCCCTCCACCGGCCAAGCCGGATGGAGCCTCCCCCTCTCGCTCACGTTCTTTTTCTTTGGCCGCCGGATAAGATCCCAGCACCTTTAAGAAAAGACATTGCTCGTTGAGCTGCTCCAGCGCGCGTCTCACCCGGTCATCGTCCTGATGCCCTTCGAGATCCACAAAGAAGATATATTCCCAGGCCTTTTTCCTCGACGGCCGGGATTCGATCTTGGTCAGATTGATCCCATGCTGGGAGAAAGGTTGCAGCATGTCATGCAGCGCGCCGACCCGGTCGCGGATCGTGAACATGACCGAGGTCTTATCCCGGCCGGTCCGGCCGAGACCCTTGGACGAGATGATCAGGAACCGCGTGAAGTTGTTGATGTTGTCCTCGATCCGCCGCTGGATGATCTGGAGATCGTACAGCCGGGCCGCCAGCTCGGAGGCGATCGCCGCGGCGGACGCATCTTCGTTGCAGAGCTCGGCCGCCCGGGCGGTGCTGTAGACCTCCGTCGTCGGGATATGGGGCAGGTGGTTCTCCAGCCAGACCCGGCATTGAGCGAACGGCTGCGGATGGGAGTAGATATGCTTCACATCCTCCATCTTTCCGCTCTTGTTCATCAGGTGGAGCGACACCTCCTGCATCACCTCGCCCACGATCTTCAACGGCGAGTCGACGAACATGTCCAGCGTATGATTCACCACCCCTTCGGTCGAGTTTTCGATCGGGACCACACCGTAATCGGCCCTCCCCCGTTCCACCTCGCTGAAGACATCCTTGATGCTGTTCACCGGAACATACGAGGCCGAGAAACCGAACTGCCGCTGGCTGGCGAGATGGGTGAAGGTCGCCTTCGGACCGAGATAGGCCACTTTGAGCGGGCCCTCCAAAGAGAGCGAGGCCGAGATGATCTCGCGATAGACGGCGCGGAGGGCCTCCTTCGGAAATGGTCCCTTGTTCAAACGCGAAAGCCGTTCGTAAATTTCCATTTCGCGCGCGGGGGCATGCAGATCGGACAGGCTGACCTTCTTGAGCTTGCCGATCTGCATGACGATCTTGGCCCGCTTATTCAGAAGTTCCAGGACCTGTTCATCCAGCTTGTCGATCAGCCGCCGTAATTGTGCGATGCTTTTATTATCCTTCTTATCTTTCTTATTCATGCTGATTCATGGCCCCGGCCATAACGATTTTACCTTTAGAATTGAAGACCTATCATCCTATACGATTTCGGCGTTCTTTGCAAGCGCTTTATGGAGCACCATGAGCAACCTTGGACGATCGGTAGGGTTCCGGCTCTTGACATTCTTCCCTCAAAAAGCGTAGGTTTTTAAAAAGTCAGGAAGGATCATCTCGCGATGCTCTATACAAAACTCGGACGAACCGGACTGCAGGTTAGCCGTCTCTGTCTCGGCACGATGAACTTCGGGCCTGAAACCACTGAAAAAGAGAGCCATGCCATCATGGATGAGGCGTTGGCGCTCGGAATCAACTTCTTCGACACCGCCAATGTCTACGGATGGAAGAAAGGGGAGGGCTGGACGGAGCAGATCATCGGCCAATGGCTCGAGCAGGGCGGCGGCCGACGGGAGGCGATCGTGCTGGCGACGAAGGTTTACGGCCGGATGGGCGACCGGCCCAACGAGCGGGCCCTTTCGGCCTATCATATCCGGCGGGCCTGTGAAGAGAGCCTCCGACGGCTCCGGACCGATCATATCGATCTCTACCAGATGCACCACATCGATCGCGACACGCCGTGGGAGGAAATCTGGCAAGCGATGGAGCAATTGGTGCGCGAAGGCAAGGTGGTCTATGTCGGCAGCAGCAACTTTGCCGGCTGGCAGATCGCAACCGCCAACCAGACAGCTGCCCGGCGCCATTTCTTGGGGCTGGTCAGTGAGCAGAGCATCTACAGCCTGCAAAACCGCATGATCGAACTGGAAGTGATCCCGGCCTGCCGCGAATATGGTCTGGGTCTCATCCCTTGGAGCCCGCTTGCAGGCGGCATTCTTGGTGGCACGTTGAAGAAAGCCACGAAAGGCCGTCGCGCCGATTCGGAGACCCTGGCCCTTGCAGAGAAGCACCGGCCGCAGATCGAACGGTACGAAGCCTTCTGCAAACAGATTGGCGAACCGCCTGCCGTTGTGGCCCTGGCCTGGCTCCTGGCGAACCCCTCCGTCACCGCACCGATCATCGGGCCCCGCACGATGGATCAACTCAAGGACAGCCTCCGCGCGGTCGAAGTTCATCTGGATGAACCGACGATGAAGGCGCTCGACGCGATCTGGCCCGGCCACGGCGGCGAGGCGCCCGAGGCCTATGCGTGGTGATCTCGGCTTTTCTGATTGATCACACGCAGCGCCTGCTCTCAAGCTATCGGCGTTGGACGGGGCGGGATCTGATTCCGGCTTCCGGCTCGCCGGAAGAACTGACCCGGCGCTTGTTCAACATGCCGTTCGTCGTCATCTCGCACGGTACCGAAGACGATCCTGTTCTGAATTACGGCAATCAGGCGGCGTTGACGCTCTGGGAAATGTCGTGGGAGGAGTTCACAAAAACACCGTCGTGCCTCACGGCCGAGCCGATGGAACAGGCCGAGCGCGCAAGACTTCTGTCCGAGGTGTCGAAGAAAGGTTTTATGGACGGCTATCGAGGGGTGCGAATTTCCAAAACAGGCCGACGCTTCCGGGTCGAAAAAGCCATCGTCTGGAATCTGCTCGACGAGCAGGATCGGTACCGCGGCCAGGCCGCGACCTTCAGCCGCTGGACTTATTTATGATGCCGTGAAGTAATTTCCCTGCAACCACCCGAATAAAAAGGGGGGGTGCCGTGAGGCACCCCCCTTTCCCTCCGGATGTCTTACTGCACCAAGATTCCCTCCGAGTACTTCACCCCCGTCACCGGCGGCATCGGTCCCATGTTATGCTCGACGAAATTTGGAACAGTCGAGAGATCCACGGTGTCGGCGACCGTCATATCCAGCGTGCCGGGATCGGCCACCACGTTGAGGAACTGGCTGATCTCGAGCGGCTTGATGAGGTAGCTCTTGGCCGGATCGATCGAATCGGTCGCGACCGTCCCGTCCGGAATATTGATGATCTTGCTGGAAATATCGGCCGTCATCACAAAATCATTCTTTCTCAGATCTTCATACAGATCCGGCAGACCGTGCATCCAGCCGTCGTACTGTAGCGACAAGACTTTGGAAATGCCCCCGTTGTTGGTCAGGGTCATCGGGTCCAACCGGATCGGATCATCCAACAGCTTGTAGGCATTGTTGGAATCGATCAGGTAAGTCAGTATTCCCCACGTCTCGCCCGCTCGCGGGTATTCCCAGTTGTACTGAATGCCGGTGCTGACGCCATTCACATAGGCCATCAGTCCCCATTGGCCTTGAGCGAGAACATCGCCGGCTTGGACCGGCTGACCCGAGGCATTCAGCAGGTTGGCGTCATTGGATCCCACCGTGTTATAAACGAGCTTCAGAAAATCGGGGCTGCCGCTCGATGTTTCAAACCGATAGGTTGAATTGACGCCGTCCCCCCAGGCCGCCCATTGGACCATAAACCGTGTGTTCGGATCAAGGAACGAGGTCGCATTGACCGGATTGGCCACGGTCTGGAGTTCGATCTTGACATCGTATCCGGACGCCGTTCTTTTGACGACATAATTGGCCCCGCTGTTGTTGATGTAATATTCCCGATCCAGCGGCAGGGTATAATCAACGTCTCCTGTAGGATCAAAGACGGGAGTCCAAGTACTGTCATCGAAACTTAGCAGCGTTTTTTGCACCCAGCCGGTCGCACCAGTTCCGGTATACATGATATAGATCGATCCGCCGATATTCACCCACAACTGATCCCCGGCGACCGGAGAAAATAATGTTGCGGTGGGGGTCAGGTTTCCGGTGTTCGGATCACGGGTCGCGACATAGAACCCGGCGCCCGACGGTCCGTTGGACTCATAAACATAGTCGAGGTTCGTCTGGCTGGCGTTGTCCCATCGGTTAATCCCGATGAACTTCCGATGGTCGTTGGGATTGAACGTCAGAGAGCTGAAATCGGTGAACGGAGCCGATCCCGCGCCGCAGGTGGGCGGGAAGGTGCTGAAGTCCGGATTCTTGCAATCCACCCATTGAGAACCGTCATACTGAAGGTTGGAATTCATATTAACCCAGGTCTCCACGGGAATGTTCAGGAGATCGTTGATATCGGCCAGCACCAACGTCCGCTTCGTCAAGGTCCCGATAAAAGGCGCCGATACGGTATACGTCTCGGGGGCCTGATTCGAGCCCCGGTCCTGACGGGTCACGACCGTCCCGGCCGGCACCGTCGCGCCCTGTCCGGCCCAGAGCTGATGCCGCCCCTGCCAGGCGCCGTAATAGGCGAATTGATTCACGCCGTTGAGTGTAAACTGGACCGGGAAACCGAACGACTTCGTCCTCATGACATCATCGCCCGTGACGCTGTCAAACAGCCCGTAGCGGTGTGTCATCTCGACGACGGTGTTGCGGTCTTTATAGGCCACGGGATCGCTTCCTTTTTGCACCCCGAGATCATTCGCGTCGTATACGTACTTCGCCGTCACCGACGTCGGAATGCAGTTCAGATCCATGCAGTTGCTCCAGTCCGGATAGAGCACCTGTCCGAACCCCTGCGTGTCGGATTTGTTCAATATGGCTTTCGCCACATGCAGCACCTGGTTTTCAATCGAGTTCTCGTGGAGCTTGAGAATCGTTTCCCCGTTCGGTCCGATCGAGGCGTCGGCCGCGAAGAAGGAGGTCGCCGCGTCGTCAAATTTGACGTTCAGTGTCCAGACGCCGTAATCCTGATAGGAACCGTCGCTCCGTTGGGTCGCCGAGGCATAGATCTTAAATTCGGCTTTGACGACGCGCGTTCCTCCCATTTCATCCGGCTCTTCCACCCAGACCTGCACGCGATTCACGTTTTGACCGTTTTCCACGATCATGCTGGAATCCACCACCCAGGGCTCCAGCGTTTTAGTTTCAACACCGTTTTGGTTGTCCTGCCAGGCGATCATGGCCTTGTAGGGCCCTTGATTGACGTTCGCCGGGTCGGCGTATTTCGTTTGAGCCAACGCCTTCATGATCTGCTCGATGATATCAAACTGTTCAAGCGTGCGCTCCTCCACGAACTTTACGGTCTTCGCGTTGCTGTAATCCGTTCCAGGATCGGTCGCCGCCTGCAAGGCGACGAGCTTGGATTTCAAGGTCGCCTGAACACCCCCCCCGGACTGATTCGTCGGCACGGCCGATATCTCGGTCGGCACGCTGAAGCCGGTCACGGAACCTCCGGCGCTTCCCGATGAACTGCCGCCCCCTCCGCTGCAGGCGGTGATCCCCAACGCGCAGATCATTGAAACCAACGCGGTTGCGAGCATCTTCTTCATTTTCTTTGCCTCCTCCCAGTGGACTTTCGGTTAAGTGCTTTAACCTCATCCTCCGAATCGAACCGTCGCCCGCAGATCCGCAATAAAAAAGCCCATTTCTTTTCAGAAATGGGCTACGCATGGAAAAACATTCTTTTGTTAATCCAGGGCAGCCCAACTAGCATGCCTTCATCGCTGAAGGCGAAGCCTTGAAGCTTTGCGTCCCAGCCTTTCGACTGGTTTGCGTTTTTCTTGGATCGATTCAGCTGTCTAATAAAAGATTAGCAGGGCCCTGTATTTTGTCAAGGCAAGAGGTGGGCGAGAACAAATTTCAAAAAAACTCAATGATCTTAGCGGAGTGTGAGCGATCGGCCAGGAACGCGGTCAGCAGGTGCGGGCCTCCTTGCCGGCGGTCACGAATGCTCAAACGGAAGGCTTGATTCCCGAGACCGCCAGGGCCACCCCGGGGATGCGGACTTTCCCATCCCGGCGAAATTTTTCGGCCGCGGCTGCGATTCCGTCCTCGACCGCCCGCCGCTTTTCGGACGGCACTTTGGCGAACAACGTTTGGAGAGGCGCCGCGATCTCCTGAAGGCATTCCAGATATTCCCGGCCGGAGGTATAGATCCCTTCCACCGGCACCTCTTCCTCCACGAGATTTGCAAAACCGGCGGCCTTCATTCGATTCACCAGATCACCCGGTTGGCCCAGATAGAAAATGCCCGGGATGGACGGATCCATCGGCGGCATCTCGATAAAGTCCTTCAGCACCCCCATCGGAAGCGACAGAAACGGATTTTTCTCGCGCACCGCCCAGACGGCCGCCGCGACGGTTCCGCCCGGCTTGAGGACCCGGCGGGTCTCATGAAGGGTCTTATCCAGATGAGGAAGAAACATCAGACAGAACCGGGAGATGACCGAATCGAAGCCGGCGTCTTCAAAAGGCAGAGACGCGACATCGCACGCTCGGAACGTCACATGCTTCAGCCCCAGCGCGTCGGCCTTCCGACAGGCGACCTCGATCATCGCTTCCGCAAGATCAACGCCCGTCACATGCCCGCTCGGACCGACCCGAAGCGCAGCCGGGATCGCGGGATATCCGGTTCCGCAACCCAGGTCTAAAACCCGATGGCCCTGCGCAAGCCGGGCCCTCTCTACCAAACGCCGGTTGCATGACCCCATGCTGATATCCAGCCAGGCATCCCATTTCTCCCATGCAGATGAGACGCGGTTCCAGTCTTGACGTTGTATTTCGACAAATTGTTGCGGATCAAAATTAGCCATGATGATTTTCCTCCACGAATATAAGGTCTCGATTGTAAGAGATGCCGCACGCAGTGTCAATGTTCCAAGCACTGGACAAAAATTTGATCCCTTTATATGCATCCTTGTGCCTCACCACGCTCATCTCAGAGTCTCCTTGACCACCTCAGGGAAAATAAAGTACAGTATCCCTGAACACGTCGATAGAAAAGATTGAAGAGATCGTCCAGCAAGTGAGGAAAAAGGTTCTTCATGCCCGATAAAATGACGCAGTCGACAAAAAGTCGCCGGTCCTTATTGGATCGTTACGTAACGGACATTAGTCTTTTCATCAAGAAGCAGTGTCCTGAAGCCGTGATCGAGGTGTCGCTTGCCCGATATGAGGGGGAAGACGCTCACATCCTGGTGTTTCCGCCGGATTCGCTTTCGGACAAAGCACGTGAAAAGCTGGCCGATGCCTGCGCGGACAAGAGCGTATCGATCCTCCTTGAAACCGGCCTGCTGATTCTCATAGGCGTCTACGAACCCGCCCAGCGCCGTTGAAAATGTGTTAATGCAAGACGCGACCCCGTTTTTTGGTCATGTGGGTGGGCTCATTTTGACCTTTCATTTTCAGCGCCATTCGGTTTCGACTCTTTTTCGCTTTTCTGAGATCCGAATATTGTCTTTAAATCTTCACAATAGTTATTTGCAAAACCGTCATAGATACTCCCTGGCTCGATATACATCACCGCCCCAATTTGCTCGGCACCCGTCTCCGCTTTGGGGCTGTTATCACCAGTCTCTGTTCTCTGAAGGATGGTCCTTTTCTTCTCTTTACAGTTGATTTCAATATACTCAATGGTAATATTATGAAAAGTTGATCCGAACTCTGCCACAAATTTGTACCAGATACGGAACGTGTTGGCGTCGATCGCGTTAACAGGAGTGCCAACGTAGTACGTTACTCCCACTTTATCATTTTTATCACTGCCTAAGAAGTCAAATTTTTCCCAAGTGGTCGCATGATTGACCGATGGAAATAGAAATAAAGTGAAAAATAAAATCATCACTACTACGCGCCACCGCCTTTTGTTTCGCTTGCGGTTGATGTGCGATTCTAATGTACAAATCATAATCCGGTCTCCCCTCCCTCCCTTTTTGGTCACGGTTCGCAAGCAACGGCTATTTTAAGTGGCCAAGTCATCGGGGATAGAATTAACTTTTCGCCCTCGGAGACGCCCACGAAAATCCCGGATTAAGTAGCCTATCCCCTTTTCCGACTGACCAGGATCAAAGCAGCTTAGGCTGTTCGGGTTTCTGCATGCTGACGGGAACGGGCTTGCCGAAATGTTGATAGGCGAGCGGCGTTGCCTGGCGGCCGCGGGGGGTGCGGTCAAGATAGCCGCCCTGGATCAGAAACGGTTCGTAGACATCCTCGATCGTGTCCTTTTCCTCGCTGACGGCCGCCGCGAGCGTCTCGACGCCGACCGGGCCGCCGCCGAATTTTTCGATGATCGTCAGCAGTAGCTTTCGGTCCATCGTATCGAAGCCCTTGTCATCGATCTCCATCCGGCCAAGGGCTTCGCTTGCGACGTTCAATGTGATCCGTCCGTCGGCCTTGACCTGCGCAAAATCGCGTACGCGCTTGAGCAGCCGGTTCGCGATCCGAGGCGTCCCCCGCGCGCGGCGCGCGACTTCTTTGGCCCCGGCGGCATCGACTTCGATTCCCAAAATCCGCGCCGAACGGTTCACGATCTCTTCCAGCTCCTGCAGCCGGTAGAAGTCCAACCGGTTGATCACGCCGAATCGCTCCCGCAATGGGGAGGTGAGCAGACCGGCTCGCGTCGTGGCCCCGATTAGGGTGAACCGGGGCAGGGCCAGCTTGACGCTTCGCGCCGAGGGACCCTGTCCGATCACGAGGTCCAGCTGAAAATCCTCCATGGCCGGATAAAGAATCTCCTCCACCGCCGGATGGAGGCGGTGGATTTCGTCGATGAAAAAGACGTCCCGCTCCGAGAGGTTGCTTAAGATCGCGGCGAGATCGCCGGGATGTTCCAACGCCGGTCCGGACGTGGCCTTGATATTGACGCCCAGCTCCCGTGCGATAATATGGGCCAGCGTCGTCTTGCCCAGCCCAGGTGGTCCGTAGAAGATCACATGATCCAGGACATCGCCCCGGTCCCGGGCGGCCTGGATATAAATCGTGAGGTTCTCTTTGAGCTTCGTTTGGCCGATGTACTCCGCAAGCGACGTCGGACGGAGCGAGGCCTCGTAGGTCTTCTCCTCTTCGTTCAACCGGGATGTCAGTATATGTTCCGGCATCAGACACTCACGTTCTTGAAAGAACCTTCAAGGTCTCCTTGATCAGTTCCTCGATGGGGAACCCTTCGCGGCCGGACTCGCCGTTCCTGGAGTTCAGGACCTTCTTGATGGCATCCTTGGCCAGCGGGGATTTATAACCCAGATTAACAAGCGCCGAGACGGCATCCTCAACCCGCCGAGCATCCTTTTCTTCGATCGGGCCGGCCGATATTACATCCACCGCCACGGTCAGGATCTTTTCTTTCAGCTCCAGCGCCAGACGGGACGCCGTTTTCTGGCCGACGCCCGGGATCGAGCTCAATTTCGCGATGTCCCCCTTTTTGACCGCCGCGACCAGCTCGGCCAGCGGGAGTCCGGACAGAATATTGATCGCTAGTTTCGGCCCGATACCCGAGATCCCCAGCAGCAGCAGAAAAACGTTTTTTTCCTCCACCGTCGAAAACCCGAACAGCTGGAGGGCATCCTCGCGTACATGGGTATAGGTCCAGAGATGGACCGTCTCGTTTTGCGAGGGAAGCTGATAGAACGTCGTCAGCGGAACGATTGCCTCGTAGCCCACGCCGTGAATATCCACGATGACCGAGTGGGGCGTCTTCTGTTTCAAGATCCCGGTGAGCGAGGCGATCATAACGGGCAGGACCGACGCGCCGGCATGCCGCGGTTCTCAGCAGACAGGTTTGTCAAAGCCCGGATCTTGGCTGAATGCAGATAGCAGATCGCAACGGCCAGCGCATCCGCCGCATGGTGAGAATCGGGCGGGGTCTTGAGGTTCAACAGGCGGCCGACCATGCTCTCGACCTGATCCTTGCGGGCCGCGCCGTACCCGACCACGGCCAGCTTCACCTCGGTCGGCATGCATTCATAGACCGGAAGGCCGCACGCCTCGGCCGCCAGGAGGGCGATGCCGTGGGCCTGGCCCAGTTTCAACGCGCTTTGGAAATTTTTGGAGACGAAGGTGTTCTCGACCACCACGGCCGTCGGATTCTGCGTTCGAATCAGGTCCACCAGCTCATCATAGATTTTTTTGAGCCGTTTCGGGAGCGATTGTCGTGCGGCGGTTGTGATCGAACCGGAGGCGACGTACGAAAGCCGGTGGTCCTTTTCATCCACCACCCCGTAGCCCGTCGTCACGGTTCCCGGATCAATTCCGATCACGCGCATGCAGGCCTCATCCTTATTATTTCGCGGCCACCTTTTCCATCACGTCCTGGGGAATATCAAAATTCGCATGGACGTTCTGAACGTCGTCGTGATCCTCGAGTGCTTCCATCAGCTTGAGCATCTGCTCGGCATCCTTCCCCTGCAGACTCACATAATTTTGAGGAACGGAGGCCACCTCGGCCGAAATCGTCTCGATCTTCTGATTCTCCAGGACCTTTCGCACGTTCTCAAAATCATGGGGTGAGGTGATCACTTCGAAGCTGTCATCCTCCGTGCGGAGATCCTCCGCCCCGGCCTCTAAAACGAGGTTCATCAGCTTTTCCTCGTCCGCCTTGGATTTATCCACCACGATCCGGCCCTTGCGATGAAACATCCAGGCCACGCTGCCGGCGTCGGCCATCCGGCCGCCGTTTTTCTCCAGCAGGTTGCGGATCTCGGAGACGCTGCGGTTTTTATTGTCCGAGGTGGTCTCGATCAGCATCGCCACGCCGCCCGGGCCGTAGCCTTCGTAGACCGCCTCCTCATAATGTACGCCCGGGAGCTCGCCCGTCCCGCGCTGGATCGCCTTCTTGATGTTGTCGGCCGGCATGTTGACGTCTTTCGCCTTCACGATCGCCAACCGCAGCCTTGGATTTCCGTTCGGATCACCGCCGCCGACGCGGGCCGCCGTCGTGATCTCGCGGATGATCTTGGTAAAGACCTTCCCCCGCTTGGCGTCCTCGGCGCCCTTCTTTCGTTTGATCGTCGACCAGTGCGAATGCCCGCCCATGAGGGATAACCCTTTTTATACTCCGTTCACCCTTCGTAGGGGTGGTGGCCCGCGGCCGCGCAAGGCAGACACATCGACCTATCCCTACCGGGTGAACGGAGACTTGAGTAACATGCGATTGTCTGAATGCGCTATTTTTAACACAAACGACGGCGAGAGTCAATGAAACCTGCGAATCGGGCTTGACAGACAAAGCGAGCGAGGTATATTTATTTGGCGCAGATTTATCGAGATGCATCAAGTGGCTCGAGCTAAAAAGGAGGATCAAAGAATGAAGAACGCACTATTGGCAGCCGGAATTTTGAGCGCGTTCGCGTTGATTACACCGGCCTATTCGGACGACGTGAAACAGGATCGGAACGACGTTCAAAAGGACACTCAGGATATTCATCAGGATAAAAAGGACATTCAAGCGGACAAAGCGGACCGGCGCAAAGATATCAAGCAACGCAACGCCGACCGTCATCAACTGCATCAGGACGTCAAATCGGGGAACGGCGCGGCCGCCCATCAAGACAGGGCCGCGTTGAGACATGACCGGCGAGACGTTCGTGGCGACCGCAGGGACACTCGCAAGGATCGTGTCGATCTTAAGGCCGATAAAAAGGATCGCCGCAAAGACCACAGAGAGCTACATCACGACAAAGACAAAGAGGGTTGATCCTCGACCCGCATCGGGAGTCGTCCATTGGGCGAATATTCGGAACGGGTGAGGGTTGTCCAAATCGAAGGGTGCGGTCCACTCCTCCTCCTTGTGCTCAAGTGTGCTAATTCCGAGTGTCTCATTTTAGGGGTTCAGTCCAACAATGCCTCTACCCAAAACTATGAATTCGAAGAGCTACCTGCTCAAAGACTTGGCTAGGGCCTCAGTAGCTCCACGAAGAGAGGCCTCGAGCTGGATCTGTTTCTTGGATCGCTCGGATTCGGGATAGCTCTTTAGAATCTTTCGCGAGAGAATCTGGTCGATCGATTTGCGCCAGACCTCCTTTCCATCCGCAGCCGAGATCACCCAAGCCTCGACCGTTACCGGCCGGAAGGCCCATCCAAAAAGATAGGCCCCACCAAACCAGAGGGGGGTGCTGGTCAGAAGTTCAAAGCCGGCGTTGGCGGAGATCAACACCGGGTTCCAGTGGGTCACTAGGCCGAGGACCACGCTCTCCGCAGCGATGTCCAGACTTTCGCCCAAGATGGGATAAATCGGATGGGTCTTTCCATACCAGGGAATCTGGCCGTAAAGGATGGCATCCACCCCCAATTCTTTCCGAAGTTGATCGACCTGCGACTGCGTAGGCCGCTCGCCTCTCCGCGTTCCATAGAGTCCTTCCGGAACCGTCACAGGAGCGACGTTACCCTCTTTAATTAGGGCAGCCGTAAGAAAGCTCGCCGCTTGGTCCTCGACGCGACGCAGAGCTTCATTAAGAAGGATGGGCTCTTCCTCACGTTTTAATTCTTTGGGTATCTCAGCGATGGCAGAGAGGTGATAAATCGGAGCGGTTACTTTAAAGCCGATAATTCCCAGACGCGGGGGATGATCCAGAGGAAGAGATTTGGGAAGGGGGACAGCAGCGCAGGCAGAGAGAAGAAACAGAAAGGAACCTCCGACAGCTCGGATTATGTGAAATGCAGTTTTGCTGGGCATTTTTCTTTTGAAAACTCATCCGGACCCCTCGAAAGGATATGCCTAAATCTACTGGAAATCAATATCTCGCCTTTTGAGAATCAGAGAGGATTTTGAAACGAGAGGCAACCGTGGGGGTGGGAAAGTGCCCACGAACTTTGGCCGCGATTGGACGATCCGTCATCTTGTCGACGGTTTCGATGGCCTACGATGATTTGTCCTCGTCGATCTTCCGGGTTCGATACACGTCATAATCGGGCACAAGACGCTCGTAATCGCTGTCCATCAGGGGAGAGGAGATCATGAAATCGGCGGTGGAGCGATTGCAGGCGACGGGAATGTTCCAGACCACCGCCATGCGCAAGAGCGCCTTGACGTCCGGGTCGTGAGGCTGCGGTTCGAGCGGATCCCAGAAAAAGATGAGAAAATCGATCTCCCGGTCGGCGATTTTGGCGCCGATCTGCTGATCGCCGCCCAACGGTCCGCTCTGGAGTTTGTTGATTTTGAAGCCGAGCTCCTGCTCCAGGATTCCCCCGGTTGTCCCCGTCGCATAGATCTTGTGGTGAGCCAAGAGCGTTCGATTGTATTTAGCCCATTCGACCAAATCGCGCTTCTTATTGTCGTGCGCGACCAGCGCGATCTTCTTATCATGTTCCATGACGATTTTTTTGTGCGCCATACCCATTCTTCTCCTTTCCCTTAATCCGTCTCTTCGTTCGGGACGGCGTCGAGCTGTGCCAGCCATGCGCTGGCCTCACTATCACTCGGCGCTCGATAGTCCCCGCGAGGCGAGAGCGAACCGCCCGACCCGACTTTCGGGGCGTTTGGCAATGCGCTCCGTTTGAACTGGCTGTCCTGAAAGAATCGTTTGAGAAAAACCCCCAGCCACCGCTTGATCTCTCCGATCGTAAACTCCCGGCGCTGGCCCTCCGGAATATCCGGCCATTGGCCTTCGGCTTTGTCATGCCACGCGCAGTAGGCGAGAAAAGCGATCATCGGTGGCGAGTACCCGAAGCGAAGGGTGTAATAGAGATGAAAATCCTGCAGCGCATAGGGGCCCACGATGTCTTCCGAGCGCTGGCCGGGTTGTTCTTTGACCATCCCGGGAACGAGTTCCGGGCTGATTTCGGTCGAGAGAATGTCATCGAGCACGGAACGCAGATCGGGACCCAGCGCCCGGCTCTCGGCGACCCAACGAATCAGGTACTGGATCAGCGTTTTCGGCACGCTCGCATTCACATCGTAATGGGCCATCTGGTCGCCCACTCCGTACGTACACCAGCCCAGTGCCAGTTCGCTCAAGTCGCTCGTCCCCACGACGATCGCCCCTTCTTTGTTCGCCACGCGAAACAGGAGACTCGTCCGCTCACCCGCCTGGACGTTCTCAAACGTCGTATCGTACAAGGGCTTACCGTGGGCATAGGCGTGGCCGATGGCGTTGAGCATCTGATTGCAGCTCGGACGGATATCGATCTCGCGGGCGGTGCAACCCACCGTCTTCATCAGATGCCAGGCCTGCTCGCGTGTGCGCGGGCTTGTGGCAAATCCGGGGAGGGTGAAGGCCAGAATGTTCTCACGCGATTGCCCCATCACATCCATGGCTTTCGCACAGACTAGGAGGGCCTGAGTGGAATCCAGTCCTCCCGAAACCCCGATCACCGTCTTATTCACCCGGGCCGCCTGCAGACGCTTGACCAATCCCTGCACTTGAATCTCATAGACTTCGCGACACCGTTCATCGCGTCGTCGAGGGTCGTTGGGGACATAGGGATATCGATCATACCGGCGATCCAACAGCATGCGGCCCGTGTCGGGAAGCTTTGCGGCCACGCGCACGAGGCGAAAGTCCTCGAGATCTTCCCGGTGATGACGGGTCGCTTGCGCGAAACTATTTTGCCGCATGCGGTCCTGAACGAGGCGCTCCAGGTCAAGGTCGCCCGTTATAAATTGGGGGCCGTAGGTGAATCGCGGAGTTTCCGCCACGAGAGTCCCGTTTTCATAGATCATGCCGTGACCGTCCCAGGCGAGGTCGGTCGTGGACTCGCCGAATCCCGCGGCTGAATACACGTAGGCCGCAAGGCACCGAGCGGACTGGTTGGCGACCAGTTGACGGCGGTAGTCTTCTTTGCCCACCGTAATGTTGGACGCGGAAAGATTGAAAAGGACCGTGGCGCCGGCCAGCGAGGCCAGCGAGGAGGGCGGGATGGGAACCCATAAATCCTCGCAGATCTCGACGTAAAAAGTATAACGGGGTTGGTCTTCGATCTGAAACAAGAGCCGGTTGCCAAAGGGCACATCGCGATGACCCAAGAGGTCGATCGTGCGGCGCAGGGCGCAGTCGGCCGGCGTGAACTGGCGCAACTCATAGAACTCGCGGTAATTGGGAAGATACGTCTTCGGGATCACCCCGAGCACCTGCCCGCGATACAGCACCACGGCGCAGTTGAAAAGCAAGCTGTCGACCTGCAGCGGCAGTCCGACGACGGCGATCACCGGGATTTTTTTAGATGCGTTCAGAACCTCGGCGAGGCCCTCGTCGCAGCCGTCGAGGAGGGCCCGTTGATGGAACAAGTCCTCACAGGAATAGGCGGATAACCCCAGCTCCGGAAACAGTACGTGCAGGACGTTCCGCTCCGCGGCCCGCTCCATGAGCGCGATCGTCTGGCGGGCGTTATACGCGGGATCGGCCACCCGGACTTCGGGAATCGCCACCGCCACACGCACGAACGCATGGTTGTAAAGGTTAAAAAAAGGAAGATCCTTGCCCACGGGCATCGCCTCCGCTTCCGCCGTCTAGGTCCCAAGATGAGAGTCGCGTGGAATTCCGGAACAAGGATATGCCTAAACCGACTAAAAATCAATATACCGACCTTTGAGAATCCGAGAGGATTTTGATTCGAGACACGACCGCGGAGGCGGGCTTATTCCAGGTTCGGACGCGCCAGCTCGGGCTTGGCGGTGAGGCGCATGACGACGATGTAAAGAACGGTTAAGAGCAGGATGAGGCCCACGAACCAGTGGAACCGGTCGGTCAGGACCTGGATCATCTGTTGCGGATTATTGAGCAGCTCGGGCCGGTCGCCGATCACCTCGGCCCCGAACCAGGCCAGCACGGTGCACCAGACCGCCGAGCCGACGATTGTCATGAAACTGTAAGTCCTAAAATTCATCCGGACGATTCCGGCCGGGAGGCCGATCAGATGCCGCACAACGGGGAGGAGCCGTGCGAAGAAAATCCCTCCGACCTCATATCGCGCCAGCCACCGCTCGGCGCGGAGCAATTTCGATTCAGGAATGAAAAAATATTTTCCGTACCGCACGACGAGCGGCCGGCCGATCCATCGGGACGCCCAGTACATGACGGCCGCGCCGAGATAGCTTCCGACCGTCCCGGCCAGGATCACGCCCCAAAAATTATACTTTCCCTGCGCCGCCCAGTAGGCCGCCGGAGGAATCACCACTTCGCTTGGAAGCGGGAGGACGGAGCTCTCCATCGCCATCAACAGCACGATTCCCGGATAGCCCCAGTCGCGCACCAGCCCGAACCAAATGACAATCCATGCATGCATCAACGGCTGTTTTAGATGCGGCGGCCGACGGAGGCGGCCACACGTCGGACCTGCTGCATCAACTCCTGAAACATGGGCAGGGTTAAGGATTGAGGACCGTCGGAGAGGGCGCGTTCCGGCTCGGGATGGATCTCCACCATCAATCCATCCGCGCCCACCGCCACGCCCGCGCGCGCCAGGGGAATGACGCCGTAGCGCAATCCGAATCCATGGGAGGGATCCACAATCACCGGTAGGTGGGAGAGCTGTTTGAGCACGATGACCGCGCCCAGATCCAAAGTGTTGCGGGTCATGGTCTCAAACGTCCGGATGCCTCGCTCACACAGCACGATCTCGTAATTGCCGCGCGAGGCGATGTATTCGGCGGCCATCAAGAGCTCCTTGAGCGTGGCGCTCAGACCCCGCTTCAGCAACACGGGTCGCTTGGCATCGCCGACCTCCTCCAAGAGCGGAAAGTTCTGCATGTTGCGGGCTCCGATCTGGAGCACGTCCGCATAGCGCGCCACCAGATCCACCGATCCGGGGCTCATCACCTCGGTCACCACCTTCAGACCGGTCTCTTCGCGCGCGAGCGCCAGGAGTTTGAGCCCCTCCTCTTTGAGTCCCTGAAAATCGTATGGGCTGGTGCGCGGCTTGAACGCCCCGCCTCGAAGAAACTGCGCGCCGGCGGCCTTGGCGGCCCGTGCGCAAGCCAAAATCTGGGCCTCGCTTTCAACGGAGCAAGGGCCGGCCATCACGGCCAACGATTCGCCGCCGATAGTGGCACCGTTCACATTCACAACCGTGCGTTCGGGCTTGACCTCCGCCGACACCAACTTAAAGGGCTGGCTGACCGGAATCGCCTGGGCCACGCCCGGCAGAAGCTCGAAGAGGTCGGCGTCTACGGAACCGCGGTTCCCCGTAATCCCGATGGCCGTGCGCTCACTGCCGGGGATGGCATGGGGTTTAAAACCCAGCGCCTTTATCTTTTCAGCCACCGCATTGATCTGCTCCGCGGTGGCATCCTGTCGCATGACGATCAGCATGGTCGCCTCCGATACAATGAAAGTATAGTCGAACCCCGTCGGAATTTCAAGCGGGGAAAGGCAGGATTCAGGGTGAACAAAAGGAGAAATGCGCGCGTTACCGTGGAAACGCCTCGCGGATGCCGCCGTCGACGGGAAGGATGGCGCCGGTGGTTTTGGCCGAGCGGTCCGAGGCGAAGAACAGCACGGCCTCGGCCACGTCGCCGGGATAGATCCGCGTCTTTAGAAGATTGCGTCGCGCATAGAAATCCTCGAGCTTCTCGATCGGGATGCCGTGGGCCTTGGCCCGTTCTTCCCGTATCTCTTTGGACCAGAGTCCGGACTCCTGAAACACGCCGTCCGGATTGACCATGTTCACGCGGATGCGATCATCCGCGCCCTCGATCGCGAGGATGCGCGAGAGCTGGGTCTGGGCCGCCTTGGAGGCCGAGTAGGCCCCGAAATCTTTTCCCGGCGCGAGGACATTTTTGGTGGCGACGACCACGATATTCCCGCCGAGGCCCTGCGCTTTAAAGATCCGGAGCGCCTCACGGCTTACAAGAAAATGGCCGGTGGCGTTGACGGCGATCGAGCGATCCCAGTCCGAAAGCGACAGCCGGTCGACCGGCGATGATTTCGCGATCCCGGCGTTCGAGACGAGGATGTCAAGCCCACCATAAGCCAGGACCGCATTCTCAAAAGCCTTTCGCACCGAGGACTCGCTGGCCACGTCCATCTTGAGGGCGATTGAATTCATCTCGCCCATCTTCTGATTGATCGCTTCGGCGATGGTGCGGGTTTTTTCCAAATCGATGTCGGTCAGGACGACCATGGCTCCTTCTACGGCGAGCCGCTCGGCGATCGCCTTTCCGATCCCCCCGGCCGCACCGGTGACCAGCGCGACCCGTCGGGACAATTCCTTCTCGGGCGGGAGGAGCGTCAGCTTGAAATTCTCCATCGGCCAGTACTCGAAATCGCACAGCTCCCGAGGAGACAACGAGACATAGGACGAAACCGCCGCGCTGTTCTGAATGACCTGAACGGTATGCTTATAAATATCCCGCGTGATGCGGCTCGCCCGCCGGTCTTTTCCGGTCGTGAACATCCCCACGCCCGGAATCAGGATCACGCGCGGATTCGGGTCCAGAATCGTGACGCCCGGCGTCTTGTGCCGGTTGAAATAATCAACGTACCGCTCTCGATACTGCGCGAGCGATTTTGAAAGTGCCGCCGCGATCTTCTCCGGATCAGGCCGGCTTGAACCCTTTACCTCCAGAAACAGCGGCCAGGGTTTCGTATGCATCAAGTGATCCGGCGTGAACGGCCCAATCTGCGACAACGATTTGGCCTTCGGATCATGGATGAACTGAAACACCGCGGGATCGTCGTCGTAAAACAGGACCATCCGTTTCCCTCGGCCGATCTCGCCGCGAAGCGTCGGGGCGATCGCGGACGCGACGGCATGGCGGGTTTCTTTTGAGACCGGGGGACGGACCGACCGCACACGGGGCCGTCTTCGCCGTCCGAGATAGTGCTCGGCCAAGGTGATCATCCGGATGGTCTCGAGATAGGCCTCTTTGGCCGACTCGCCCCAGGTAATCAGCCCATGTTTGTCTAAAATAATCGCGCGAAGCCCGGGACGTTTGACATAGGCCTCGCCCGTACGTTTGGAAAGGAGAAAACCCGGGCGGAAATAGGGAATCACCGCAACACTTTTCCCGTATACCTTTTCGATGATCTCATCGCTGTTCGGCGTGTCGGTCAATGCGCAGATCGCGTCGGCATGGGTGTGGTAGATATGGGTCGGCGGGAGAAACGCATGGAGCAGCGTCTCGATCGAGGGCTTCGGCGCGCCCGGCTCCAGGATGGATCTGGATTGATAGGCCACCATCTCGTCGTCCGTCATCGCGTCCCGCTTCATCAGCGGCAGCAGGTCGTCTAACCGCAGCGGGGTGAATTGTTTGGGGGTGATCGTCCTCATATCCGAACCGGAGCTCTTCATCCAGAGGATCCGGATCGGCCGGCCGGTATGATCCGTCCCTTTCACTTTCACGGACGAATTTCCCCCGCCCCAGACAACGAGGTTCGTATCCATCCCGATCAGCCGGGAGGTGTAGACCAAAACATCCAACCCCTCCAGCCCCATCGCCTCTTTATCCGACCAACGGCTCTTCATTTATTGACCCACCGATGACATCGCTTTTTTCAAAAACTGCCCCGTGTAGGACGATTTGATCTGCCCGAGCTGCTCCGGCGTGCCGGTCGCGATGACTTCGCCGCCCAAGTCTCCGCCCTCCGGCCCCAGATCGATCACCCAATCGGAATTCTTGATCACGTCCAGGTTGTGCTCGATCACGACAACGCTGTTTCCGGCATCGACGAGTCGATTCAAGACGTCCAACAGTTTTTGGATGTCGGCGAAATGGAGGCCGGTCGTAGGCTCGTCTAATATATACAACGTCTGCCCGGTCGCCCGCCTGGACAACTCGCGGGAGAGTTTTACGCGCTGCGCTTCGCCACCGGAAAGCGTCGTGGCCGACTGACCCATATGAACGTAGCCCAGCCCGACGTCCTGCAGCGTTTCGAGTTTTTGCTTGATGTGCGGGATCGCCGAGAAAAAGGCGGCGGCCTCATCCACCGCCATGTCCAGAATGTCCGCGATCGTTTTTCCCTTGTAGGTGATTTCAAGCGTCTCGCGATTATAGCGCTTGCCCTTGCAGACCTCGCAGGTGACGTAGACGTCCGGAAGAAAATGCATCTCAATCTTGATCACGCCGTCCCCCTGGCAGGCCTCGCAACGG
The DNA here is from genome assembly GCA_016194285.1 of Nitrospirota bacterium. Classification (GTDB taxonomy): domain Bacteria; phylum Nitrospirota; class Nitrospiria; order JACQBZ01; family JACQBZ01; genus JACQBZ01. The sequence goes on along the minus strand of JACQBZ010000028.1, from coordinate 50,510 downwards.
CCGCCCTTGACGTTGAAGCTGTACCGTCCGGCCTTGTAGCCCCGCATCCGGGATTCGGGAAGCTGGGTGAACAGATCGCGGACGAAGGTAAACAGGCCGGTGTAGGTGGCCGGGTTGGACCGGGGCGTTCGGCCGATGGGCGACTGGTCGATGTTGATCACCTTGTCGAGATGCTCCAGCCCCTTGATCTGGTTGCAGGCCCCGGGACGGTCCGTCGCACGGTACAGCCGCTGCGCAAGGTTTTTGTACAGAACCTCCAAGACCAGGGTGCTCTTGCCCGATCCCGACACGCCCGTGATGCAGGTAAAAAGGCCCAACGGGATCGGAACATCGATGTTCTTGAGATTATTCTCACGGGCCTCGATGATCTTTAAAAATTTCTGCGGCGATCGGTGCCGCTTGGGAAGGGAGATCACCAGATCCCGGCGAAGATATTTTCCCGTCAGGGACTTCTCGTGGACCGTGATCGCTTCGGGCGTTCCCTCGGCCACGATCTCACCGCCGTGGATCCCGGCCCCCGGCCCCATATCGATCACGTGGTCCGCCGAGCGGATCGTCTCCTCGTCGTGCTCCACCACGAGGACCGTGTTGCCCAGATCCCGCAGGCGGATCAGCGTGTCCAGCAGCCGGCGATTATCCCGCTGGTGCAGGCCGATGCTGGGCTCGTCCAGGATGTACAGCACCCCGGTCAGCGAGGAACCGATCTGCGTTGCGAGCCGGATCCGCTGTCCCTCGCCGCCGGACAGCGTGGCCGCGGCGCGGTCGAGCGTGAGGTAGTCCAGACCCACGTTCATCAAAAATCCGAGTCGTTCCTTGATCTCTTTCAAGATACGGTGGGCGATAAACGCCTCCCGCTCGGTCAGCCTCAGGCCGGCAAAGAAAACGTCCGCCTCTTTGATCGAGAAGCGCGCCACCTCGGCGATCGACTTTTCCCCGATCCTCACGGCGAGGCTCTCCGGTTTGAGCCGCTCGCCCTTGCAGACCTTGCAGGGATGGCTGCCCATGTACCGGGCGATCTCTTCGCGGATATAGCTGGAATCCGTTTCGCGAAAACGCCGATGGAGATTTCCGATCACGCCCTCGAACGGCCGGTGGTAGGGGTGCCGGTGGCCGTCGCTATCGTAATGGAAGGTGACCTCCTCCGACCCGGAGCCGTACAGAAGAACCCGCTGGTGCTCCGGCTTGAGATCCTTGAACGGGATCCGAAGATCGAACCCGTAATGTTTCGCGACCGCTTCCAGCATCTGATAATAATAGACCGAGAACCGTTTTTCCCACGGCTTGATCGCCCCCTCGCGGAGGGAGCGGTTCTTGTCCGGGATGATCAAGTCGGGATCCAGGTCCATCGTCATTCCGAGGCCGCCGCAGGCCGGGCAGGCGCCGTGGGGATTGTTGAACGAGAAGACGCGGGGCGTCAGTTCGGGAAGGCTGATCCCGCATTCGATGCAGGCCAGCTTTTCGCTGAACAGGACCTCCTCCCCGTCGCGATGAAGGAGGATGATCCCCTCGGTCAGGCCCGCCAATCCTGCCGGTAGGCGCAACGCTGTCTCGATCGAATCGGCCAGCCGTTTCTGAATCCCGTCTTTGACCACCAGCCGGTCGATCAAAACTTCGATTGTCTGTTTCTTCTTTTTGTCTAGGGCGATCTCTTCCGACAGATCCCGGAGCTGTCCGTTGACCCGGACGCGGGTGAAACCGCCTTTGCGGAGCTGGAGCAGTTCCTTGCGATATTCCCCTTTTCGGCCGCGGACGATCGGAGCAAAAATCTGGATCTTGGATCCGGCGGGCCAGGTCATCACCTGATCGACCATCTGCTGAACCGTCTGCGCCGCGATCACGCGGCCGCATTGGGGACAGTGAGGCCGGCCGACCCGCGCGAACAGGACGCGCAGGTAGTCGTAGATCTCGGTCACGGTTCCGACGGTCGACCGCGGGTTATGGCTGGTCGTCTTTTGCTCGATCGAGATGGCGGGTGAAAGCCCATCGATCGAGTCCAGATCCGGCTTGTCCATCTGCTCTAAAAATTGGCGTGCGTACGCCGAGAGGGATTCCACATAGCGGCGCTGGCCCTCGGCGTAAATCGTGTCGAAGGCGAGCGAGGATTTCCCGGAGCCGGACAGCCCGGTGATCACGACCAGTTTGTCACGGGGAATCACGACGTCGATGTTTCTTAAATTATGCTCGCGCGCGCCGCGGATGATGATCTCTTTCTGTTGCATCCATGAACCTCAAACAGCGGTTGGAATTTTGTAGTATATCATGTCCGGCTTCCGGTCGTCCACCCATTGACAACGGCCTCGAATGGTGTTACGAATACCCCGATGCAGCCGGTTTCCTCGTTACCCACCGCACCCCAGAAAGAACAGGCCGTGCAAAAAATGTTCACGGCGATCGCCCACCGGTATGACCTCAACAACACCCTTCTTTCGCTCGGTCTTCACCATGCCTGGAAGCGGGAGGCGGTCCGGTCGAGCGAGGCGGCCGAGGGCGACGCCGTCCTCGATCTTTGCACCGGCACGGGGGATCTGGCCGTATTGCTGGCCCGACAGGTCGGGTCGAAGGGACAGGTGATCGGCTTGGACTTGAATGAACGGATGCTGGATTACGGTCGACGGAAGATCGAGCGGCTGCGGCTGAACGGCCATATCACGTTGCTCCAGGGAAACGCCGAATCGCTCCAGTTCTGCGACCGGACCTTCCGTGTCGTGACCGTGGCCTTCGGAATCCGCAACGTCGCCGATATCCAGGCGGCTTTGCGTGAAATGTTTCGTGTCTTAAAACCGGGCGGACGGGCCGTCTGTCTGGAATTCTCCCGTCCCACCAATGCACCGTTGCGAAAACTGTACGATCTTTACTCGTTCACGATTCTTCCCCGAATCGGAAGACTCGTCTCGCACGATCAAACCGGCGTCTATGACTATCTCCCGGCCTCGATACGGGCCTTTCCGGATCAGGAACGGCTCAAGGCGTTGTTCTCGGAAACGGGCTTCTCTCCCGTATCCTACCGGAACCTCACCGGCGGAATCGTGGCGATTCATGTGGGGGTGAAACCGCATTAATGTAGGGACACAGCATGCTGTGTCCCTACGTCTCCTTTTCAAACACCACCGCCACATCAAGTCCGATTCCGAGCTCCGCAAGCCACGCCAGAGCCTCCGGCGGCAGACTGAACCCGCCCTGACCGTGATTGGATCGATATTCGCAAAACAGATCGACCGATAAAGCCGTCCGGATGTCTCGAAGGACGAACCCTCGAGGAACCAGCCTTGACTTCAGCCAGGCCAGATGATCCTCCAGCGGCCGGTCCTTCGTCACCGGCGCGGTCATCTCCCAAAAATCAAATTCCAGCCGGTCCGACGTTCCTTCAACCGGCTCCCCTCGGCGACGGACCCGCGTCGGCTCAAGCCCGAGGCGCATGCTGATCACATTCATATCCTCGATCTTCCCAAAAATCCGCAACGTGGCGGAGTAGCGTTCGTATTTTTCCGCAGGGGTCATGATAGATGCTCCTGTACGAGTTCAATATTGCGACATCTGGTCAACCAACCTGGATGATACCCTGTTCGGCTGAGGCCCGGACTGCGACTTGGCGTTTGTTTGGGCTCCCGGCTTGGCGAAGGACGCGGGCTATTATAATTGGGGGCCCGTGCGGATGATGTGACCAACGTCCTCCGATGCCCCCAAGCCCCACGCTCGCACGGGCATAGCCCGATGCTCGCTTCCAGGCAAATTATGGCTGCCTTACCTTGCCAGAATTTAGCGGCCGAGCCTTAGCCGGGTCAAACAAACGCCGTCGGAGCAGTGAGGGTCCAGTCGAACAGGGTATCATCATGGAGTCGGTTGCATAGCCCATCGGCCTGTGTTATCGTAAATCCGCCATGCCTGACGTTCGTTCCATTCTCTATGTCTTTCTTCCCTGCCGGCCGGTCTACCCGCTCGGCGTGACCTATCTGGCCGACGCGGTCCACCAAAAACATCCCGACATCCGACAGCAAATTCTCGATCTGTCGCTGATCCCGCCGGCACACCGGCGCAAGACCCTGCTGGCCCAGCTTCGTCAATTCGATCCGGACCTGGTCTGTTTTTCCTGGCGGGATATCCAAGTGTTCGCCCCCCATGAAGGCGACCCCTCCTTAAAATACGCCTTTAATTTCTATTATTCCACCAACCCTCTTAAGAAGCTGACCGCCTCGATTAAGGGATTGGGATACCTTTGGACTTATTATCGGGGCATTCAGGAGATCCTGTCCTATTTCTGGGCAGTCCACCGGCGGTTTCCGGGAAAACGGATTCTCGTCGGCGGCGGGGCCTTCAGCGTGTTCGCCGATCAATTGATCCGCCGGCTTCCGGAGGGCACGATCGGTCTTTTGGGCGAAGGCGAGGATGCGTTGCTGAAGGTGATCGAAGGAAAAGACCTGTCCGATGAACGATCGATCTTGCGCAGCGGCACTCAAGTCTACCGCGGCGTCAAGACCGCGATCACATCCATTCAGGACATGACGATCGATCTTCCTTATCTGACCACGATCTTCCCCCAACACGTCGCTTATAAGAACGACTGTATCGGCGTCCAGTCGAAACGCGGGTGTCCCTACGATTGCCAGTTCTGCGAATACCCGTACATCGAGGGAAAACGGGTCCGATACCGCGCGCCCGAACGGGTGGTGGGAGACATCCTGCAACACGTCCGTCAATGGGGAACAAAAAAGTTTTGGTTCACCGATGCGCAGTTCATCACCGGCAGCGAGGCCCTGCCCCAATGCAACGAAATCCTAGACCGGATCATCGCCGAGAATCTGGAGCTGACCTGGTCCGGCTACATTCGGACGAGCCTGATCACGCCCGACCTGGCCCGCCGGATGGTTCGATCCGGGGTGGGAGACCTGGAGGTGGCGATCACGTCCGGCTCCCAAGCGGTTCTCAACGAACTGCATATGGGATTTCGCCTGGACAATCTCTACGATGGCTGCCGCTACCTGAAAGAAGCGGGGTTCACGGGCAAATTGATTCTGAACTATTCGCTCAACTCACCCGGGGATACGGAGGCCACCTTGATGGAAAGCGTGGACTCGTACAAAAAAATCGCCGAAATCCTGGGTGAAGACCGTGTCTTCCCCATGCTTTTCTTCCTCGGGGTTCAGCCTCACACCGGATTCGAACAGCGCCTCATTCAGGAAGGATATTTTTCGAGCGGTTACAACCCGCTTTCCCTAAACCCGATCACGATCAAGAAGATGCTGTACAATCCACCGCCCTTAAGCAAATTGATCGCACGGGCCTGCCTGCGGGCCTGGGATAAAACGGCCTGGGAACTGGCCTCGCCGGCCGGCCGTTCGGTCCACGAGCTGTATGCCGATGAGTCTCTGTTCCGCGGCGTGGTTGAAAACGCGGGGCGGGATGTATTGATTCACCTGGAGCAGGATTTATTGGCGCGGGGGGTGGGACAAACCCAGAACCGACCGGGAGGATGAACGTCAGCCTTCCGAGGACGGATGGGTGGCTTTTGAAGCCCGGTACAGATACTCCCGGTATTCCCGGACCAGATCTTTAATCGCCGTGATCACGGCCTTTTTGGATTTATGAAAAAGCCGCTGTTCGATTTGAACGAGCAGGTCATTGACGTCGCTTTGCAGCGACATGCCGACCATCATCTGTTTCAGCATACCCATGATTAACGGCGGACAGGGCATGAAATCGACCTCCACCACCTTTCCGGTCGGCACCTCCACATGCGCAATCACCTGAAACACCTCAACGGCCGAGAGCTCTTTGGGCAGTCGGGCCTGTCCTCCGAAGATGAACGTTTCCGCTTTGTGGTTCATCGTCTGATCCTTTTTCCGTTTTGAGGATGCTGTCCCTCGTTTACATTATTCCAGTCTACTCCGATGAATAAGGTTGCCGCCACAAAAAAATGACCCAGGTATCCGCCTCAGGATTCATAGCAGAATCCCGGGCAAGATAGCTGGGTCAGCTCACTTTCCACGGTCGGGGCTCATCCGACCGTCAATGAACAGAACAGCTACGTATGAAATGAGGTTCGTCTTATTGCATAGGAAAAATAAACTTGAAAATACTACCAATCGGCATCGGCAATGTCAAGAGAGAATCGGCATTTTCCGGACTCAATCCGGCCCTCCGATGGCTTTGAAGATCTTGATCTCGGTCTCGCTCTTATTCGCTTGGAGAAAAATCAGCTTCGCCGGATAGTTCCTTCCCTGGAATTTTTGCTCCTCAGCCACGAAGATCAGGTTTGGTTGATTGGGAGGAATGCCCTCTTTGTCCTCGCCAATTTCGTTCTCGTACCTTTCCTTGAAACCCTGAAAGGTCAACGGCTCTTTCTTGAGGTGCTTTTTGAAGAAATCGGATACCTTTGGCAGTGGATCCTCTGAAACAAAAATCCATTCCCCCCGGGCGTTCGGCATAAATTCGGACTTGGGATAACGTGGAATCCCCATCTCCTCTTCGGTGGGGCCCCAGATCGAATTGATCCTTTGAATGGCCAAGACGCTCAGACCCCGCACACGCTCGTTGTCGGTCTGACGCCACAACGCCGTCAACGCCGGCTTTGCGGAAGGAGCCGCAATTTCGCCCAGTCCCCGCACGGCCGCGACTTGGATTTCGGGATGCTTGAGACCCTGAATAAGAGCCTCTACCGCCGACTTATCCGCGATCTTCACCAACGCATCGGCCGCGTCCTGCTGTAGACCCTTGTCATCCAAAAGGCCCGCTAAGACCGGCACCGCCCTCGGATCATGAAGGGCACCGACGGCCTTGACGGCCGACGAACGGACCTCGAAATCGCGTTCTTCTTTTAAGAGCTCCACGAGTGCCGGCGTGGCCCGTTTATCTTTCAAGGTTCCCAGCATAAAAATGGCGCCGGACTTCTTGGAGGCGTCCGGCGATTTCAGGTCCTTCAGACAATCCTCCAAGCCGAGGCATGGCGACTGCGCTACGGCCAAGCCACCCAAGCTCACCCATACGCCGATGACGAAAAGATTCAGCCGCCGACGAGCAGAAATCTTGAGCCCCCGATCAGCATTCCGAATAACCGCAGGAGTAGCATTTCTGGCAGCCTTCCTCCCGGGCCATCTGGACACCGCATTTCGGACAGAGGTTTCCGGTGAGGCGGAAACTTCCGCTCTTCCCGTGACCGTTGCCGCTGTTCGGCGACTTGAGCCAATGCTCTTCCATCGCACGGGCGATGGCGTCCGCCAGTGAAGAGACGCGGGCCTCCCCGAACCCGACCGACCGCGCGCCCCCGATGCCGCGCAGCTGCTCCGCCTCCTCTTGAACTTTTTCATAGCGCGAGAGGTAAGAAGGCGTGCGCAGATAGAGCGAAATCGACCGCCCCAATGATTCGGCCATCGCCATGATGTCGCTTCCGGCTTTTCCGATCGTCATAAACACCTCGGCCGGTCCCTCTTCATCGTTGTTCATCGTGATGTGCACCGTTCCTAACGGCGTCTCCTTGCTCAAGGTGACGCCGACCCGCTTGTAAGGACGGGGTTTGACTTTTTTTACTTCCTCCCCGGCCGACGCGGCCGCGGATACCGTCTTGGGTTTGGCCGACGTGCCGACGTTCAAAACCTGTTCTTCCAGACAACCGTCCCGGAAAACGGTGATTCCTAAGCAACCGACTTGATACGCCAACTGGTACGCTTTTTTCACGTCATCGCGCGCCGCGGAGTTGGCCAGGTTGATCGTTTTGGAAACGGCGTTGTCCGTATACTCCTGAAACGCCCCCTGCATCCGGATATGCCATTCGGGCGAGATCTGGTGCGAGGCCTGAAACACGTCGCGCAGATCCGCGTGCACCTCCTCGATGCCGTCGATGTTTCCCTGCTCGCTGATTCGGTCCATCAGGGCCGGGCTGTAGAAACCCCGTTCCTGGGCGATGGTCTCAAAGACGGGGTCCACGAAGGTCAGTTTTCTTTCTCCGGAAACGTGACGGAACGCCAGCGCGAAAACCGGCTCAATTCCCGATGAACAGCCCGCGATGATGCTGATCGTCCCGGTCGGGGCGATGGTGGTCACGGTGGAATTCCGAAGAGGACGGCTATTCCGGTAGATGCTATCCGACCAATTGGGAAAGGGCCCCCGCACTTCGGCCAGGTTTTCGGACTCGTGATGGCCGACCGAATTGATGAAGCCCATGATCTTCCGGCCCAGCGCCAAGGCCTCCTCACTGTGATAGGGAATTCCCAAACGGAAAAGAAGATGGGCCCAACCCATCACGCCCAGACCGATGCGACGATTGGCCTTGACGGCGGCATCGATCTCCGGCAACGGGTACGGATTGACCTCGATCACGTCGTCCAGAAACCGGACCGTCACTCGGACGGCCTGCTCCAACTCCTCCCAGTCCATCCCCCATTTCCCGGTTTTCCTGTTGACGAAAGAAAGGAGGTTCAAGGATCCCAGATTGCAGGCCTCATTGGGGTAGAGCGGTTGCTCCCCGCACGGATTCGTGGCTTCGACGGGACCCATCTTGGGCACGGGGTTGGACGGTCCCTGATTCATGCGATCGATGAAGACCAGCCCCGGATCGCCGGTCTGCCAAGCCGATTCCACGATCTCATCGAAGACTTCGCGGGCATTGAGCCGGCCCACGGCTTTCCCCGTATGGGGCGAGATCAGGTTGTATTCTTTTCCCGTCGAAACCGCCTGCATGAATTCTTCGGTCACGGCCACGGAGATATTGAAATTCGTGATCTGCCGTTTGCGTTTGCAGAGCACAAACTCCATGATGTCGGGATGGTTGTAATTGAGAATGGCCATGTTGGCCCCCCGACGGGTGCCGCCTTGCTTGATGGAATTCGTGGCGGCGTCGAATACCTTCAGAAAACTGACCGGCCCACTGGCCTCGCCCTGGGTGGTGGAAACCAAGGATCCTTTGGCCCGCAACCGAGAGAATGAAAAGCCGGTTCCGCCGCCCGACTGGTGAATCACGGCGGCATTTTTGATTGCATCGAAGATGCCCCGGATCGAGTCTTCGATCGGAAGGACATAGCAGGCCGAATACTGAAGCCCGTTTTCCTTGCCCGCGTTCATCAAGGTTGGGCTGTTCGGCATGAACTGCCCCCGGATCATCCGATCATAAAATTGCGCGGCCACCCCCTCCACCTCCGGGGTGGATGCCCCCCAATGGCTTTCGGCCTTCGCAATCGCCATGGCAACCCGTTTGAACATGGCTTCGGCGGTTTCTTGAAGCTGGCCGTTCTCCTTCCGAAGGTATCTTTCCTCCATCACCTTTAAGGCATTGGGGGTCCATTGGCCACGTCTTTCCCAGAGGGTCTGCGGGTCAGGGGATTGACCCTCGCGCAGATTGGTGATTGGGAAGTGTTTGGAGAGTCGAGAGAAGCCATGCGTTTTTGCATGATCGACGTTCTTTTCGATCTCCATAGAATCCTCCTTTATCCTTTGATCTCCCACTCGACCAGATCCCTTGATGTGATAAGGATTGCTTATCGGACTTTCTCCGTGCCTCGCTCCGCTTCACGCGAGGTAACCCGTACCGGGACGTTCATCCGAACCGATTCGGATTCAAGTATCAACAGTCGGCCGTCATCATCCATGAAGCCCTGAAGCTGTCCGTCCTGATCGCGGATCTCATGATGATCGGACAGCCGGCCGAGCCATTCTCCGCCCCGTAAAAACACCTCTGTGCCCACCACAAACGCCACCCAATACCCTTCCGCATCATAAATATGCCTTGGAGTCATTTAACCTCCTTAGATAGAATGTGGAACGAACCCCGCTCGCCCCTACTTTTCGGAACCGGTCCGATGATGGATAACAAGGTAATCCGTTGCATGTTTTAGATCCTGACCGGATTTCTTGAGAATTGCAGAACCCGCCTGAAATGCTTTTACGACGTTTGGTACAATATTGAACCAGAATTGTAGAAAATGTGTCATGTGATATATCAATTTTCCAAATGCATGTCAAGAAAAAAATGCACAATATAGAGGGCATATAACTTGCTTACCCACCCATATATTGTGCATTGCTTGGGGGGAGGCTGTGGATTACAGGTGAGCAACGATTGGATAAACTCATGTTGCCCGTGGGTATCTACCCAGTGATCCCTTACAAATTGACAAATCGAAGAAGTGGGTGTTAGAGTAGGGTTGTGTTGACTCATGAAAAAAAGAAACTTGGCCTTCTTCTGTCGACACCTCCACAACACCCCAACCTCGAAACCGTAATTCGCCTGACTGAAACCGCGATAGCCGCCAAATGTCAGGTCTATTTGTATCTGATCGATCAAGGAACTCTGGCAATGGACCATCCCCGATTGAACGCGTTAACCGAACAAGGATTGAAATTATTCGTTTGCGCTTACGGGGCGGAACACCACCATGTTCCACTGAGCGGTAAAGCCACCCCGTGTGGCCTGGTGGTTCTATCCGATCTGGTCAAGGGCTGTGACCAATTTATTTCCTTTAACTGATCCCTTCCATGGCCGATACCATTCTGGTCCTGATTAAAAGCAACCCTCTCGAAAGCCATCGACCAGTTGAGGCCATCCGAATCGCTCTGGGCTTCGTCAGCGGCGAACACGCCGTGGCGGTCGTGCTTCTCAACCAGGCCCCGCTCCTGCTGTCCGATGACACCGAAGATCTCATCGACGGCGACATCCTCCAGAAATATCTCCCCACCTTCAAAGAGTTGGGCCAGACCTTCTTTATCGAGGAAAACGCATTAAAGGCCCATCTGCCGGAGGGATCGGACTATACAATCCAGACCGTTTCGTTTGATCAAATTGCCGATCTGGTTCAACGGGCCGGCCGATTTTTTATCTTTTGATCGAGGAGAGGAATGGTCCGTATCTTTCATATTCTCAAAGACGACAACCCCACGGAAGCCCTGGCGGCCATTTCCAAAGAAGCGAACGGACCCGACCGAGACCTGTCTGTCCTTCTGATTCAAGAAGCGGTTCGTTTGCACCCGGATCTACCGGTCAAGATCTATGTTCTGGAAGAAGATGCTCAAAAGAGAGGAATTGCTTCGGAATTTGAATCGATCCATTACGAAAAAATGCTCGATCTCATTCTCTCTTCTCATTCCGTGGTTGTTTGGTAACCCTTGCCTATTCGTGGGCCGCTTTGTATTCTTCGTACCAGGCTATTTGAATCGACTCCAGTATTTTTTCATTGGAGGCTTTGGGATCGCCTTTGAACTCGGACAGTTCCGTCACCCATTGATGCATCTGGGTAAATCGCACCGTCAGGGGATCCAGATCCGGGTATCGGTCAAACAATCGCAACGCGATCTCTTCCGCGTCCTGCCAATCCAACTCCATGACTGATCCTTTCGGCGTTAATGACCGGCTTCGCCCTCTTCCATGATTTCCGCGACGACGTCGCCTTTGACAACCGCCTGGCAGCCCAATCGTGAAGACAGGGTCAGACCCTCGGCGATATCCAGACGGTCCTCTTCGTCTTGCTGCATGGGAGAGAGGTTCTCCAGGCCCTGCTTCACAACGACATGGCAGGTGGTGCAGGCGCAGTTTCCGCCGCAGTTGTGGCCCATCTTAAGCCCATGAGCCAATGCGATGTCCAGGAGAGAACCCGGTTTGCCGTCGTGCTGCAACGGGAACTGCGATTCATCCACTTCCACCGTCACATTCATCGGCAGGAAGGTCACCTTGTATTTCTTTTTGACGCCGTTCCCTTCCGCGGCGGTCTTGCTGTTCTGCAAAACATCCCCGACTTTTGTTTCCATAGAAAATCTTTCCTGTTTTTCGACCGGTTCAGGGCAGTTCCGAAAGTTTTTTATCTTTTAAACCGCTCTGCAAGGTCGAATCCATTAAACATTCGGCCAGATGAACCGTGATCTTGTCCAGTTGTTCGATCCTCTCGCGGATCAAACGGTGGTCATCGCCTTCCGTGGCCTTCTTAAGCGCCGTGATCCGGTCTCGGATGCGATCTCGCTCGTCCAAAGCGATCAGTGGCTCCCCTTGTTTTAAAGCCCGTTCAGTATGACGGAGAATCGTCGCGGCCTCGTTCCGAGCTTCGATTAACAATCGGGCTTCCATATCGCTTTTGGCAAACTTGAAGGACTCCTCGATCATCCGCGCGACCTCGTCGTCGCTGAGCCCGTAGGAGGGTTTCACCTCGATCGTCTGATCCCGGCCGCTGCGCAGATCCTTCGCGCTCACGTGAAGAATTCCATTCGCATCGATCGTAAAATGGACCTCGATCCGCGGCAGGCCCGCCGGCAGGGGATCGAGATCTTTGAGCTGGAATCTCGCGAGGCTGCGATTATCCTGCACCAACTCCCGTTCCCCTTGGTAGACATGGACGTCCACGGAACGCTGACCGTCGACGAACGTCGTGAAAAGTTCCTTGGCGTTGGTCGGGATCGTACTGTTGCGCGGAATCAGCACGCTCATTACGCCCCCCATGGTCTCGATGCCAAGCGACAAGGGCGTCACGTCCAACAAGAGCATGTTCTGAATGCCACCCGCCAGGATATCGGCCTGGACCGCGGCACCCAAGGCGACCACTTCATCCGGATTCAGTTCAGAGTGGGGCGCTTTTTGAAAAAATTCCTGAACCAATCGATGCACCAACGGCATGCGCGTTGCGCCGCCCACTAAAACAACTTCGTCGACATCTTTCAACGACAAATGCGCATCTTCCAGAGCCTGCCGACACGGGCCGATGGTTAAATCGATCAGATCCCTGACCCGGGACTCGAGCTCACCCCGTTTAAGCGAGCGGCGATAAACAACCCCTTGTTTTAGCGGTATCACAACTTCGGTCACTTCTTCGGTCGACAGTTGCCGCTTGGCTTTCTCCATCCCCAAGCGAATTTGCTGAACCGCTTCCACATCCCTTTGGAGATCCTGTCCGAATTCAACCCGGATTTCTTGCAGGACCAGTTCCATAAGCCGTTGGTCAAGGTCATCCCCGCCCAAATGAGTGTTTCCATTGGTGGCCAGAACTTCAAAGATCCCTTCCTTGACTTTCAGGATGGAGATATCAAAGGTCCCGCCCCCCAAATCGTAAACCGCAATCACACCCTGCTTTTTTTTCTGGAGACCGTAGGCCAAGCAGGCCGCCGTGGGTTCGTTCACAATACGCAAGACATCCAACCCGGCGATCCGTCCCGCATCCTTGGTCGCCTGTCGCTGACTGTCATTGAAATAGGCCGGCACCGTGATGACGGCTTGTGTGACTGTCGTCTCTAGAAATTCCTCCGCGCGGTGTTTGACTTCCTTAAGAATGAGCGCCGATAACTCGGGCGGGGTCAATCGGTATGGGCCCAATTCGACCTGAATGATTCCGGGCTGCTTCTCGGTCAGAGAGACGGGAAAGTACTTGCGCTCTTCTTGAGCATCGGCAAGCCCTTTTCCCATCAAACGCTTGACCGAATAAACCGTCGATTGCGGATGGGTCATCAATCGTCGTTGGGCCCGCGCCCCGACAATCCAACCTTGCTCGTCGACCGAAATCACGGACGGGACGAGCGTCCGGCCCTCGCGGTCCGCAATGACCTTTGGCTCTTTACCGTCCATGTACGCGACAAGACTGTTGGTCGTGCCGAGATCGATTCCCACTATCTTTGACATCGGTGTTCACCTTTACGGATGATGATCATGAAGCCCTTCGTCCAGGTCCTGCAGTACGGTTTTCAAATAAGCCCGGGCTGAAAGTAAATCCTTCATTCGCTGCAGCAACGATCGCCGATGCGCTTGTTGCCCATCCGGTTTAAAAAGGTGTTGATCCTGCAAACGATCCCATTCCTCAAAAAGACTAAAGAGGTCCTTTTCCAAAACCATTTTCCGGGAACCGATTCGCTTCTGTTCCACCAACAATGTTTTCCGAAGATCCGCGCTTTTCTCGGGGGCCGTTTTTCCGACCTGCTTATATTCTTCGAGACTTTCCTGAAGTTCCAATATTTCTTCTAACAGGTCGGCAGGGGCTTTGGCCGGAATATCCTTCACCGCCCCTTCTTCGAGGCGGATGAGATATTCCACGCGGAGAATCGGATCACGAAGGGTTCGGTAGGCCGTATTCAGTAAGGCCGAGTTTTCAAGGCTGATCGCCTTTTCCTGATCTGATCCTCGTTGGAACAGATCCGGATGGAATTTCCGACTTAATTCGTGGAACCGTCGTTCTAAATCCTGAAGATTAATGGTTAGATGACGGGGAAGGCTGAACCGCTGGAAATAATCGAGCTGGGACGGAGCAGGCTGAATCTTAATGCAATGGTCGCAAAAGTACTCACCTCCCAGTTCCGAGTGACAATTCCAGCATAGGCTTCTTGCGAGCAAATCCTTTTCATCCGACACAGCTCTTTATCCCTGCCGATCCAAAGGTTGAATTGCCGACCATGGTTAGGCCGAGAAAGAGCTCCCACATCCGCAGCTTTTGGTGGCGTTTGGGTTGACAAATTTAAAACCTGTTCCTTCAAGGCCGTTCACAAAATCCAGCGTCGTTCCTTCCAGATAGAGCAGGCTCTTGGGATCGATAGCGACCTTGACGCCATGGACCTCGAAAACTTGGTCCTGTTCACGGGTTTCGGATTCGAAGTTCAGCGTGTAAGACATCCCCGAACATCCGCCGCCCTTCACACCCATCCTCAAGTTGGCATCGGTCAGATTCTGTGCTTGCATTAATCGTTTTACTTCGTTGGCTGCGCTCTCGGTAAGGGTAATCATTTTTTGTTTCCTCCTCGTTCTTGGTTAAATAGAACCGTTGTTGTCGGTTTTTTTGCGATAATCTGCAATGGCGGCTTTGATGGCGTCCTCCGCCAGCACGGAGCAATGAATCTTCACCGGCGGCAAAGACAGTTCCTGGACAATCTCGGTATTCTTAATTTTTTCGGCCTCGTCCAACGTCTTTCCTTTCATCCATTCGGTCGCGAGACTGGAACTGGCAATCGCGCTTCCGCAACCGAATGTCTTGAATTTTGCGTCAACGATGCGGCCGGACTCCACCTTGATTTGGAGTTTCATAACGTCTCCGCATTCGGGCGCACCTACAATGCCGGTCCCGATCTCCTTTTCATCCTTCGCAAAACTTCCCATGTTCCGCGGGTTATTGTAATGCTCAATCACTTTATTGCTATACGCCATTTTATTTACCTCCCTTTGCTAATCTTAATCTCTTGCCCACTGTACGGTTTTAATATCAATGCCCTCTTTGGCCATTTCGTAAAGCGGCGACATCGCCCGAAGTTTTTGAATCGTCTCCGTCACCCGTTTGATGACATAATCCACTTCCTCTTCCGTATTAAACCGACCCAATCCGAACCGAATCGAGGAATGGGCAAGATCCGAACCGACACCCAACGCCCGGATCACATACGAAGGCTCCAGCGTGGCGGAGGTACAGGCGGAGCCTGAAGAAACCGCGATCTCTTTTAACCCCATCAAGACCGATTCGCCTTCCACATACGCAAAACTCAGGTTAAGATTGTTCGGAAGGCGTTTCGTGGGATGCCCGTTGAGATAGACTTCGTCCAAGTTTTTGAGAATTCCTGCCTTTAATCGTTCCCGCATCTCGGTCAATCGCTTCGACTCTTCCGGCATCACCTGCATGCAGATCTCACAGGCCTTGCCAAATCCCACAATCAATGGGACAGGCAATGTCCCTGAACGCATCCCTCGCTCATGCCCTCCACCATCCATCATGGGGGCTAAGCGGACTCGTGGATTTTTACGACGAACATACAACGCACCGACCCCTTTCGGCCCGTAGATCTTATGGGCGGAAAACGACATCAGGTCGATCCCCATTGCTTCGACATCCACCGGAATCTTCCCGACGCCTTGCGTGGCATCACAATGGAACAAGACACCCCTCGATTTTGCGATCCGACCGATCTCGGCGATCGGATTGACCGTCCCGATCTCATTATTGGCCATCATGATCGAGATCAGGATCGTTTTATCCGTGATCGCCTTGCTCACCTCATCGGGGTTCACAAACCCATCTTTATCAACGGGCAGATAGGTCACCTTCATGCCCTGCTTCTCCAACCGCTTTACCGTATCCAGTATCGCCCGGTGTTCCGTTACCGAGGTTATAATATGATCGCCTTTTTCTCGATACATCTCCACCACACCCTTCAAGGCCAGGTTGTCCGATTCCGTTGCACCGGAGGTGAAGATGATCTCTTTCGGATCCGCATGGATGAGCGTCGCGATCTGACGCCGTGCATCGTCCACCGCCTTTTCTGCTTCCCATCCGAAAGAATGATTACGGCTGGCGGCGTTCCCAAACTTTTCGGTAAAATAAGGCATCATCGCTTCCAGGACCCGCGGGTCCATGGGAGTTGTTGCGTGATTATCCATATAAATAGGCAACTTCATAACCAACTCCTCTCGTTGCGGTTAAGACAACCGCGTAATTTCCTCAATCGTGATGCTGTCCAACAACCGAGCAATGCTGTCTTGTATTCTCCGGATGGGCTTTCTTACACTGCACTTCCCAAGCTGTTGGCACTCGGTTTCATCTTCTCGATAGCAATGCACCAGCTCAATGGGTCCCTCAATGGCATTGACCACTTGACCCACGGTAATATCTCGAGGAGGCCTTGCTAAAACATATCCCCCTTTTGGACCGTTCAAGCTTGTTATTAATCCGCCCTTGGCCATTTTTTGCAGTATCTTTGCGAGCAACTCAACCGGAATACTGTATTCTTCAGCGATTCTCTTGGTGTTGACGATCTTCTGATCATCCTCGCAATAGGCAATGTGACTGATCGCCATCAGCCCATAATCTACTTTCTTGCTTAATTTCAACATCGTTACACTCCAAATACTCAAACACGACTGATTTAATCTGCGACTCTTTTAGTCGGATATAATTTATCACATATTTTCTCATGTTGTCAAGTCTAAAACTATAATAAAAGGATTTTTTTGTATGGGGCTAAGAAAATCGAATGGCAGGGCTTACAAAAAGTATCGGCTGACGTCGACTTTATATTTTGTGGAATCAATGATCTTGAGAATGCTCGTCCTAAAACGGCCTGTCTTTTCATTGAGTTCAGAGAGGTCTATCACGTCTCCGTCAACCTCCATGCCGGATGGGTCCGCAATAATCTTGACCTTTGGCCTATCTATTCGATCCGGAGAAGAACTGGTCTGGACTACAACGCCCAGTTCATTGGTATCCAAGAGGACCAAGGTTCCGATCGGGAAAATGCCGATGCTGTTGACGAAAATTTTCATCAAGATTGGATCAAACGCTCGTCCGCTTTTGTTTAACATAAATTTCAACGCCTTATCCGGAGGATAAGGAACACGATTGTAAACCCTGGAAGAAGTTAGGGCATCATAACAGTCTACAAGGCTGATGATTCTTCCCAGAAGACTGAGTTCCCACTTTGTATCCAACTTCGGGTAGCCGGACGAGTCATAATTTAAGTGATGTTCGAATATACCGGTGACCATCCGAATGGTCATTTCGTTGATGCCCTTTAGCTTGATGACGTATTTCACGCCAAGAATGGGGTGCCGACGCATGACCTGCCACTCTTCTTCCGTGAAGTCCGTCGGCTTGTTCAAAATCTCGGGAGAAATGCTGGCCTTGCCCATATCATGAAACAGGGCCGCGATTCCCAACTCGGTCAACTCTTTTTTAGAGTATCCCAGACGCTGCCCCATGGTCAGCGATAAAATGCAAACATTCACGGAATGGTGATGTGTATACTCGTCATGACTTCGGAGCGTCGTTAGTCCTAAGAGGGTCGACTCTTCCTGCAACAACAAGTCCACCATGCTCTGAACCACTCGCTTGGCCCGCTTCACACTCACGGCCTGACCTAGTTTAATATTGTCCATCACCTCCGCAACGGCCGTCATCGTTCTGAAATAGGTGCTCTTGGCCATCTCTTTTGTATCTCGGAGAATGTCATCGAAACTTTCCTTCTTTTCCTCAAAGGGATCAACTTCGATGCTGGCAATCCCCATGGTTTTCATCCGTTGCGTGACCCCTTCAAACGGCTCTGGGGTATTGGGATCCGTCTGTACGAGAATATAAACGAACCGCTTCAATTCATCTCCGGTAGTAGAGGACTTTTTAAATAGGATGCCACCGATCTGCAATTGCTTCAGCGCATCAATAAGCGAGGTAAAGCTGGTAAAACCGTCGATGTCCATCTTGAGCTTGAGTTCATCCAAGAAAAGGTAATCCCCTTCCAATCGGAGATAGGCGTCGTCGCTCCATTGCCAAACCCCTCGGAGAGTCCGGAATACATTTTCGATGGGTGCTTCCATCGCCACATTCGTTGGTCCATGGATCTGCGCAGTCTTCATAAGGATATAGAACTGGTTGACCAGTTCTTTACCCTTTTTAGCCATTTCTTCATCAAATCCTTTGGGGGACAAGAGCTGCCGGGTGGATAACGGCTCTATCTGCTTAGGATCATTAACCATGGGATTTCCCGATCTCGCTCAGGGCTTTTACACAGGCTTCTCGAATGACCTTGCTGGACAGGTTTTGCCCTTCTTGTAATGCGGCAACGGCATCTTCGGTGCCAATGCGTTTCAATGTGATGACTGCGCACAGTCCCAATTCTTCTTTGACGGCTTTCTTAAACCAAGCCGAGCCCCCTTGCCGGATGAGTTTTCGCATCTTGGGCACCATGGATGCGCCGCCTATTTTACCCAACGCCTCAAAGATTTCTTTCTTTTCGTATAAATCCCGGACAACAAATTCCCGCTCATCGATCATATTTTTTAAGGGCTCCAGGGCTCTTGGATAATTGTGGCTCGCCAAGCTGCGAACGGCCAGAATTCGAAGCGAACTTTCCGGGTCGTTGAAAAAACCCACGAGCAGCTCCTGGGCCCGATTATCCTTCATTCCATCGAGGGTATGAAGCAATTCCTTACGAACTTTAACCTCCTTATGGCCAATCAATTTTCGGAAATTCTCAATCACCTTCTCCTGTCCGATTTTGCCCAAAATATAAACGACATTTCTGACCACAAACCACCGAGGATCGTCCAGTTTTTGGATGAGAGGTTCGATATCTTCTTTTCCCAGATGAACAAGGGCTTCGCAAATGACACGGCGCATTCTCATTTGTGTCAATCGGCCCAGAAGCTCGATCAAGGGGAGCAGGGCATTATTGTTGAGCAGCAACCAGAATTCGTAGACCTCGTCCGTTTCTTTTGCTCCCCACTGATTGAGCACGGGCTCTAACGCGCGTATTCTCTGTGGATCCCCCGCTCGATCGATCGCCTGAATTAAACGAATCCGCTGAGACTCCGGAAGGGTTCTTTGCGGCTCCATGAGTTCATGAAAGAGCTCCAGGATTTTCTTCGAGTGCCAGAAGTCTCCTCGGAGCATCAGGGTCTCCAAGACATTATCGAGAATCTCAACCATCTCGGAAAACGCCGCATCGTCCTTCTCGATCCGAAGAATGGCCGCCAAGATTCCCATGAGAGTCGAGATCGGATTCGCAAATTTTTCCACCTTCATTTGCTGCTTAATCGCGGCTATTTCCTCTTCTGACAAAACAAAAATCTGAGATGACTGAACGGCCATTTGGGGACTCAGATGTTCCTGGAGCGTTGTTTGAACCGACGCCGCCACCGGCTTCATTTGGGATTTTTCTTTTTCAACCAGTTTCTCAAACATTGCCGCCTCCTGCGGCCTATTTGGCATGATGGTTTCCTGGATGAAATCGCTGGCCACTAAATAATTGATATGGGGAAAATGTCTTTCCCATAAAAGCGTCACCATATCGTCATCCGGGTTGCTGGGATCGTATTCCCGGCCGATAATCTCCAATAAGCTCGTAATCTCGTCTTTATCAATACCCTCAAGGAAGGTTAAGTCTCGAACGCCGTCCACAAAGAGCTTGAAAGCCAGGCTTTCCAGTCGGTTCGTGTTTTCATAAACGACTTGCCCTTTATAGTAAAGGGCATACTGCTTTATTTTAAGCCGTAACGTCTCATATTCCCGAAGATGGGCATCGAACCGGCTTTGAAGTTCTTGCAGGAATTTTTGATAAATGGGATTATTGGGAAGATAGATTTTAAGGGTTTTGGCCGTTTTGGTCAGCTGGAGAAGGACATCTTTGACCGATTTGAGTTCTTCTTTATCAATCTCAACATCCGCATCGACTTTAGAATCGGAATCTGAACTTTTGACCGGTCCTGGAAGTTTCGCATCCATCTCTACAACCCGTGTTTGTGATTAATTATAGATGCTGACCGATGGATTGTCAAAACCGCTTTATAGGGATGCGCCTGCTTAACGTCTTGACAAGCCGGCCGTTTAAGGTATGATGAAACGCGCTTTGAAACAGCGCGAATGGTCGGATTGAAAAAAAGTAAATGAAACCCCTTTCAATGGATTTTCAAACCAAAGAACACTTTCTAAAGTGCCCTTATCCCGGTTCGCTGGTCAAACGGCTATCCTGGAGTACGACAACACCGGTCGCGGCATATGAGCGCATCGCAACCGGTCCCTTTAGTTTCCTTTTGGAAAGTGTGAAAGGGTCGAGGGCAACGGCACGCTACTCATTTGTGGGAACAGAACCTTTCCTTGTTTTGAGAACGAAAGGCCAGCGGGGCGAGATCCATCGGCAAGGTTCTCACCAAATCCTCCAGGAATCTCCATTGACCATTCTGAAAAACCTGCTCGACGAGTTTTCGATACCCAAGTCGGAAGGATTACCCACTTTTTCAGGCGGAGCCGTCGGATTTTTCAGTTACGACATCGGCCGTTTTTTCGAAAAACTCCCCAGGCTTGGCTTGGATGATCTGGATTGTCCAGACCTTTTATTCATGTTTACAGATACCGTCATCGCCTTCGATCATGAGCAAAAAACCATCCAGATCATTTATACGCCACCCAAGAGCCATGTTCTACACACGGACCGTAAGGCCCTCTTGGAGAAGGGCCTATCGAAGATTGCACGAATTGAGGAACAACTGGCAGGTTCAATTCAAAGTCGTCTTCCCAAATCTAATTCGACCCTGACGGCTCATCCAGATTCGAATTTCACAAAGGAACAATACATCAAAATGGTCCTGCGGTGTAAAGAATACATTGCTGCGGGTGACATTTATCAAGCTAATCTTTCACAGCGCTTTTCGGTTCCATTTGATCAGGACCCTTGGTTGCTGTACAAGGTCCTGCGCGAAATCAATCCTTCTCCCTTTGCCGGCTTTCTCCAGATGGAAGATCTTTATCTGGTCAGTGCCTCTCCTGAACGCCTTATCCGTCTGCAAGAAGGCCTTCTTGAAACCCGACCCATCGCCGGAACTCGACCCCGAGGGGAAAATCCCCCCGAGGACCGGGAAATGCGGATGGAACTTCTCTCCAATGAAAAAGAACGGGCGGAGCATCTCATGCTGGTGGATCTGGAGCGGAATGACCTTGGCAAAGTCTGCCGTTACGGAAGCGTCCAGGTCAATGAGTTCATGGTCACGGAGCGTTACTCGCATGTGATGCATATGGTCTCCAATATCCGTGGAGAACTTTCACCCGGCAAGCATTCCCTCGACGTCATCCGAGCCGTCTTTCCGGGCGGGACCATTACCGGCGTGCCCAAAGTCCGCTGCATGGAGATCATCGAGGAATTGGAGCCGGTGGTTCGAGGTCCCTATACAGGCTCATTCGGATATATCAGCTTTGCGGATGAACTGGACCTAAACTTGATTATACGGACGTTTGTGATTAAAAATGGCCGCGCCTATATCCAGGTCGGCGGTGGCATCGTGGCCGACTCGGAACCTGAACTTGAATATAAAGAAACCCTTTACAAAGCCGAGGCCTTGCTTCGTGCTCTGAGTCGGTTGCGTTAGCGGACGATGCGCATTTATCTCAACAGCAAGTTTGTCGATGAACAGAGAGCCGTCATTTCCGTACTCGACCATGGTTTTCTTTATGGAGACGGCGTATTTGAAACCCTGCGGGCTTACCAAGGAAGGCTCTTTCGATCTGACGAACACCTGAGGCGGTTAAAAGAGTCGGCCCGAGGACTTGAAATCTTCCTCCCATACACCCTTCCCGTTTTACGTCGACAGCTCGATGAAACTCTGTTGGTCAACCATCTAAAAAATGCTTTGCTTCGAATCTGTATTTCACGCGGTTGTGGACCGATCGGCTTGGATCCCGCCCTCTGCCGAAAACCGACGTTCGTCATTATCCCCCGCGTCTTCAACGGTTACAATCCCCGTCAATACCATCATGGATTGAAAATAGCCATTGTGTCGGTGCGCAGGACCCCTCGGTCGGTTTTGGACCCCCAGATCAAATCGGCCAACTTTCTCAACAACATCTTGGCTAAAATCCAGGCCAAGCGAAACCGTGCAGATGAAGGGCTGATGCTCGCCGTCAACGGCTATTTAACCGAAGGAAGCATCAGCAATTTTTTTATCGTGACGCGAGGCCGGCTTTATACTCCTACGGTTGATCTGGGCATTTTGGCGGGAATCACACGTCGACTCGTCATCGATTTGGCAAGGCAGGCCGACATTCCTGTGAAGGAAACTCGTCTCCGGCCCTCAGATCTTTACAAAGCGGATGAGTGCTTTCTGACCAACACGTCAATGGAGATCATGCCCGTCGCGAAAGCGGATGGGTTCACGATTGGTGATGGGAGGCCCGGTCCCGTCACCCGCCTCTTACACGAGGCTTACCAAGAACAGGTTCGACTTGAATGCAGGATTTGAAGGAGCCTGGGATATCGCCAGGCCTTGGCGATGGAGATGCGCTCAAATGAGTTCAACAAATGCGGCTGAGCATGCGCCTTTGAGATTGCGGTCTAAGAAGAAACTTTCTCAGGGATTTTCTCGATCTTGACCTTGGCGATTCGTCGATCCGCCATGTCCACAACGGTAAACTTATACTTTCCATGTTGAATGATCTCGCCCCCACGGGGAATGCTCTGGATCTGTGAAAGAAAGAACCCTCCCAGTGTTTCGTACTCGGACGACTCCGGCAGAGACAGACCATAATCATCGTGAAGGTCACGAATGGACATCGAGGCGTCCACAACCATGGACCCGTCCTTCAACCGCTCGACGGGCCGTTCGCCGCGGTCCACCTCGTCCTGAATTTCCCCTACAATTTCTTCCACAAGATCCTCCAGCGTGACCAGACCTTCAACACTTCCATATTCGTTCACGACAACGGCCATCTGGATCCGACGGCGCTGAAGTTCCTTTAAGAGATGGCTCACTTTCATGGTCTCCGGGACAAAATATACGGGCCGGATGAGATTTTTCAAGTCGATCGGTTCCTTGCTGACCAGCTGGCTCATAAGGTCCTTGTAATACAGGATCCCGACAATTTCATTAACCCCTCTACGATAAACCGGGTAACGAGAGAATTTATGGGTGGATACAAATTTCAAAAGTTCGTCCGAAGGCATATCGATCTGTAGGGCATGCATCTTCGGGCGAGGAATCATCACTTCCTTGACCGAAATATCCGTGAACTCAAACACGCTGTGGATCAAATCTTGTTCCGTCTGGTCGAAGATCCCTTTCTCACGCCCTTCACGGATCAGGATCTTTATTTCCTCCTCCGAGATAAAGGTTTTCTCATGCGAAACCGGTCCCTTAAAGAAACGCAGCAGGAAGTTGCTGGAAAGCGTCAGGATCTTGATAAATCTTGACGTGAGCTTTGACATCCAAACGATTGGGAGGGCCACTCGCAGGGCAATGGGTTCCGAATATTTCAGCGCGAGGGATTTTGGAACCAGCTCGCCCATGATGAGTGAGAGGTAGGAAATCACGAGTACGACACTTCCCACCGCCAGAGCTTCACTGGCTTCCTGCACCGTTTCGTTTGGAATCTGCTGAATGACGGGCTTGAGTGTCTCGACGGCAAAAACACCGCCCACAGCCGCAGCCAAGGAACTGACGACCGTCATACCAATCTGAATCGTAGCCAAGAACCTTGCTGTGTCTTCCTGGAGTTGATGGACAAAGCCAGCGCGGCGATTGCCCTGCTCAAATAGCTGCTTGATCCGGCTACGGCGGACCGCAATAATCGCGATCTCGGAACACGCAAAGAAGCCGTTCAACAAAATAAGCAAGAAAATTGAAATTAATTCTGCCCAGATATGCAGCAAATTATGGTCCCTTCAAGTTAATAAAAATATGTGCGACAATAACATAAAATAAATCAAATTGCAATACCGTATTGCTACAAGACAAAATTATTATCTTTATAACATTTTGAATTATAACTATATTTTATATAAAAAATAAAAACTATTGACATCATGATTATGAATATTATATAAATTACTTAATTTTGATCGGAAAGGTAGGAATTATGCGTTTTTCAGCAAAGGGGGAGTATGGTGTATTGGCCGTATTCGAACTGGCTCAACATGTCGAAGAGACACCCCTACAGGCTAAAACAATCGCGAAGAACCAGCAGATACCCCTTCGGTTCTTAGAACAGGTGTTAAGCGGCCTTCGAAAAGCCGGTCTGATCGAGAGCGTACGAGGCGCACAGGGCGGATATGTACTGAGCCGGCCGCCCTCCGAGATTCGGATCAGCGACGTTCTGGAAGCGATCGAGGGTCCGATCGGTCCATCCAACCGTCCTTCCGGAAATGACGACCGTTTTCATCCGTATGAAATTGAACCCGGCGAGGATATTCTAAAGCCGATCTGGGAAGAAGTCCGAGCGGCCGTGATGAAGATTCTGGAGTCTATTACCATTCAAGATATTTGCGAGCGAAAGAAAGATAAAGACAAACAGAAGGTATTAATGTATCACATATGAATACCGTGAAGATATGAGCACCGAATCGGATCTAATCATACTGATCTCCATTACACTTTTCGCGGCGCTCGTCAATGGTGGACTGGGTCATGGTTTTTCATCCATCACCGTCCCGGTGGCGCTTCTGTTCTATACCAATCGGATCTTGAACCCCGCCCTGGTGCTGGTCGAGATCTTTATCAACAGTTACGTCTTGCTGACAAACTGGAGAGGCGTGTCGAAAGTTTGGAGACGTGTCATCCCCATTCTGATCGGGATGGTTCCCGGCATCGTTCTCGGCAGCTATGTTTTGTCGTACGTCCACCCCGGCTGGATCAAATTCACGACCTTCGCCGTTCTTCTACCCCTCATTCTCCTCCAAGCAGCCGGTGTGCGCAAACCCATCAATTCCGAACGGGCTGTTGGTCTGCCTTTTGGTACGGGCGTCGGTTTTCTTTATTCCGTCACGACCGTATCGGGCCCCCCATTGGCACTCATGTTCAACAATCAGGGGTTTGTGAAAGAAGAATTCCGGGCGGCCCTGGGTCTCATTCGTGTGACGGAAGCCCTGTTAACCGTAAGCACTTACTATCTTCTGGGGCTGTACAGTGTCCAAAGTGGTGCGATCTTTGTATCGATCGCGCCCAGTGTTCTGATCGGCGTCCCTCTGGGCGCCTATGTGATCCACCGGATCAACCCGGAAACCTTCCGGAGGCTTTGCATGAGCTTCGACGCCTGGGTCGTCGGATTCGGACTGTCCCGGGTTCTGATCGAACTTGATCTGGCAGCCAGCCCGTCGGCTTATCTGCTCTGGTTGTTCGTCATCGCCATTGACACATATCTTCTCTACCAATTTTTCACAAAAGGTAAACTTTATCAATCGCAGAAGGTAAAAACCGTTTAGATGAGGGTGATCGCATGAAAAGAGAGCTGTCTTCCGCATCACAACTCAGCATGGGGCATACCGTCAATCGGCAGACGGTGGAGACCGATATCTTAATCCTCGGCGGCGGAACAGCAGGCTGCCTGGCCGCCACGGAGCTGCGCGAACGGTACCCGCACCTTAAAATAACAATCATGGAAAAGGCCCACATCGATCGGAGCGGTTGCCTCGCCGGCGGGATGAATGCCATCAATGCCTATCTGAACCCGGGAGAGACGCCGGAGAGTTTTGTAAAGTATGTCCGATTTGATTCCTGCGGCCTGATCCGAGAGGACCTGGTTAAAAGTCAGTCGGAGTTGTTCGAATATTGCGTCAAGAAGGTAGAACGCTGGGGGCTGCCGATTTTAAGCGACGAGAAGGGAAATTACGTTCCGAGAGGTCGTTGGAACATCAAGATCAACGGCGAATCCTTAAAACCGATTCTGGCCAAAGCGGTCCGAGAGGCCGGCGTTCAGGTTTTGAACTGGACCGTCGCGACGAATTTCTTAACTTCCGGCCGTCGGGTCACCGGGGCGACCGGTTTCAGCATCCGAAACGGGAAATTTTATATCATCAACGCGAAGGCCGTGATTGTGGCCACCGGTGGCGCCGCCGGACTTTACCGACCCAATAACACCCATGATGCTCAACATAAGACCTGGTACTCTCCCTACAACACCGGCGCCGGGTATGCCATGGGCATTCGCGCTGGGGCTGAGATGACCAGCTTTGAAATGCGTTATATCGCCTTGAGGACAAAGGACGCCATTGCTCCGACCGGGACGATCGCCCTCGGGGTCAACGCGCCCCAGATCAATGGAAAAGGCGAAAAATTCATGGCGACGCGCTATGCCCATTTGGGGGGGGACAGCGCTCCAACGCCGTATCGGGCCTACGGACCGATCATGGAGTTAAAAGAGGGGCGGGGTCCGGTTTATCTGGATACGCGGCACATTAATTCCGAACAAGTTAAAAAACTGAAGGCCGCTTTTCTGGACATGTATCCCTCCCAGGTTCTTTACTGGCTTTCGAACGATATCGATCCGAGCAAAGAACCGGTTGAAGTTCAGTTGACCGAACCGTACATCGTAGGGGGACATTGCCAGGCCGGCTATTGGATCGATATCGATCGCCAAACAACCCTGGAAGGTCTTTATGCCGCCGGAGACGTGGCCGGCGGCGCGCCGTATAAATTCGTGAGCGGCTGCTGGGCAGAAGGCGTCATCGCCGCGCGGGCGGCCGGAAAATACGCCGACCAGGTTCAGCAGACCGAATCGAATGCCGAATGGATTGATCGCGAGCAGGAACGCGTCTTCCGACCTCTCCACCAGCATGGGAAACTCTTTGCCGGCATTCAAGCCGACGAGGTGGAATCGCGACTGCAAAAAATCATGGAGGAGTACGCCGGCGGCGCATCTCGATATTATGAAATGAATGAGGCGCAACTGCTCGCGGCCCGGAAACATCTGGCCCAATTGCCGAATCAGTTGGGCCTTCTGGTCGCGGAAGACCTTCACGATCTGATGAAGGTCCATGAGATCATGGACCGGATCGATGTGGCTCAAGTCCTGGTCGAACACCTGCTGCACCGACGAGAAACCCGTTGGCCGGCCTATCAGACCCGGATGGACTATTTGGAGCGGGACGATAAAAACTGGTTGAAGTTCGTCAACTCACGGCGCGACCCGAAAACGGGAACCATTACGATGCTCGAACGACCGTATGAACAATTGGTTGCGGGAGACCGATACAAACCGTAAAAGACTGGTAGATTAGAAAGGATGACTCATGCCTGTCATTGTTGATCCCGTAAAATGTGACGGCTGCGGAAATTCGGTCCAGCCGCCCTGCGTTCGAATGTGTCCGGGTGACCTCATCGTGAAGGACATGGGAACGAACAAGGCCTATCTCAAATATCAGGATTGCTGGGATTGCCTCGCCTGCGTGAAGGCCTGCCCGGAGGAGGCCATTCTGTTCCGACTCTCATTTCAACTGGGCTTCCCCAACGCGAGTCTTCAGCCACATGTGCATACCATACAGAACGTGATTACGTGGGAGGCGGTCGACAGCCGCGGCCATAAAGAGACCTTTACCATTCCGACCAAGGTCCTCCCGGTCGCGTTAGATGAAAAGGTAGAAGGAACCGGACAGCCCGATTTTTCAATTTAATCCGATCCTCTTTTGGTTGAACGGATGGGAGGTAGCGTCATGGGAACATTAATCTCTCCACAGAAACTGACGGTGGATCTTTCCAAGATCCCGGCCGAGGTTTTAAAAGAGATCGAGATCTTCGAGGGCGAAGTCGCCCGTCTGAAACGGGGCGAGATCACGGCGGATCAATTCAAGTCGTTCCGGCTACAGCACGGAGTGTACGGCCAACGCCAATCGGGCGTTCAGATGTTCCGGATCAAAGTCCCACAGGGACGACTGAATCCGGCGCAGTTGCGGCGGTTGGCGGACGTGGCCGAGACCTACGCTTCCGGTGTCTGCCATCTCTCCACCCGCCAGAACATCCAGATGCATTTCGCCAAGATCGAAACCGTCTCGACCATGATGCGGCTGATCGCCGAGGTCGGGCTGACGACGCGTGAGGCCTGCGCCGATACGGTCCGCAACGTCACGGCCTGTCCGATGGCCGGCATCAGCCCTACCGAGGTGGTGGATGTCACTCCGTACGGGCTTGCGATCACGCAACACTTTCTGCGGAATCCGATCTGTCAGAAGCTGCCGCGGAAATTCAAGATCGCCCTGGAAGGTTGCCCTGATCAGGATCATGCCGCCACCTCGATCCACGATATCGGAATCACTGCCCAGAAACGGGACGGGCAATTGGGTTTTCGTGTCGTTGTGGGAGGCGGGCTGGGTTCCACTCCGCGGACCGCAAACGTTCTGGCCGAATTTGCATCCCCCGAAGATCTTGTCGCGATTTGCGAAGCGATCATCCGAGTCTTTGACCGACACGGCCAGCGGCAGAACCGGTATAAAGCCCGCATGAAGTTCCTGATCGAGAAGCTGGGATTCGAAAAATTCTATCCGCTCTGGAAGACCGAACTCGATCTGATCAAATCGCAGAACGGCCACTACACTCTTCCGGCGATTGAAGAGGTCCCGTTAAAACAACCGGTCTCTCCCCGAGCCTGGAGTCGTGAACGGGCGACGGGTTCGTTTGCGGCCTGGTTAAAATACAACGTCATGCGGCAAAAGCAACCCGGTTACAACCTCGTTACGATCAAGATCCCACTGGGGGACATCAAGCGTGCTCCGCTTCGCGCCGTGGCGGATACCTGTGAGCGGTTCTCGGACGGGTACATTCGGGTCACGGTCCAGCAAAACTTCGCGATGCGTTGGGTTCATGAAGCCGATCTCCCGGCTTTGTACGATGCCTTAGTAAAGGTCGGGCTGGCCGAGGCCGGAGCGGATCGAATCGAGAACATTGTCTCTTGCCCCGGAACAGATTCCTGCGGCCTTTCGATCACCTCGTCCAAAGGTCTGGCGCGGGCCCTGTCCGGCCTGTTTCCGCCGGGGGATCCGGTGAACGACGATCTCGCCGGAATGTCGCTGAAGGTCTCGGGCTGCCAGAATGCCTGCGCGCAACACCAACTCGCCTCGATCGGTTTCCAGGGCGTCGGGAAAAAGGTGGGCAGCCACACCGCACCCTTCTATGAACTGCACCTCGGAGGGACGAACACACAGATCGGACTTCAGGTCTTAAAAATCCCGGCCAAGCGGATCTTGGACGCGGTCAAACACCTGGTCCAGTGGTACCGAACCGGCCGACAAGGGGGCGAGACTTTCGAACGGTTCGTGCGGCGCATGGGCAAAGACAAACTCAAAGAAAGTCTGATTCTCTTCACGTTCCTTCCCGCCTATGATGAGGACCGCAGTTTTTATGTCGACTGGGGAGATGAAAAGGATTTCACGACGGAGGATCTGGGGCCGGGCGAGTGCGCCGGCGGGGCCTACGAGATGATGGAGGGCTTCCTCTTCGAGGCCGATCAGGAGCTTCATTTGGCCGGCGTCATGACCGAAAAGGGGCAGACCGGCCACGCCGTGAACAAGGCTTACCGCGCGATCGTGGCGGCCGCGAAGGGTCTGCTCGTTCTTGAAGGGGTGGATTCCTCCATCGACGCCGATATTCTTTTCAAGGCCGAAACGCTTCTGGTCGGAAAAGAGATCTTGCCCCGGACGTTTGCCCGTCTGACCGATCAGGTCAAGGATCTTGGACCCAAGTCGCCCACGGTCGAGTTTACACGAGAAAAGATCGCCTATGCCAAATCATTTGTCGAGGCCAGTCATTCGGCCTTCGACAAGCACGGCCGTGCGCTTAAACAAGGAAAGGCCCATGCCGCCGAAGCACCGGAGACGGCCGAACAACCCGTCCATGGGGCGCCGGCGATAACGGCTGCGACCATTCGACTCGATCTAAGCGGCGTGGCGTGTCCGATCAATTATGTGAAAACCAAACTCAAGCTGGAGGAGTTGGAGGTCGGTCAGCGCCTCGAGGTGATTCTGGACGAAGGCGAGCCGATTCGAAACGTCCCGAAGAGTCTCCAAGGTGACGGACAGAAGATTCTTTCCCAAGAGAAGTTGGACGATCACCATTACCGTCTGCTAATAGAAAAAGTATACTAACTCGGAGAATTAAATGACGACGAACACACCCCCACATCAAATTACGGCGCACGGCGGCCGGCTGATCAATCGCATCGTTCAGGGAGCCGAACACGAGCGATTGCTGAACAAAGCGCATGAGATGAAAAAACTTCCGCTCACTCGGCGAAAACTATGCGACCTGGAGATGCTCGCCGTGGGCGCCTACAGCCCGCTTGAGGGCTACATGGGCCGGAAAAATTATGAACGCGTCGTCACCGAGATGCACTTGTCCAATGGACTTCCCTGGAGCATCCCGATCACCTTCCGGGTCGACAAGAAGACAGCCGAGTCGATACGCGAAGGTCAGGAAATCGCCTTGACGGATGAACGTCAAAACATCCTGGCGATTCTGCATGTTGAGGAAAAATTCGAATACGACAAGAAACTCGCCGCGAAGGCGGTCTACCGAACCGACAGCGCCGAGCATCCGGGTGTGGACATTCTCTACAAACGGGGAGATGTGCTGCTGGGAGGCCAGGTCAGCGTGCTGCGGCTACCCGAAAACCGCGAGTTTATCTCCTACCGTCTCACGCCGGCCGAGACGCGGGCCGTTTTTAAAACCCGTGGCTGGAAAACAGTCGTCGGCTTTCAGACCCGAAACCCGGTTCATCGTGCTCATGAATATATCCAGAAATGCGCGCTCGAGATCGTGGACGGGCTGTTGCTCCATCCGCTGATCGGGGAAACGAAGAGCGACGACATCCCGGCCGATGTCCGGATGAAATGCTATGAAGCGCTTCTTGAAAAATATTACCCAAAAGACCGCGTCCTGTTATCGGTTCTCCCGGCCCCGATGCGGTATGCCGGACCCCGCGAGGCGATCCATCACGCGATCGTACGGAAAAACTACGGCTGCACCCATTTCATTGTCGGACGCGATCATGCCGGCGTCGGGAATTTCTACGGCTCGTTCGACGCCCATCATATCTTCAACGAATTTGCGCCGGGAGAGTTGGGCATCACGCCGCTCTTCTTCGACCACACCTTCTACTGCAAGGCCTGCGGAAGCATGGCCTCGATCAAGACCTGCCCGCATGACAAAGCTGAACAGATCAGTCTGTCCGGCACAAAGGTCCGCGAGATGCTCCGTGCCGGCACACTGCCGCCGCCCGAGTTTTCCCGCCCGGAAGTGGCCAAGATCCTGATCGAGGCGATGAAGGGCAGCTCCTCTTGATCCTTCGAACGGGTTTTGATAGAGTGGGGCCATGAAAAAGAAAAAAACGAGAGTTAACGAGAACCCGCTACTGCAACGTATCTCAGTCGATCCGGAGGTATGCTTTGGTAAACCGTGCATCCGTGGGACTCGAATATGGGTCTCTCTTCTTCTCGATTTCCTCGCTGCCGGGATGAGTATGAAGGAAATTCTTGAAGACTACCCTCATCTCACGGAGGAAGATATCCGGGCCGCAATTGCCTACGGCGCCGAAATGTCACGCGAGCGCTATGTTGAAATTCCCACCAAGGCAGCGGGATGAAATTCAAACTCGATGAAAATTTTGGAACTCGAACACAGCAGATTTTCAAGAAAGCAGGACACACAGCTAAAACGGTTCGCGATCAGGGATTGCAGGGATGCACGGATCGGAAGATTTTTCAGACCGTCTGTTCCGAAGAGTACTGTTTGGTCACGTTGGATCTCGATTTTTCGGATGTGACCCGCTTCCCGCCGGCCGAAGCCAGCGGTCTTGTGATCCTGCGCGTCCCTCGCAATCCCAGCCTTGCCTTGTTGGAACAGATGATCCGACAATTTCTAAAAGCCCTCCAAGAAATGTCCGTCGCCAAGAAACTCTGGATCGTAGAGGTCAATCGCATTCGCATCCACCAGTCAGAAGAACTTGAAGACGAGAGTTGACTCACTATATAAAAGTGGCCAAGATCCTGATCGAGGCGATGAAAGGCGGTGGGTAAAGGCTCGGTCCGGGCATCGGTGCGACAAAATTTCCTCTATTGACACCCCCTCCCCGTCTGTCTTATAGTATCTTTTCTTTGGAGAAGCGCCATGAAACAGGGTAAATCAGAGGGACGGACGATCACCGAGGTGGTCAAAGACCTCGAAGCGCAGCAAAAGAAGAACAAGGTGGTCAATCCCGTCCTTCAGCAGGTGCTGGAACAGGTCGCGGCCGTCCAGACACGGATGGGCCGGATCAAACACAAGATCGCGGTGATGAGCGGGAAGGGCGGCGTCGGCAAGAGCTCGGTGACGGTTAACCTGGCCAACAGTTTTACCGCGCGGGGTTACAAAGTCGGCATCCTGGATGTGGACTTGAGCGGGCCGTGCAGCCCGAAGATGATGGGCATCCGCGAGCGGTCGCTCAAGATCACGGCCGAAGGGGCCCTTCCGGCCGTCGGCCTGAACGGAATCAAGGTCGCCTCGATGGAGTTGATGCTGCCCAGCGAAGGCAGCCCGGTGATGTGGAAGGGCCTTTGGGAAGATTCCGCCGTCTGGCGCGGCACGGTAGAGATGAGCGTCATCCGCGAGTTCATCAGCGACGTCAACTGGGGGCCCCTGGATCTCCTGTTGATTGACATGCCCCCGGCCTCCTCCGACAAACCGCCGATCATCTCCCAGATGATCCCGGACCTGGACGGCGCCGTGATCGTGACGATTCCTTCCGAAATTTCACAATTCATCGTTAAAAAATCGGTCGTGTTTTTAAACCGAGAGCTTCATATCCCCATCCTCGGCCTGATCGAAAACATGAGCGGGGCCGTCTGCCCGCATTGCGGCGAGGCGCTGGAACTCTTCGAGGACGCGTCCCACGGGGAAAGCCCGCTTCAGAAAATGGGCCTCCCGCTCCTGGGCCGGGTGCCGTTCGACCGACGGATCGCCGGTTGTGCGGACAAGGGCCGTTCGTTCGTGGATGAGCATCCCCTCACGCCGGCCGCGCAGGCCTTCCGGATCATCACCGACTCGTTGCAACAGCATATCGAATCAAGGAGAGCGTCATGAAGTTTTTATGCATCAAATGCAATAACTTTATGGACTATGAATCCAAGGAACAGGTGGACACGCTTCGCCTCGGCATTACGTTCGCCTGCACGCAGTGCGGATATAAGGTTGCGATGGTCACCAATCCGGGCGAAACCCAACTCGTCAGCGGTCTGGGGGTCAAAATCGGCGGCCGAACCGTTCCAGCCGAGCCCATGGAATTCACCCGCGAGGCCATGAAGCCGGAGGGCCAGCCCGCCGCGGCGGGCCAGCCCACGGCGACGATGACGGCCGATATGGGCAAGTGCCCCTTCCCGGGGATGCTGGCCGGATCGGGATTCAAAGACACGGGAATCGCGGCCGGTCTGTCCGGCAAAGATTCCAAACCTTCCGTTCCGTGGACCTCAAATGCCGAGCAGCGGCTTCAAAACGTCCCGTCCTTCGTCCGGTCGCTCGCCCGGGCCGGCATCGAGCAGTACGCGAGAGAGAACGGGTTCGCCGAAGTGAAC
Source organism: Nitrospirota bacterium (assembly GCA_016194285.1). Lineage (GTDB taxonomy): Bacteria > Nitrospirota > Nitrospiria > JACQBZ01 > JACQBZ01 > JACQBZ01. The sequence goes on along the minus strand of JACQBZ010000028.1, from coordinate 16,796 downwards.
GATCAGGTTATGGATGAGTACCGGGAAAAGGTAGGAATGTAGGGGCGTACGGCCGTACGCCCTATGGACGAAACCGTCCCGGCACGATCTTTCCCATCACCACGGGCCGTTCGGCGCCGGTCGCGGATGGAACGTTGTTCGGCTCGCCTTGAATCGTCCCGTACGCGAACAGCGCGAAGGCCATCGCCTCGAGCGCGCGGCTGTCCAGATTGAACTTTTCAAAGGTGTAAACCGGAATTGGTCCGAAGGCCTCCTGAAGAAACTGCATCAAGGTCGGGTTTCGGGTCCCGCCTCCGCCCACGATGACCTCTTCAACCCCGCCCTTTTGAAAAATGAACTTTTCATATGCGCGGCTGATCGACCGGGCCGTAAAGGCCGTGACGGTCGCCATCAGATCCCATTGATTTAATCTTAAGACCTTTGCCCTCCGAACCACCCGCTCGATCATCGCCTGCCCGAATAGTTCGCGTCCCGTCGTCTTTGGCGGACTGTGATGCAGAAAGGGATGACGAAGCAACTCGGACAACAACCTCTCATGGATCCGTCCGCGTCGGGCCATCGCCCCTCCCCGGTCCATCGCCCTCCGGCCGTTCGTTCGATGTTGCACGATCCCGTCCATCAACATATTCCCCGGACCAACGTCAAAAGCGAGGATGTTTTCCAGCCCGGCATCACAAGGAAGATAAGTCACGTTGCTGATCCCCCCGATATTGACGATGAGGCGCGCTCGCTGCGCATGGTGAAAAAGGATATAGTGCAGATAAGGCGTCAACGGCGCGCCCTCCCCGCCGACCGCCATGTCCCGGTGACGAAAATCGGACACGGTGGTCACGCCGGTTCGCTCAGCGATGATGGAAGGCTCGCCAATCTGGAGCGTCGAACGGATTTTAATCCCACCTATGTTGAACGGAACCGGTTGATGACAGATCGTCTGTCCGTGGGATCCGATCAGATCAATTTCGTTCAGCGGAATGCCGGCTTCCCGCGCAATCCGTACGGCCGCCTTCGCAAACAATTCGCCGACATAGACATTCAATCGGCTAAGATCCTCGACCCGGCCGTCATGGGTCAATCGGACAAGACGGGATCGTAATTCACGAGGATAAGGGTAGGTCGCAAACCGGAGCAACTTGAGGCGACTCTCCAGCCCTCGACCGGTAATCTCCACGAGGGCGGAGTCAACGCCGTCGGTGGAGGTTCCTGAGATCAGTCCAATCACCTTCATGGCCGGTTAGCCTACTGCAACATCGCGAGACCGTCAAGAAAAATTTCAAGCACTCCATGAAAAGCGGGCACCTAAATCAGTTTGTTTGACTTCTTTCTGATAAAAATGCTATTGTGGCATGGTTCGCTATCCCAGCCTGTCCATTTACTCTTCCTCATATTCTGTCCCGGGCAGATGGAAAGCATTGCAAGGAGTGATTCTTGGCCGTTCAGGAAACAAGCGTTTTAACAAAAGATTGGACCATTCACGGCCACGGGATGCGTCTTGAACTATGGCCCGGCCGTGTCTTTGTCCCGACCACCACGTCCGAACTGATTGCCGATCAGTTCGCGTCTTGTGCGGGTGAAACGGTGATCGACCTGGGGTGCGGCAGCGGCTTTTTTTCAGTGCTGGCGGCCAAGATGGGCGCCAAACGGGTCTTCGCCTTGGACCTTCACAAAGAGGCCTGCGATCTCACCCGGCGGAATGCTGAAAAGAACGGCGTGGCCGACCGTATTGACTGCCGGCAGGGAGATTTATTCGACTCGCTCAACGGCCTCGTCGCGGATACGATCATCAACGACGTCTCCGGCGTGGCCGAGGCGCTGGCGCGGCGCTCCGGATGGTTTCCGGAACCGGTGCCGACCGGTGGTCCCGACGGCGCTGACCCGACGGTTCGGATGTTCCAATCCGTCCGACAACATCTGGTCCCGAACGGCCGGCTGATCTTTCCCGTGATTTCCCTGGCCAACGAGCAACGTATCTTGAATGCCGCACGACAGACGTTTAAAGAAGTCCGGCTGGTGTTCGAAAAACGGCTGCCGCTGCCGGCTTCGATCTCCCCGGAGAGCCCTCCACTCAGTCAGTTGATCTCAGACGGTATTGTTCGGCTGATTAAGAAAGGCAGTCGCTGGCTTTGGGAATTAAGGATCTACGAAGCCCGGAACAGGTGTTAGTATCCTCTGACCTCATTAACCATTCAACGTCAGGTTTTTTAACCCCACGATCTGTCGAATCCGTTTTTGCACCTGTCTCTTTTTGCCCTGTCGCAGGAGCGTAAGGAGGTCGGACGCTGCCAGTCGTTGAAGGATTCGTCGCCGCCGAGCGATGGAAGGAACGCGCGATTGAACCTCTTGGCGAACGGAACCCAGGAGATTGAGAAATTTCCCGTACTCCGCTCCGAATGATCTTTCCAGTTCCAGGCGGATTCGGCGGGCCAGGGCGGGGCTCTTTCCGCCGGTTGAGACGGCAATGGTCAGATCTCCCCGCGTCATCACCGAAGGAGCGATCACATTGCATCGTGCGGGGTCATCCGCCATATTGAGGAGACGAGAATTGAGATCGATTCGGCGGGCAATCTCGGCCTGGGTCTTCCGATCGTTCGTTGTGGCCACGATCAAGAAGGCCTCTTTGAGATCCGCCGGGCGCCAGCGACGCGCACAGCGACGGATCGCGCCGGCCCGCGCGAGATAAGACAGTTTTGGGGTCAAGGCCGGACTGATCACCGTAACCCTTGCCCCGCAGGCCAGCAAGGTGAGCACCTTGCGCTCGGCCACACGGCCCCCGCCGATCACGGCCACGGGTTTGCCCTGAAGATCCAGAAAAACCGGAAAATATCTCATGATTGCGGCTTACTATTGAGCTGGTCCAGGAGCCTGCGGGCTTTGGTGTAATAGGCGCTGTCGGGATACTTCACGATCAGGTCCTGAAGGCGGTTCACGGCCTGCTCGGCTTTCCCCGCCCGCTCATAAGCGAGGGCGAGGTAGTATAAGGTGTCCGCCACGACCGGCTCATTCGGATACGTGGTCAGGATCTGCTCAAACCGGTGGATCGCTGCCGGGTAAGCCTCCTGCTTGTAATAGAAGTGACCGACATAGAACTGGTACTGGGCCAGTCGTTCCTGACAAATGGATATTCGCTTCCGGGCTTCGTCGGCATATTTTGTGTTGGGGTACGTGGTCAATAATTTTTGAAACGACTCCAAAGCCTTTTGATCCGGCTCGGGGTCCCGATCGATCGTCGTAAATTGCTGAAAATAGCTCAGACCCAGTTTCAACTGAGCGTAGTCGGCCCATTCATGAAGGGGATGCAGATCCAGAAAGTGTTGGTACTCGCCGACGGCCTCGATGTATTCCCCTTGTTGATAAAGGGCCTCGGCCCGTTTAAGGATGACCTTGGGGTCATAGTTCCGCTTGACATCGTCCTTCGTTTCCTCGGCGCTGTTCTTGGTCACACCGAGCTCTTTGCGGATATCGGCTCCCAGTGGATCGTTCGGCGTGCCACAGCCCCATCCTGTCGAGAGCGCAACGCAAAGGACAATACCGCCGATGGTTTTTCTAACTGAGGGGGTCATCCGGATCCGCATCATACCGTCGGATAGCATACCAGATGCAGGCGGAAATGGCAAGACGCGTTCGTTGACTTCTCGGAGGCCGTCTCTTATAATTTCCTCGTAAAAGGAGATTCGCATTGATTGCACAAATCGCCGGCACCGGATTTTACGTTCCGGACCGTCGCGTGACAAATCAGGAGCTGGCTTCCTTCGTTCATCTGGACGACGCCGGCATTCGAAAACGCACCGGCATCCAGGAACGCCGATGGGCCGGGAAGGATCAGGCCGCTTCCGACCTCGCGACCGAGGCGGTTCGGGCGGCGATGGAACAAGCCGGCTGCGCGGCCAAGGATCTCGACGCGATCGTCCTGGCCACCACCTCGCCCGATATGTGGTTTCCTTCGACCGCCTGCCTCGTCCAAAAAAATCTCCACGCCCGTAACGCCTTCGCCATGGACGTCGCGGCTTCCTGCTGCGGATTTCTGTTCGCGCTTTCGGTCGCGGAGCAGTTCATTCGGTCCGGCCAGGCGAAAACCGTCGCAGCCGTTGCGACCGAGGTCAAGTCCCGGTTCTTGAACCGATCCGATCCGGCCACCGCCATCCTCTTTGGCGACGGCGCGGGCGCGGTCGTTCTTAAACCGAGCGCGGGCGAGTCCGGCCTTCTCTCGATCCGTCTCTACTCGGACGGTTCAAGGTCGGGAATGATCCAGATCCCGGCCGGGGGTTCAAGGCGGCCGATCAGTCAGCAGAGCCTGGCCGAAGAGCTGCATGTCATCCGAATGAAGGGGGGTTCGCTCTTCAAGGCCGCGGTCCAGCGGCTGACCGATGTGACGCACGAGATTTTAAAGACCCATCATCTCCAACCGTCCGACATCCATCACTTTGTCTTCCATCAGGCCAACGCCCGGATTCTCTCGGCCGTAGCCAAACGGATACAAATTCCGATGGACCGGCTCGTGATGACGCTGGATCGGTACGGCAACACCTCATCCGCCTCGCTGCCCATGGCGCTGGCTCATCTTTTTCGAAGCGGGCGCGTCCGGCCCGGGGATTTGATCTTCCTGGGCGCGTTCGGTGGGGGACTCAATTGGGGCGGTGCACTGGTCCGCTCCTAAGGAGGCACGTCATTCCAACCCTTCCCACACGTCAAGAGATCTTAAAGCGAATCGAAAAACAAACCGCCCATCCCATGCTGCTCCGCGAGCTGATGCGCTCGCTCGGAATCCCGAAGAATCGCCGGTCGGCATTTCAGAAGTTTTTGGACGAGATGATCCGGGACGGCGAGCTGATCGCGATCAAGGGAAACCGCTACGGCATCCCCGGAAAGATGAATCTGGTGACCGGTCGGCTTCAGTGTCATCCGAACGGGTTCGGTTTCGTCATCCCGGAAAAGGCGGGTGAGCCGGATCTTTTCATCGGCCGGCGAAGTATGATGGAGGCAATGCACAGCGACCGCGTCGTGGCCCGAATCGAGGCGACCAAGCCGGACGGCCGACGGGAGGGGCGGATCATTCGCGTCCTGGAACGGGGGATGACCCAGATCGTCGGCCGGTTTGAATCGGGGCGGGAGTTCGGATTCATCGTCCCGACCGAAAAACAGATCTGCAGGGATCTGTATGTCAGCCCCGATCTCTCGGGTGGCGCGAAGACCGGCGACCTGGTCGTGGCCGAGATCACGTCTTATCCCACGCCACACCGGAACCCGGAGGGACGAATCATCCAAGTACTCGGCCAGGCTGGGGATCCCAAGATCGACACCGAGATGGTGATCGCCGAGTTCGGCCTTCCCAAGGTTTTTCCCAAAGAGGTCCTTCTCGAGTCGCAGGCCGTTCCCGAAACGGTCTCGGGCGACGTGATCCGAAATCGACGGGATCTTCGGGATCTCAACACCGTCACGATCGACGGCGAACGGGCGCGCGATTTCGACGACGCCGTTTCGATCCAGCGGCTGCCTCACGACCGAATCCGACTCTGGGTCCATATCGCGGATGTCGGCCATTATGTCCCGTGGGACTCGACGCTCGATCTGGAGGCCCGACGGCGGGCAACCAGCGTTTACTTTCCCGATCAGGTCGTCCCGATGTTTCCCGAACGGCTGTCGAACGGGATCTGCAGCTTGAATCCCAAGGTGGACCGTCTCACGCTGACGGCCGAGATGCTGTTCGACGCGCAGGGAAACCGGCTGGAATACGACCTCTATGAAAGCGTCATCCGGAGCAATGAACGGATGACCTACACAGCCGTCAAAAAAATCCTGGTCGACAAAGACCCGGAGCTGTGCCGGACGTACGATTATCTGCTTCATGATTTTGAGCTGATGGAAGAGCTTTGCCGCCGGCTCATGGCGGTCCGCGCCCAAAATGGAAGCATCGATTTCGACCTGCCCGAACCGGAGATCATCTTGGACCTCCAGGGTCAGACCACGGACATCATCCGTGAAGAACGCCATATCGCCCACCGGATGATCGAGGAATTCATGCTGGCGGCCAACCGGACCGTGGCCGAGCATATGACGGCCCTGAAGATCCCGTTCATCTACCGCATTCACGATGTGCCGGACCCGGAAAAAATTCATGACTTCATCCAGTTCGTCGGAAGCTTTGGATTGCGGTTCACAAGTCCTAAGTCCGGCTCTGTTCCGGAGAAGATCAGACCCAAGACCTTCCAATCCGTTCTCGACCAGGTAAAGGGCCGGCCGGAGGAACGGCTGGTTAATCACGTACTGCTGCGCTCAATGAAGCAGGCCAAATATTCGACACAGAATGTCGGCCATTTCGGCCTGGCGTTTGAACATTATACGCATTTCACCTCGCCGATTCGACGCTACCCCGATCTCATCGTCCATCGTCTCGTCAAGGAGCTGATTCATCATAAAGGATTTTCGGCCCACCGCCGGGAGGGGCTGGAAAAACTCCTGCCCGAAATCGCACAGACCAGCTCGGAGCGTGAACGCGCCTCGATGGAGGCCGAGCGCGAGGCGGTGGATTTAAAGAAGGTCCGTTTCCTGGCTGACAAGGAAGGCGAGGAGTATTTCGGCTTTATTACAGGCGTGACGGCCTTTGGGTTTTTCGTCGAGCTGGAAGAGATGTTCGTGGAAGGGCTGGTCCATATCAGCTCGATCCCGGATGATTACTACATCTACGAGGAGAAGCAGCACCGTTTGATGGGCCGGCACCACCGCCGTATTTTCCGGCTCGCCGACCGCGTCAAGGTCCGCGTCGAGAAGGTCGACCTGATCAAACGCCAGGCCGACTTCCGGCTGGTCGAGGAAGGCGTCCAAAGAGCTCCGCTTGAGAAACCGGCACCCCATCGACGAGAAAAAGGGCAAAAAAGAAGGCGTGGAAGATAAATCAGCGGGAGCGATGCACCTTCATCATGCACTTGTCCATGATCACGGTCAGGCCGGCCGCTTTGGCCCGTTCGGCCGCGGCGTTGTTCACGATCCCCTCCTGCATCCAAACGACCTTCGCTCCGATGGCGATCGCATCCTCCACAATCGGAGGAACATCTTTCGGCGGACGGAAAATATTCACGATCTCGACTTTTTGTGGAATCTCCTTCAGACCGGCATAAACCTTTTGACCCAGGATGTCCCCTTTGGCCGTCGGATTCACCGGAATAATGGTGTAGCCGTGCTCTTTAAGATACTTCGGGACGAAATGACTGGGTTTTTCGGGATTGGCGGACAGTCCCACAACCGCGATCGTTTTGTATCGTTCCATCACCTTCCGGGCATCTTCATCCGATACACGAAAAGCCGGCAACTCACACATCTCTTCGTTCGCCATGATCGTCACCCTTTACGGTTTTGAGGCCGCAATCCGCTCCACGGCCTTGGTGATTCTGTACAGCAACCACAGGCTGAAAAGGACGATCGCCGCCTTGACAAGGCCGTACAGTCCCCACCACCAAAGGTAACCGGCCATCAAACCGTAATGACGGCTTTCATCACCCATCATGGGCCCACCGCCTGTTTGGGCCATCGCCCAGGAACTGATCACGACCATAGAAACCATCATCAGACTCGCAAGGATCTTTTTCATGACCGACTCCTTTCGTACGGAATTTAGAACCGGGCGCGATGCGCCTCCCGACCGGTACTATAGCACTCCGCTCTCATGAGACGCAAACAGACCGGCACGTGTATTACTGGGTTTCCGTCAGGGAGGTGATGATGTAGGAACGGCTCTTCGCGTCATGGGTGATCTTGATCAGTCCATGCTTCGCCGCGTCTTCCAGAAGCTTGCTGAAGGAGCTATAGCCGTAGTAGGACTCATTGAAAGAGGGCTGCTTGCGCTTCATGGTCTGTTTCACCATGGAACCCCAGATCACCTCTTTATCTTCCCGCTGCAGCGCCTCGATCGTTTCGAGCAGGAGTTCGAAGCATTCCTTCTTCTTCTCCGGCAGTTGGGCCACGGCCTTGGGTTTCGGCTTCGCCGTGCGCACGAGGTCTTCGTAATAGATAAATTCGTCACAGTTCGAGGCCAACAGCGTCGAGGTGGAATTTTTCACGCCCACTCCGATGACGTGCTTGTCGTTCTCCTTCAGCTTCGAGACCAGCGGCGTGAAATCGCTGTCGCCCGAGGCGATCACAAAGATGTTCACGTGCTCTTTCGACGCGGCCAGCTCCATCGCGTCCACCACCAGCTTGATGTCGGCGCTGTTCTTTCCGCTGTAACGCTTGTGGGGAATATCGATCAGCTCGATTCCGGCCTCATGGAAAGCGCGCTTATATTCCTTGTAGACATCCCAATCGGCATAAGCCTTCTTGACGATCAGCTTGCCCTTCTCCACCAGGCGCGCCAAAACCTTGCCGATCTCAAAGCTGGAATACTTCGCCTCGCGCACGCCGAGCGCGATGTTCTCCAAGTCAATGAAGAGCGCCAGTCTCGATTCCTCCGATATCGCCATTGGCCGTCATTCTCCTTTGAAAAACCCCGGCCTCTCAGCCGGAGATTGTTTCGCCACCCGGAGTCAACATAACATCATTGAGCCGAATGCGTCAACCAATGCGGATAACCACACTGGATATGGTGGTATTCGATACCCCCGACCACTCAATCTTGTACTTTTTTCTTTACTTCATCCTTTAGATATGTTATAGGTTTTTGTCAAACTGTGGTCAGCAGGTCCGGTCTTGCCACCTGGATAACCAAGGAGGCCTATGTATCTTAAAAAATTGGAGTTGATCGGGTTCAAGTCGTTTGCCGAATCGACGCTCGTAACGTTTCAGCCCGGAATCACGGCGATCGTGGGACCAAACGGCTGCGGAAAGAGCAATATCGTGGACGCCGTCCTCTGGGTCCTGGGAGAGCAGAGCACCAAGGCGCTTCGTTCCGACCGGATGGAGGATGTGATCTTCAACGGCAGCGAAACCCGCCGGCCGCTCAATCTTTCCCAAGTCATTCTGACCGTCGGTGATGTTATCGGAGAAATCGCCGGCCAGTTCGGCGATTACCAGGAGATTGCGATCAGCCGCCGATTGTTCCGAACCGGCGAGAGCGAATACCTGATTAATAAGACCCCCTGCCGCTTAAAAGACATCCGAGATCTTCTCATCGATACGGGCGCCGGTCATAAAGGCCACACCATTATCGAACAGGGAAAAGTCGATCAGCTCTTAAATGCCTCGCCGCTGGAACGCCGCGAATTGATCGAGGAGACGGCCGGCATTTCCAAGTACAAATTGCGGAAGGCCGAGGCCGAACGCAAGTTGGAATCCACGCAGCAAAACCTCCTCCGCGTCCGGGACATTATCGGCGAGGTCAAACGGCAGATCAACGCACTCGACCGGCAGGTCAAAAAGACCGAGATCTACCAGGGGCTCCGGACCGAAGCCCGAAAACTCGAATTGAACCTTCTGATTTCAGAATACCGGGATCATCGAACGACGCTTTTGGAAGTCCTTCGACAGATCGCCGACCTGAAAACCGATGAATCCACGCTTCTGGCCGCGCTGTCCAAAACCGAAGCCGAGTTGCAGTCCGTAAAAACCGGCGCCCTCCAGAAAGAGGCGTCTCTTTCCTCGTTGAAACAGGCCGTCTACGACACCCAGACCCTGATCCATCGGCAGGAAAACCGGATCGAGCTTTTACGGAACCAGATCCATTCCTGGGAAGAGCAACGAGCCAAGCTCAGCCAGGAGCAGTCGCGTCTCGAACAGACCCTCACGCAATCCGTAACACAAGGGGAAGAAACGGAACGGCAACAATTTGAAGTGGCCACGGTTCTTTCCGAACGGCGGGGGCGATTAACGGCCCAGGAAACCGCGCTGGCCGAGGTGGAAGAGCAACGCGCCGTTCAGGATGCCGGGCTTGAAGAAAACAAGACACGGCTCTTTGAGACCATGGCCGAGATGACCGAGGTGAAAAATCGCGTCGCCTCCCTTGAATCCCGCAAGAAAGAGATCCAGCGAATCCAGGATAAGGGCCGATCCGAGTTATCGTCGGTGGATCAGCAACTCGATCAGACCCGGCAGGTCTTGGAGACCGAACAGTCCCGACTGACCGATCTCCTGGAAGCACTGAACCGGGTTCAGGCCGAAGGAACCCGCCTGGCGGAGGAGTTGACCCAAAAACAAGCCGCACTCGCGACGCAAACCGAGGCGATTCTTGGACAACGGGAGGCGCTGACACTCGCGCAGGCCCGTCTCACATCGCTGAAGGAGAACGAAAAAGCAATGATGACGACCCAGGCCGGTATCCTGGCCTGGCTTTCCGAACGGCCTGAACTCCGAAGACGGCTTCACGGTATTGTCGCCGATTTTCTGGAGGTGCCCAAGGCCCTTGAGTCGGCTATCGAGGCCGTTCTGGGCGACCAACTCCAGGGTTTATTGATGGACGATCACACGACGATCAAGGAAGTCATTTACGCCCTGAGATCGGCCCAGCTCGGTCGCGGCGTTTTCCTGCCCCGCGCCCCGCGTCAGACCCGAACCGCTCAGGTCCATTCCCCCGGCGAGGAGTTCGACGGCTTCATCGGACCGGCGCTGCATCAGGTCAAAGTGAAACCCGGTTTTGAGGCCGCGGCCCAAGCTCTCTTAGGCGATGTCCTTCTGGTTCAGGATCTTGAAGCGGCCCTGACGCTCTGGAGCCGGATTCGAATCGGCTATACGATTGTGACACTCGAAGGGGAGGTTCTCACACCGAGCGGACTGCTCTGGGCCGGGCGTCGCACCGGATCACAACAGGGACTCCTTTTAACCCGACGCGAAATCCGGGAGGCCGAGGAACAAACAAGACAACTGGAGACCGAGTTGGCACGGTCCGAGGCCGGAAAGGCCGCGCTCACCGACGATTTGGAACGGCTTCAACGACGGCAACAGGAACTGATCGAACAACGTCAGCAGGAGGAATCAACCGTCGCGTCGCAGCGGCAGAAGACCGCCCTTCTGGAAGCGGACCGTCTCCGCCTGGAGGAACGACGGGGTCTGTTACAGATCGAACACGCCCAGGAAGCCCAGGAAGCCGGGTCGGCGGAGGAGGCGCTGGCCGAGGCCTTACACCGCTTGGACGTTCACCGGCAGGAGCAGGAACGGATCAAGACCGAGCTTGCGCGCCTCCAGGAAACGGCCAAAAACTTCTCCGAGCGGCAGGACCTGCTTCGGTCCGAGGTGACCCAGCTGAAGGTGGATGTCTCGGCGCTGGTTCAACGGGACGAGGCGCTGTCCAAAGAGCAGCTCCGCCTGCGGGATGAACAGGCCTCATTAAAGGAGCAACAACAGCGCCAGGCGACCGAGAAAATGAACCTTGAATCGAAAGGTCTCGCCGCCCGACAGGACATTGAGGAAACCGAAAAGGCCATCGGCACCTTGAGCGTCCAACTCTCCGAGACGCAGCAGCGCCTGTCGGTCGAGACCGAATCGTACATGGCCGATCTGGGGCAGATCAAACAGTTGGAAGACCGTCTGGGCCAGATCCGGGCCGAACGGGGCCGTGTGGAAAAACTTCACAATGAACTGGACGTGCGCCAGACCGAGTTGAACCTCCGGATCGAGCACCTGGTCGAACAGGCCTCCAGCCTCCATCAAACCGTTCTTGAGGACGCGGCCGAAGCGATGACGGAACCGATCGATCCCAACTCGGTCCAGGAACGATTAAACGAACTGCGGGCCAAATTAGAGCAGTTGGGGCCGGTGAACCTGGCCGCGATCGATGAATACAAAGAACTGGACGAGCGATACCGGTTTCTGACGACGCAGGAGACCGACCTGACCCAGTCGATCGAGGACCTGGAGTCTGCCATCTCGAAGATCAACCGGACCACCAAGGAAATGTTTTTTTCGACGTATACGGCGTTGCGCGAGAAATTCAAGGAGGTCTTCCAGAATTTCTTCGTGGGCGGGCAGGCCGATCTGGTCCTTCTCGATGAAAACAACGCGCTGGAGTCGGGGATCGAGATTGTGGCCCAGCCGCCGGGAAAGCGCCTGAAGAGTATCAGCCTTCTTTCCGGGGGAGAGAAGGCCCTGACCGCGATCGCCCTGTTATTTGCCAGTTTCCTGATCCATCCCAGTCCCTTCTGCATCCTAGACGAGATCGACGCCCCGCTGGATGAGGAGAACATCCGCCGATTCCTGAAAGTGCTCCGCCAGATGACGGATCACTCCCAGTTCCTGATCATCACGCATAATAAGCGGACCATGGAACATGCCGATCTTCTCTACGGGGTCACGATGGAAGAGGCCGGGGTGTCCAAACTGGTCTCGATCAAGCTGGAGGCGAACGGCAACGGCCACACCGCACTCGAACCCACGTCCATGACGGCCGAGTCCTCCACGACCGCAACGGCGTAACAGAGCGGAGCTTGTCTCCGCGCGGAGATAAACTCCGCGCTGTTATGAAATTATGTCACACCGGTTGACTCAATACAGCTTCAGATCACTGAACTGCTCTTCGATATTTTCGATCAGGTCTTTGGCTTTTTTCTCGATCATGCTTTCTTTGACATGCTTATCCTGCCGAAGCTGGAAGAGTTCGTGGGTGATATTGACGGCCGCCAGCAAGGCTAATTTCGCGGCGGGAAAATTCTTTCCGCTCTTGGCCAATTCGTTCATCTTCCCGTCCACGTAGCGCGCCAATTTGCCGACGTATTGTTCATCCGCCTCGCCCGCAATGGTATAACGCTGGCCGTAGATTTCGACCTCCACCTGTTTTTTCACGTCTCTCCTCGCTTTCTGGGCCTGGCCTCGGTCGTTTCCGCCGGACTCCGACGGACCGGCCCGGTCTCCATTTCGGACAGGATTCGCTTCACCCGGGAGCGCAACCGAACCCGGTCATGGTTCCAACGGAGCGTATCGCGTTCCCGCTTGGCCAACTGTTGAGAGATCGTCCTGACCTTCTGTTCCAAAAAGGTGTTGTCCTGTTTCAATCGTTTCATCATCTCCAGGATTTGATGCACCCGTTTTTCCAATATGGTCATTTGATCTATCGGCATTCGGATGACGTCCATAGAAAAGGATGGGATGGGCCCAAGGACGGAGAAGCCGCCCGGGAAAGGAGAGACGGATCAACGGCAAGCCCATGAGGAGAGATCACGATCGCAACTCCTCAAAATTGACCCAACTATACCGACTTCCCGGACCACTTGTCAAGGCGAAACCAAGGCGCCCGTCATCGGCTGGACGGAATTTTCCCCGGAGATCCGACGGTATTCATGGTAGCTTCGCATCACTTTCTTGGTAAAGTATCGCGTTTCGTTAAACGGAATCGATTCGATGAATTCGTCCAGATTCCCCACGCCTTTCTCGGCCCACCGACCGACTGCTTCCGGGCCGGCGTTGTAACTGGCGACGGCGAGGACCACGTTTCCGTTGAACTGCTCGATCAGATGCCCGAGATACCACGCCCCCAGGTGAAGGTTGGTCGCTTCATCCAGCAACAGTTCCGGACGGAAACTGTTCAGGCCCACCCGCTTGGCCACCCATTCCCCCGTATAGGGCATGAGCTGCATCAATCCCAAGGCCCCGACCTTGGAAACGGCCTTCGAATCAAACGCGCTTTCCTCGCGGGCCACGGCCGCGACGAGATAGGGATCGGTTTCCACGGCGGGACTTTGTCGCTGCACCCATTCCACGAAACGATACGGGTAAGCCTGCTCCCAGAAACTTTTCGGGATCTCATCTCCTCCTTTATCCAGGACATCCTGAAAATAAAGCCGCAAGAGACGAAGGCTGTGGTGGTAGTCGCCCGCCGCGTAGAGCAGCCCGGCCAGCTTCAGGACCGTCGGCTTGTCCGTCGCATACCGATCCGTCAAGTAAGACAGTTCCTGGGTGGCCTCGGGATCGAGATGCAGCGCCATGAGTTCCAACGCGATCGAATAATGCCGATCGCGTGTCAGTGCCGGACTGGCCTCCCCGATCGGCAAACGAATGGAATTTTCGTTCACCGGTTTTGAACCGGCTTCCGGATCTTCGGAAGGGGCATCCGCACGAGGATCCGTCTTTCCAGGGTCGGCCGCTGCAGACTGGAGTCCGGCCAGTCGGACCTGGGCCTGCTGGCAATAAAAGCTCCGCAGAAAATCTCGGCAGACTCCCCGGTAAGCCTGCGCCGCTTGGGCCGACCGGTTCATCTGTTCCGCACTGCGTCCGATCCAGTATTCGAATTGGCCCCCGGACAGGCTGGCGGGATGTTGTTGCCCATAGTCCCCGAGGATCCGGATCGCGTCGCCGTACCGCCCGGTCTTGTAGGCGATCCAACCGATCCGCCAGACGGCATCTTCGGCGGATGGATCGCTCGGAGTCTCGGCGATGACCCGGTGATACATCTTCAGGGCCTGTTCGATCTGGCGATGGTCTTCATAAAAATCGCCGATCATGAAGAGCAGCTTCGCACGCTCCGGGCTGGCCGGAAAGCGGTCGGCCAGCTCCCGCTCGATCTGCAGAGACCGGCCCTCTTCGCCTTGACGAATCGCCACGCGTCCCATCCAGAAAAGGGCGCTGGTCAGAAGATCCGGCCGCCCGGTCCGGCGCGCCAGGTCTCTCAACACCTGCTTGGCGTCATCATATTGTTTGAGCTGGATCAGGGTTTCCCCCAATTTTAGACTCACATCGTCGCGATTTGCCGGTTCGCCGCCGGCCAACAGGGCCTTGAATTCGACCGCGGCCTCGTCGTATCGAGCCGCGTCAAAAAGGATTCGGCCCCGCTGAGTTCGCGCCTCGGCGGACGGTGCCGGGATCGAGACACCCGTGGCACCGAGCTGCTGAAGACCCTTTTGCGCCTCCTGGGCCTCCGGACTGTCCGCGTAGAAAAACCAGACCCGCTGCAGCGCCCAAACGGCCTTCCCCGAATCTCCGAGCTTCGAGGCACAATCGGCCTGCCGAAGCAAGGCCTTGCCGGCGTTGGAATCACCGGGAAATCGGGTCACAAAATCATGGAACTGCGTGAGGGCGGTTTGGCAATCACCGGATTGAGCCCAGGCGTCCGCCTCTTGATAAGCGGCCTGCGGACTTAATACACTTTCAGGATATTTCTGGAGCAGGCGGTCATAGGTCTGAACCGCCTGTGGGTACTGTCCCCGTTTCGCCTCGCCATCGGCCATGAAATACAGACCGTACTCTTCGAGCGAGGGGAGATCGAGGATGGCCTGCGATAAAAGCGCATCCGCTTCGGGCGATCCCCTTTCGGCGGCCCATCGCCCCAAGAGAAAACCGCTCTGCTGCGACTGCAGAGAATCCGGGTATCGGTCTCGCAGCGACTGGAGCAGGACCGCGGCGGATTCGCGATCCCCTTGATCCGCGAGGTGCAACGCCGTCCCAAAGCAGTCCTCGGCCGGCGTACAGGCCTGCGGAGGGGTGGTCGACTTTTGAGGCGCGGCCGGCGGCTGATCCAGGCCGGGATTCTCGTTCCGTTCGGAAGGAGGGGTCGTGGGCACGATCAGCGGTTTTTGAGCCATACAGGCGACAAGCCATCCCCAACTGAAAAGCAGTACAGCACCGGCCACCTTCCATGTGTAGAACCGATTCGTCATCACGCTTTCGATTATAACACAGACGACGACCAGATCAAGACACCTTGTTCATCTATTCCGAACTGTGTTACATTAGGCTCATGCAAAAGATGAATCTCAAACAGCTCTCCTTTGACGAGTTCGACGGCTTTTTGCGGGAACTGGGCTGGCCGAAGTATCGCGCTCAACAACTCCGGGACTGGATCTATAAGAAACACGTCTCTCGGTTCGATGCGATGACCAATCTGTCGAAATCGGACCGAGCGCTTCTTGAAACGCGGGCCATGATCGGGGAACCCGAGTTGGTCCGGCAACAGCGTTCAACGGACGGGACGCAGAAGTTCCTGTTCCGCCTGTCCGACGGTCAGGAGATTGAGTCCGTCTTGATCCCGGACGAAGACCGCAACACCCTCTGCATCTCGACCCAGGTCGGCTGCACGCTCGACTGCACCTTTTGCCTCACCGGCACCATGGGTCTCCTCCGCAATCTCAAGGCCCACGAGATCGTCGATCAAGTGCTCTGGGTGCTGAGACACCTCGAATCGAGGGATCCCCTGACCAATGTGGTCCTCATGGGGATGGGCGAACCCCTGGCCAATTACCGGGAAGTGACCGAGGCCTTGAAGCGCCTCACGCATCCGAAGATGGTCGGCCTCACTCCTCGAAGGATCACCCTCTCCACCTCCGGCCTCGTTCCTCAGATCAAAAGGCTGGGCGAGAGCGGATTGAACGTGAACCTCGCCGTCTCGCTCAACGCGACCACCAATGCGGTACGGGACCGTCTGATGCCGGCGGTCAACAAACTCTATCCACTGGAAACGCTTCTCCGGGCCTGCCGGGACTATCCCCTCCCGCCCCGCCGGCGGATATTTTTCGAGTATGTCCTTTTGAAAGGAGTGAATGATTCCGAGGCAGACGCCCACCGCCTCCTCCGGCTGCTCAAGGGCCTCCGCTGCAAAGTGAATCTGATTCCATTTAACGACTACCCCGGAGCCCCCTTTGGTTGTCCGGATGACGAAACCGTGCTGCGCTTTCAAAAAATCCTGATTGAGGGACATCTCACGGCCTTCATTCGCAAAAGCCGCGGCCGCGACATCCTGGCCGCCTGCGGCCAACTCCGCACCGAAACTCCCTCTGCACCGGCCCTCATCAACAGTCTCTCATAACCAGTTGACAAGGTAGTGTCCCGGTTGCTGTGGAAATTAAATAGGCGTATTCTCTCGGTGCCAACATAACCGGCCCGAGGAGGGCCAAAACCGAGGAGAGATACGCCTATGAAGAAGGACTCTACATCATTTGCGGAGAAAAAGGAAGCGT
>JACQBZ010000027.1 GCA_016194285.1 Nitrospirota bacterium | reverse complement strand
TATCCTGGGATACCGCCGCCGATGAAAATGTGTGATGGCCAGTCCCGATTTTTTTGTCATTATTATTCCTACAAGAACCGTTGTTTTATTATCTCCCAATTCACCCTTAGATCAGCTTCGCATGGACAGCCCAAGCCGAGGACCATCACCCTTTTTCAGTTGCGAGCGACTCGTTACATCGACAAGGAATTCAAGGACACGGCAGGCCTCGGCCGTGCTCATGCCCGACATCTCGAAGAGATCAGCGATGATCCGGGCCATCTTCTCCTGTTTGGGAGTCAGTTTCTCTGCGCTGTTCATGGATCCCTCCTTCTCACCTGTTATAAGACTCCTTCCGCGCGATATTACCGTATATAGACATCCTATGTCAATAAATTGCCATGTATAGAGAGTTTTAGAGGCATTAGAAACCCGCTATAGTCCTCCCCACAGAGGAGGGCGATATGAAAACAGAGCAGTTGTTGGGCCGGAGGATCCGGGAGCTGCGCAAGGCCCGGAACCTCACTCAGGAGCAGTTCGGCGAGAGGACGGGGATCAACTACAAATATCTCGGCGCGGTGGAGAGGGGCCAGGAAAATCCCACCGTGAAGGTCCTTGAGAAGATCGCCAGAGTCCTGCGGGTGGACCTTCGGGATCTCTTTGCCTTTGACCATCTCGAACAGGACAGCAAAACCCTCAAGCGCAGGATCGCCCAGTTGATCGAAGGCAAGGATCAGGAGAAGCTGCAGAAGGCGGCCAAACTCCTTTCGGCCCTGCTTGAATAAGCATCGCTTATTTGGTTCAAGATCTCCCATCGTCACCCTTACAACGGCATTCGCACACGACCCATTCCCCTCCGCGATGGCTGAAGATACTACGGAAGGAACGGTAAAGTCCTCGTCGAACGATGGTTTTTTAGTCGTTTTTCGGTGGTCAGACGCCTACCTTACCAGCGGATGGCGGAATGAAGCGGACACAGATGGATCCGTCGTAGTCAGGCCGAAAAACCTACCCTGGCCCAAGAAGGACAACTCATGCTTCATCAATTGCCTGTGACTGCTTGACATATAATCCTCTATTTGTTATAGTTTCGGTGTATGCCGAAACAAGCAGAAATACAGAATATAATTGAGCAGGGCCGGACCCGGTTACAACAGGTACTGGAAGAAACCGGTCTGAAGGTGGAAAAGCTCCAATCCGGCCAGAAGCCGTACGACTTTAAGATGACCGTCCGTCGAGACCGCATCACCATGACGCTCGGTGCCGGTGTCTCATCATCCGGCCTTCCCCGCTTTATCCTGGAGTTCGCCGGCGCGACTGGTTTGAAGAGAGAATCTCTCTATCCGGTCTTCGTGGCTCCTTATGTGAGCCCTCGTGGAGCCCAGATCTTAAAGGCAAATCAGATCGGCTTCTGTGATCTGGCCGGAAACTGCTATCTTGTTTTTGGGACCGTGCTGATTTCAAAAACAGGGGCCCCTAATCCTCTTCCGGCACGAAAGGAGGCACGGGCCCTGTTTTCACCCAGGGCATCACGGATCATCCGGGCCTTCCTGTCTGACCCCTTACGCGGCTGGCTTCAGAAGGACCTATCGGAGGAACTGAAACTGAGCCTCGGATATCTCCACAGTGTCATTGTGAAGTTGTTAGAGCAGGATTATCTCTTGAGAGAGGGTGACCGACTTTATCTAAAGGATCGAAAAGGGCTGCTCTCCGCATGGGCCGCTGCCTATCAGTACACCCAAAATGAGACCCGTGAGTTTTATTCCTCGCGCGAACCGGAAGAATTCGAGGAAACCCTGGACCAGTATTGTAAGAAGAAAAAGACCCGTTATGCCCTAACCCTGTTTGCGGGAGCTCGCTATCGGGCCCCCTTTGTACGCTACCCCCGCGTACATGCCTATTTTGAGGGGAACATGGATACCGCCGCAAGGGAACTGGATTTAAAACCGGTCCCCACCGGGGCCAGCGTGGTGATTCTTATCCCGTACGATGAAGGAGTATTCTATAAAATGCAACGGATCCAGAACCGAAACATCGTCTCGGATGTGCAACTCTACCTGGACCTTCAAAGCGCAAAAGGCCGGGCTGAAGAGCAGGCGGCCGCCCTAGGCCTCCAGCACCTTCAGTACCTCCTTCAGGAACGAACGCCAGAACAGGAGGCCCGGTTGCACGAGTTTCTGCGTCTGAGGGATTCCGGCCAGAAGGCGGAGGCTAAAGAACAATTTTCAGATGCTGCCAGGCTCTTTGAGGAGGCGCTCTCTAAAGTCGAGGGCCGATGGGATGAGAACACCGAATCCCACAAGGCTTATGTCCGACTTCGCCTCTGGCGGGCTTATCTTGAAGTAGCCGCTCAAAACCAGGACAAAAAGCTTCTCACAAAAGCAGAATCCCTTTTCCCTTCCGATGAGGCGTTTGTGAGAGAGGCGGACCAGTTGATGTTCAACCCGGCTATGGCCCGATATGCAGCCCTGATCTACAGTGCCCAGAGATTTGCCACAGCCAGAACCCATCAGGAACGGGAGGCGTGGAAAAAGAAGGCTAATGATTATTACACCGCTGCGGTTAGTCCCTACACCGAAGGATGCGGTGAGCTAAAAGAAAGGGCGGAATCCATCGTCCGACTCCTCAGACAAGGGGTCCACAAACCAAGGAGTGCAAAGCATGCCTGACACACAATCCCGCTATGCTCCTGATGAGACAGCCGCCTCGATCTCGGTCCTGGTGGAACTGGCCACGGCCCTGGGCGCTTATCGGGAGGACATCATCCTGGTGGGTGGATGGGTCCCTTATTTCCTTGTTCATGGTAATCAGAAAACGTTTCAACCGGATTCAGTTCGAGCAGCTGCGTTGCAGAGCGCATTCCATATCGGCTCCCTGGATATTGATCTTGCCCTCAATATCCGAACGATCCGGGAACCCCGCTATCAGGCCATCTCACGAATCTTAGAGCAGCGCGGATATCGAAGTAGAGGTACCGACAGCCCCTTTAGCTTCGTCCGAAAAACACAGACCCCCAAAGGCATCCCCACTGAAATCCAGGTGGATTTCCTTGCACCGGAATACGGTGGAACAGGAAAGCGGCGGCGCCACCAGCGAGTGCAGGATCTCCTCGCCCACAAGGCGCACGGGTGCGACCTGGCCTTCGAGCACTTCCTGGATCGGGAGATTGAGGCAACTCTTCCCGAAGGCGGCGTGGCAAAGGCGCGGATCAGGATGGCGGATGTGCTCCCGTGCCTCGCGATGAAGGCGTTTGCTTTGCGGGATCGGCTCAAGGAAAAAGACGCCTACGATATTTACATGGTATGCAAGCACTATCCTGGAAGCCCGGAAAGTGTAGTGCGGGCAGTCAAACCGCATGTTGCCAATGGGTTGGTCAGGGAAGCGCTTTCGATTCTCACCGACCGTTTTAACCGTCCGGAGGCTATGGGGCCTGTTGCCGTAGCCACGTTCCTTGAGGTGCGCGATCCGACGCTCCGTGAGATTCGCATACGGGATGTTTATGAGACTGTACAGGACGTTGTGCAAAGGGTCAGCAATATAGGATTGGGATAGCTTAACATTCATCTGGATCCCTTTTATAGGCCAAAGGAAGGGATTACATCAGGGTCCTACTCCGCCTTGGAGGTTTGAGCGCCCGCAACGGGACATCAGAGCCGGGCGCAACACACGTGTAAACGAGATCTTGGGAAATAAATCTGAACTACCCCTGTTTATTGGGAGCGTCCCCAATCTGGGCAGAGGGCCGCACGTTCAATAAGATTCCGCACAGTAGAGCCACCGAGATCCTGTTGCCACACAAGTTGATGACATCGCTCCGGGCTACACACTGGGAAGCAGAAAAGCTGTCTAG
>JACQBZ010000026.1 GCA_016194285.1 Nitrospirota bacterium | reverse complement strand
TTGGGCCGGGGATTTGCTTACCGCTTCCTTCAGACCCCGCCTCACGGCGGCAGCCCTTACGGTTCGGCTAACGGTTCCCGTCATCAGGGTCCGTAGAGGATTTTCACCTCCAAGTGAGTGCGCCCTGCCGGGCGCACTAAAAAAAGCGCTCCAGTAAAAAACCGGAGCGCCAATGGATTGGATAACGCGTTTAACCAAAAACCGGATTAATGGCGAACAAAGTCGTTGAGGCCTACTTGCATTTGATCGTGTTGTCCATCTGCCAGTTTCCACTAGAATTGGAAATCGTAACCCGTGCAAATGTACTGCTTGTGATATCTGTAGTGGCGCCGTCACAACCCTCGATCGGAGTGGTTCGAACCTGGAATGAAACAACACCGAACTTATCCGTCTTCGTATCAAGTGAGAGACAGCCGGATGGAGGAGGACTGGCAGTGGGATCGCCGCCGTTAAAACAGGCCGTCCCTGTAGAATTTAATAGCAAAACACCGTCGCCCACGCTGTTCCCGATATCAATCCTAACATTTGCATCGCCCACCGGGGTTGTATCGTCCGCGGACCTCTGTACATGGAACTGTACAGGGCCCACTGTTTGACAATAGACAGGAGTAGCGCCTCCAATGGGTCCCGTAACTGTTATCGCCGTGAATGTACACCCTGTTGATGTCTGGGTCGCCGGTTCCACTACCGCATCAAAGGAGGCATCATTGCCACAGCTTTGTAATAAAAGAATCAAACAAAACAACCAACCAATATCATATCGTTTTCTGGCCATTTCCATCCTCCTTCGGTTGATACCGGGCCGGTTTTTATCAGAACCCCGCTTTGAAGAACCCCGGCTTCACAGCCGGGGATTCTTCGATCCGGGTGGAGAAAACCTTATTTTGATTCGCTCGCTAACCCCGCCTTCGCAGGCGGGGATTGCGCTCGCTATGCTGATTCAATAGCCCGACGATCTCCTTTTCTTCCACCGGCTTTACTGCGACCCGGCCGATCTTTTCGGCCAGAACGAAATGGATTCTCCTGTCGGTCACTTTCTTGTCCAGCTTCATAATTTTAAGTATATCGGCCGCCTTGATTTTCGGCAAGGCGACCGGAAGCCCCGCCCGGCTGAGGAGCTCGATTTGACGCCGGGCGCCTGAAGCATCCGAAAGGCCGAGCCGGACGGACAGTTGCGCGGCAAAGGCGATCCCGATCGAAACGGCCTCCCCGTGAAAATAGGTTCGGTAGTTCGTGACGGTTTCGAGCGCATGCCCGAAGGTATGTCCGTAGTTGAGGATCTTTCTCAACCCGCTTTCCCGCTCGTCTTTTTGGACCACATCCGCTTTGATGGCACAGGACCGGCGGATGGCATGGGTCAGGGCCGCCGCCTCCAATTTAAGGATCTTGTCCATATTGTCTTCGAGATAGGAGAAGAACCCTTCATCCCGGATCACGCCATACTTGATCACCTCGGCAAGACCCGAAACGAATTCGCGCCGGATCAGCGTTCTTAAAACCTCCGGATCGATCAAGACCAGTTTCGGCTGGTAAAATGAGCCGATCAGGTTTTTCCCATGAGCGTGATCCACCCCGGTCTTTCCACCGATGCTTGCATCCACCTGGGCCGCCAGCGTGGTCGGGACCTGGACGAACCCGATTCCGCGCATGAAGGTCGCGGCCGCAAACCCGGCCAGATCACCGATAACGCCACCGCCCAGAGCCAGGAGAGTCGAGCTTCGCTCAAATGATCTTCGGACCAGTTCATCATATACGCGGGAAACCGACCGGAGATTCTTGTACCGCTCCCCGTCGGGCAGCATGACCACGGCGACCTCGAAACCGGCCTTTCGTAGACTGCGCGACGCGATGGAACCATAAAGACGAGCCACCCGTGGATTCGTAATCAAGCCGACTTTTCCCTTGAGCCCAAGTGAGACCAACCGCTCTCCGATCCGGGGCAGAATTCCCTTCCCGATCTCGATCGGATAACCTCGCTCTGCGAGATCGACCCGAAGGGTGGAAGGCTCTGAAACAATATGCCGGATCATTTTCACAACTTGTTCAGGAGTCTTGTGGGTGGTATTGATTTGGTGATCGGAGAGGCGATAAAACGGACGCCGGACCTTCAGCAATTCTCGGATACGCTCAATACGTCGGCCGTGCTGTAGCAACGGACGCTCCGGCCCGGCCGTTCGGGTCATAATGGCATCCGGGGAAGCCTCCAAACCGATCAGGACTCCGTTGCGTTGCAGACGGCGGAGGTTCACCGGATCCATCACCACACCGCCCCCGGTCGCGATTACGCAGGATTTACTGTCGGCCAACTCTGCCACGACTTCTCTCTCCAGCTTTCTGAAATGGGCCTCACCGGATTGCTTGAAAATCTCGGGAATGGTCCGGCCGGCCCGTTTTTGAATCCAAAGATCGGTATCCTCGAAAGCCCAACCGAGCTCGCGGGCCAGCCGTTTCCCGACCTCGCTTTTTCCGGTCCCCATGAAACCAATCAATACGATGTTTTTCATTACCAGTTTTTAACATACTCTTGATAGCCGGTGAAATTGCGTTTCATCTCGATCAGGCTGTCTCCCCCGAATTTTTCGATCATGGCGGCGGCCAGTTCAAAGGCCACAACCGCCTCGCCGATGACCCCCGCCGCCGGCACGGTACAGATATCGGACCGTTCCACCGTCGCCTCAAAGGGCTCTTTGCTCTTGATGTCGACGCTTTTCAGGGGCGAATAGAGCGTGGAGATCGGCTTCATCGCCACGCGGAGCACGATAGGTTGGCCGTTGGTGATTCCTCCCTCGAGGCCGCCCGCGTTGTTGGTCTTTCGGTAAAATCGTCCGGCGGCTTCGTCATAGAATATTTCATCATGGACCTCGGAACCGAACCGTCGCGCGGATTCGAACCCCATGCCGATTTCAACCCCTTTCATGGCCTGGATGCTCATCAACGCAAAGGCCAGGCGGGCACCCAATCGACGGTCCCACTGACCATAGCTCCCGAGGCCGATCGGAACATTGTCCGCGATCACCTCGAACACCCCTCCCAAGGTATCGCCTTTGTCTTTGGCTTCGCGGATCTTTTCGATCATCTTCCCGGCCGCGGCCGCATCCGCGCAACGAACCTCGGACGCCTCCGCCGCTTCCCGGATCTGTTCGAGACTTAATCGGCTCGTTTCGGCCTGAATGCCCCCGATTTCCCGGACATGACTCACGAGGGTGATCTGGAACTGACTCAACAGGACCTTCGCCACGGCGCCGACCGCGACGCGGATCGCCGTCTCACGGGCGCTGGCCTTCTCGAGCACATTCCGAATATCGGTATGGGCATATTTGATCGCACCGACCAGATCGGCATGGCCCGGCCTCGGCTTGGTCACCACGCGTTGAATCGCCGGGTCAACCAGAACGGGGCCCCTCCCCTCCGGGGCTGCTCCCCTTGGGGGTTCAACCGCCATGATCTCCTGCCAATTCTTCCAATCTTTATTGGCGATCTGCAGCCCGATCGGGCTTCCCAAGGTAAAGCCCTTCCGGACACCCGAGACAAATTCAACCTGATCCTGCTCGATCTTCATTCTCCCCCCGCGGCCGTATCCTTTCTGCCGGCGGGCGAGGTCGAGATTGACAACCGCCTCGGTCAAGGGAACACCCGAGGGCATTCCCTCCAGGATGGCCAAAAGCAGTTTGCCGTGTGACTCGCCACCGTTGAGATACCTGAGCATCAGCCCCAGCGCCGCTAAAACCAGGCGCGTCCTTCCTAATCCTTCACAATTGTGGGTGTGAGGAAAATCAGTAATTCCGTCTTTGTGTCCGTCTTGGTTTGATTCTTAAATAGCCATCCCAGAAACGGAATTCTTGAAAGAAACGGGATGCCGGTCGTGGTATCAATTTTCTCGTCCTCGAAGATTCCCCCGATCACGGTCGTTTCACGGTCTCGCACCAACACTTCGGTCAACGCCGATCGCCTCGCGATACTGGGACCCGCGGCGGGGTTGCTGAAGCTGCCGAGGGAGTCTCGGGCCGCTTTCACCTTCATGATGATGCTCTGATCCGGAGTGATATGAGGCGTGACCTCCAGGGTCAGATTCGCGTCGACAAAGGTCGTCGTCGTTCCCGTATTGGGCGAGGAGGACGGGTATGGGATGGATTGACCCTGCTCGATCTTGGCCTTGACATTATTCAACGTCGTCACCTTCGGACTCGAGATTGTGTGGGTCAATCCGTCCAGCTCGCCCGCGGAAAGGCGCAGGTCAAGATTAATCGGGTAATTCGTAAACCGTCCGAAGTTGAAACCGGCGGAGGGAACCGCACCCATACCGTTAACGGCCGCCGGTAAATTCACCGCAAAATCGGGCGCAAATGTCCCAAACGCCGGTGGTGTGCCCCCACTATTGATTCCCTGGATACCGAAAACGCCGTTTTTATTGACGCCGCTGAACGCCACACCCCATTGAATGCCGAGCGATTGGGCAAAGGCGGTATCGGCCTGTACGATCCGCGCCTCGATTTGAACCTGCGGGGTGCGCGCATCGAGTGTCTTCACCAGGGCTACGGCTTCGTTGATCTCTTTATCAATATCCTTAACAATCAGGGTGTTTGTCCGCGGGTCGACCGTGATTTCACCTCTGGGACTCAGGTACTTTTTCAGCGTGGCGGCCAGTTCATCGGCCTTGGCATAGTTGATAAAAATGACTTTCGTGATGAGGTCCTCGGCCTTGACCCTGGCGTCTTTCGCATGGGCCTCTTCGTCCTGCTGTTTGGCGATGTCCGCGAGCGTGGCCACGCGGATAATGTTTCCCTCGCGAACCTGGCCCAGATTGTTCATCTTCAAAACGATATCCAGGGCTTGGTCCCAAGGCACATTAATCAGCTTAAGCGTCACCTTGCCTTTCACATTTTCTCCGATCACGATGTTCAACCCGCTCACATCGGCCAGCAACCGGAGCACGTTGCTGAGGTCGGCATCTTGGAAATCCAGTGAAACTTTCCGTCCGACATATCTTTTTCGAACCGTGATATCTTCTTTCTTCACGGATCCGACGACAGGCTGCAGCGTTATTTCCTCGGGGGACGGCGCCGGTTTAACCTTCTCCTGGCCATTCGGTTTTTCTTGCGGCTTTTCTTGTGTTGTCACCTGCGGCGTTTCGTTGGGCGCTTCTTGTGACGCTTCCTGCGGCTTCTCTTGAGGTTTTTCCGGAGTCGCTTCCGCCGCCGGGGGGGTTTCTGCCTGTTCCTCCTTCGGCTTGATTTCGGCCGCCGCCGGAACCGGAGGGAGTTCCGCATTCGCCGCGCTTAAGGTGACGGCGACTTCTTTACCGGACGGCTCAACGGCAAACGAGACCTTCGAATTCAGGTCAAAAACCACACGGACCATCTGGGGTTTGAC
Source organism: Nitrospirota bacterium (assembly GCA_016194285.1). Classification (GTDB taxonomy): domain Bacteria; phylum Nitrospirota; class Nitrospiria; order JACQBZ01; family JACQBZ01; genus JACQBZ01. The sequence goes on along the minus strand of JACQBZ010000026.1, from coordinate 27,625 downwards.
ATGCTGACCGATTCGGATTCGCTTCAGGAGCTTGTGCTTCACGGCTATGGTGTTGGGTCGGATGCTGTTGGTCACGTCCGGCAAATCCACTACCAGACGGTTTTCTGCGACCATGAACGCATTCGGCTTCAGAGCCCCGTCCCCGGTGATCCGAACGGCGACCGTGTCCTTGTTCCGATCGACCTTCAGTTTTGATACCGTCTTCGCGGCCGGAAGGGTCGGCTCACTCGGCACCGGTTTCTCTTCAATCGTCGCCGTCGGCGGCACCGGCGTTTGCTGGGCCGCTTCCGTTGGAGTGGCTGCATTGGCTGAAGGTGCCGGCCCGGTGCCGGCCGAAGCCGTCGGTTTGTCGATATCGATCAACAACTTTTCCCCATCGGCGCTCACGTGAGAAAGAACGGCTTCCGTCAGTGTGATTTCCAACCGGACCACGTTGCTGGGTTTTTCCCCTTCGATGGGAAGAAGGTCCGTCACGGCCCCTTGACCGATCGGCAATCGATCCTTGAATTTTCCGACCGAAGCACCGGCCAGGTCCACGATCAGTCTCACGGGATCCGTCAATTGGTAGGAGGTATAAACCAGGGGTTTCTGACCGACGACAACGATCTCCGTTTTATCCGCCTGATCGGTCACCGAGATATCCTGAATGGTATTGAGCTCGTCCCCGGGTTGGGTTTCTTCAAGAACGGAAGCGCACGCGGTCATTCCCAGAATTAGGAATGGCACGAAGAGTCCGTTCACCACGCGCCGAGCAAAATGCGTCTTAAGTTTCATTCGCTCCCCTCCTTTTGGGGATGAAGATCCAGCCTGACTTCTCTCACCTTCTTTTCACCAAAGATGTCGGTATATTTTTCCTCGATGCTCAGATAACGCTCCGTGATTTTTCGAACCGCTCCGTTGTTGGGTCCCACCGGGGTTCCCACATGAATGGTGTATCCTTTTCCATCCGGAGTCTGGACCATGGCGGAATACCCAAACCCACCCCAAACGATGCCGATCAGACGGAGCTCGCCGATCTCCGTGCGTAACAGGGGCGGAAGGCTTTGCAAGTTCTTACCCGATTCCGCCGTAACCAAAATGGATTGAAACGGGTCCCGACGTCCCTCGGCCTTATAGACATACGGAGCGGGGGGGCTCTGGCCCTCCGTCTTCTGTTCGGCCACCCCCGTCGACACCGGCGCCGGGGGTTTAGCCGCGGCCTGCTTTCCCGCCGGCGGGGCCGGGGGGGATGAACCTCCTACACACCCAACGGCCGCGGCCGCGATCATCCCGAAACCGAATCCGATGATCAAGAGTCGAACGATGCAATGAAAGCCACGCCCTTGAACTCGTTCATCGGCCCGATCTCGCTTTAATAGAAAACTCATTTTTGTTATTCAATCCCTGGCGACCCGGCCTTTGCGCCTTTGGCCGGGGCCGGTCCGCCCTTGGCGCCGGCCTGAGGTTTTTTCTTGTCTTCGACCGGTTTTGCTTCGGCCGCCGCGAAGGCGGTGGCCACAAAAGCGGTGTGGACGACCAAGCGCCCTCTTTCAACCTTCGGGGTTCCCATTTTGATATTGTTAATATTCACGATTCGCGGGAGCTTGCTCACACTGTCAAAGAACAGGGCGGTTGTGTGATATCCGCCGCCGACTTCGACCTCCACCGGAATCTCTGCATACAGACCACTGGGGTTATCTTTCTTGGCAGAAGGCTTCCACAACTTAAAATCAAGACCCACCCGAAGCCCCAGGTCGGAAACCTGCTTCAGCAAGCTGGCCACTTCCCCTTCCGGGGGAAGCTGCTCTTTTTTCTCCGCCAGTTGTTTTTCGAGCTCGGCATTCTCTTTTTTCAATTGCTCCAGTTTCTCAACCTTCGCACGCTGGATTCCGATCTCGCTTTCGAGTTTCGCAAGGTCGGTCTGCAATCCCGCAATGAGGTTGTTTTGCGGTAGGTAAAAAAACCAGAAAAACATGGCCACGATGAGGATATTGATCAGGAATAGGGCCAGGAGCTTCTGATACGTTGGAAGATTTTTAATAAAATCCAGGTTCATTTAAATCACCATGGTGCATCGAAGTTTGAAATTATAAACCGGAATATTTAATTCAATGGCCTGTCGGGATTCGATCAATTGAATATCGGTAAAAAACTTCGTATTCTTCATGTTATTGATAAATTCAACGATGTCGGAATTGGTAATGGCTTTGCCGTCAACTTCCACTTGCGAACCTTGCTCCGTGACGGTGGTCAACCAAATCTTGAGAGGCTCCATACTCTTGCTGAGTTCGTCCAGTAAACGGACCGGGGCCCCTTGATTTTTCTTTAACTGTTCAATGATCCTATTCTTATCTTCAAGGATCTTTTTGTTGTTTTCATAGTTTTCAACTTCCTTGACTTTTTCCTTCAACACCGTCAATTCTGCGTTCGCTTTGGTTTTTTGATCTTTAAGACGGTCGATTCGAGAATCCATTAAATACCAAAAATAGGTGCAGGCTACAAGAACGAAACCGATCAATACGCCCGCCAAGATCAGCTCGTACTGAATCTCCATTTGCTTCTTGGCTTTTCGGGCCTTGGGAATCGGCAGTAAATTGATCTTGATCATCGATCACCCATCTTCCGAATCGCAAGGCCGACGCCTACGGCGGCCTGCGGAGCCAACTCCTGAACCTCTTCAACGCTGAACGTCTTCTTATCAATATCGATTTGATTGAAAGGGTTGGCCAGCTCGACCGGTACCCCAAGACGTTCACCCAGCAATGTGACCAGTCCTCTCGATCGGGCCGCTCCTCCGCATAAAACAACTTTGTCGATATTCTCCTGCGCGGAGGCTGTTTTAAAATAATCAACGGAGCGGGTGACCTCACCGGCCACTTCGGTATTCACGGCATTCATCACCGCGGAAAGAGCCTCGGGATTCACCCCTTCCGGGTTCTCCAATCGCTTGGCCTGTTCCGCGTCCTGATAACTCAGATTCAATTCTTTCTGAATCGTTTCGGTGTACCGGTTTCCGCCGATTGAAATGTCGCGTGTAAAGGACGACATCGTATTCTTTAAGATGTTGATGTTCATCACGCTGGCGCCGATATTCACCAAGGCGACGACTTCACTCTCCCGAACGCCGTAGTTCACCCCATACATATTTTCAATCGCAAAGGCGTCCACATCGACCACCCGGGGAGTCAGGCCCGCATCGGCCACCAAGGAGATGTACTCATTCAGCTTGTCCTTTTTCGCCGCCACCAAAAGGACATTCATCTGGGGCTGTCCATCCTGCCCTTCGACCGTTCCCAAAATATGAAAATCGATATTGACGTCGTTGATGTCGAACGGGATATACTGTTCCGCTTCCCACTTGATCGATTCTTCCAGTTCGTCTTCGGTCATCGCCGGAAGGCTAATTTTTTTCACGATCACGGAATGGCCGGAAATTGAAATGGCCACATCCTTCAGCTTGATCTTCTGCTCGGCCAGCAATTCCTTTATGATACCCCCAACACTGCTCGCATCCATCACCGTACCGTCCACGATCATTTCAGGGGCCAAAGTCTTAATGCCAAATTTCTCGAGATAATAACCCGTTTTCTTCTCCTTGAGTTGAACGACTTTGATCGCACTGGAACCAATATCCAGTCCAAACAGGGGATTGGCTTTTGAAAAGGGAAAAAACATCTTCAGACACCTACCTTTTTGAATGACTAGAGTCGGCTGTTTCTGCTTTGCATGATTTTACGGATCTCTTTTATATTATGCTTGGAGTAGAGGCGCCAGTTACGCCAGTCTCGGCCGACATTGGAGATCAGTCCATCCTTTTCCCAACGAAAGAGCGTGGCCTTTGAGATATCAAAAATTTTGCAGATGTCTCTCGTCTTGTACCGTTTAACCCTGATATTTGGAACCATGCCTCAATCCTAAGTGTTGAGAAATATTTTCAGATTTAGCTATCTAATAATAGCAAGTATACTTACTATATCCAGCTTGTCAAGGGATTTCATTGAAAAAAAACCATGTTTTTAGAAAAAATTCGTCGGATTGTACATAAATGGACATGACCCCCCAAGGATAGGGGGTTTGATTATAGGGGAAGATAATTAGGACTGCTTTTGCTTCGCATACAATAGACGTTGGGCGCCCGATCGAACGGCTTCGGGAATGTTCCGATTTTTGACCAGGAGGCCCAGATCCTTTACCTTGACCGACCCCAACAGCGAGACCGAAATCCCAACCGGAGTCTTCGGATTGGCGATGAGCGCGAAAAGAATAGAGTAGTTCTTTAGCCACTCTTTATTTTTACCGACACTTCTTAAAATGTCATCTGAAACGTTTCGCGATTGCGCGATGAGAAGAATTTCATCCTCGGTAATTTTCGGACTGGCCAAAACCGCCTGAGACACCTGACGATTGGGATCCTTGAGCAAGAGGCTTCGCGCATCCTTTCCGGCGCGTAGCGCGAATTGTACCTTTTCAGCCACCGGCATCTTTTGAATGCGTTGATAAAGCGTCTCCTTATCTGCCGTTGGATGATCTTTTTCAATCCCCCCTTCCGTTGAGACCGGTTCTATGCCAAGTCCTTGATACGGGACCAAGCCCTTGTTGGCCGGGGAAACGGGCTCCTTCTTTATCGCTTGAATCCGCTTTTTAAAATCGGCCGAGGCATTGCTATAGAGAAAAAGGAAGGTTTGCGGCATGACCCTGGGGTGACTGATCAGCATCTCCATGAGGGCTTGATCCCGATGGCGCAGCTTTGCGATTTGGTCGAGGAGGGTTCCATCGGTCGTCGTGGCCTTGAGTAGTCCAATGACGGTCTCGATAGAGCAATGCTCCAAATTCAATGTTAACAGCAGAGACGTTTTCGATTTCTTGATCATTCAGCGATCCCGATTGACATCGCGATGTCGCAGCACCACTTGATAATGGGCTGCCTTAAGATCATCATGAAGCCGTCGAGCGATGGCCACGGAGCGATGACGCCCTCCCGTACAGCCAATCGCGAGGGTTAAATAGGGACGGCCTTCCTTTTCATAAAATGGAACCAGAAAGGAGAGGAACGATTTAACCAGCTCAATGAATCGATCCGCCTCCGGCTTCCGAAAGACATAGTCCTGGACGGCCGGATCCTCGCCGGATAGAGGCTTCAGCTCGGACACAAAATTCGGGTTCTGAAGAAATCGCACATCGAACAGCAGATCGGTTTCGTAGGGAATCCCGTATTTATAACCAAAAGAAATAACGGAGATGCTGGGCTTTCGAATCTCCCCTTGATCTAAATAGTATTGGGCAATGACATCCTTCAACTGCTGGATCGTGAAATTGGAGGTATCGATAATCCGGTCCGACCGTTTCTTCAGTTCAGCCAACTGCTCCCTCTCCTTTTGGATTCCTTCAAGAATCGGCGTATTCTTTGCCAGAGGATGGGGCCGCCTTGTTTCGGAAAACCGTCGGACCAGCACTTCGTCATCGGCTTCAAAAAAAATCAGTTCATACTGGTATCCTTCTCCTTTGAGTCGTTCCGAAATCGCCAAAAAATCCCGTAAGAAGTCCCGCTCCCGGATGTCGATTCCGACGGCGACTTTCGTAATTCCGGCGCTGGATTGGATACACAAGTCGGCAAAGACGGGCAACAAGGGTGGCGGGAGATTATCGACGCAAAAAAAACCGAGGTCTTCAAAACATTTCAATGCGTTGGTTTTTCCGGAACCGGACAATCCGCTGACGATCACCAATCGCAGGTCCATGGACATCGTTCCTTAAGGTTCAATCGATGATAAGTTCAGTCAATTCGAAGTGGCCATTCTTTCCTCGCATCAACAATTTCAGTTGCTCATCCGTATCATCGAAAAAGACCACGTGATCGGTCTTCACCAAAGCCAACCGGGACAGGGCATCGTCCATCGACAGCGTGGATACAATATAGGCTTCCCGTGTAATCATCGGCGTCTTCTTCACCGGTTTCGGCACCGGCGTTTTCCTTGCCGACGGCGGCTTGTGTCGGGATAGCTTCTCTTTGTATCTCCTTAACCTCTGTTCGATCTTGTCCATCGCCATGTCGATGGACCGATACATTTCGTCCGTCTCTTCTTTGGCCAGAATCCGATTTCCATCAACCCATAACGTAATCTCGGCCGTATGCCGATACTTTTCAACGGACAACCTCACGGCCGCCTCAATCGGTTTAAAGGAATAACGAGAAACTTTTTTTAGCCTCTGCCGGGTATAATCGCGCAAGGCTTGGGTCATTTCCATATGTCGACCGGTAATCGTAACCTCCATGCCTCACTCCTTCAGCAAAAACAGCGCTTACCGTTAAGGAGAACGAACCGTTGTTCCGTTGGATTCGGCCAAAAAATAAAACGCATTTTCAGGATAGATAGCGACGGCGACTGGCCTGCGGTATTTTAAGTTCCACCCGGTATTTCGCCACCGTCCTCCGGGCAATTTCGATATGCTGATTTCTGAGACGTTCAACGATCTCCTGGTCTTTGAGGGGATTTTTGGGATCTTCTCCCGACACCATCTGACGGATGATCTCCCGTACCGTGACGGAGGAGACTTCCCCGCCGAACTCCCCGCTTCGTGAAAGACTGCTGTTAAAAAAATACTTCAATTCAAAGATTCCCCGAGGGGTGTGCATATACTTGTTCGTCGTCACTCGACTGATGGTCGACTCATGCATGGAAATATCATCGGCCACTTGTCGCAGGACCAAGGGTTTTAAGTTATCCACCCCTTTTTCCAAGAACTCCCGTTGGAATTTCACGATGCTTTGCGCCACCTTACAGATCGTACGGTTCCGTTGTTCGATGCTGCGAACCAACCATATGGCCGATCGAAACCGGCTTTCAAGATAGTTGCGGGTCGCATCGGGGGTTTGCGTTTTTTCCAAAAGCAATTTTTGATAGTAAGGACTGATGCGCAGTTTGGGCAGGCCGTCGTCGTTAAGGACAACGACGTAGTCGTCATCGGACTTCGTCACAAAAATATCCGGAATAATAATTTGGGCTTCATCGGTTAAGAACGGCCGACCGGGCTTGGGTTCAAGGCCTTGAATGATTTTCACGATCGCCAAGATTTCTTCCAGAGAAACGCCCAGTGACTTGACAATATCCTGAAACCTTCGAGTCTCGATCTCCTTCAGATGGTTGGATACAATCACGTCGGCCAATGAGCCTTTCAGCCCAAGTTGTTCAAGTTGTATTGACAAACATTCTTTGAGATCTCTCGCGCCAACCCCCATCGGGTCAAAACTCTGAATGAGCTTGAGCGCTCGTTCGACTTCCTCGCCTTTGGCTTCGGCCAATGTCGCCAGTTCCTCAACCGTGATCCGGAGATACCCATCCTCGTCGATGTTCCCAATGATGATTTTACCGATCTCGACTTCCTCCGGGGTCGCGACCGATAGTCTTAACTGCCAGAGGAGATGCTCCGACAGCGACTGAGGGCGGGTCAGCGTCTGTTCATAAGAAGGCGGCTCGTCGCCTCCCCCGGAAGGATACTCGGTTTCCTTATTTTCGCGCTGGATATCCCCGATATATTCTTCCCACTGTGACGACAGCTCGACCTCCGTGGTATCCGGCGTGGTCTCATCTTCCTCGTTCTTTTTCTCTTCGACCGCCTCCTCCAGATCCGTGACCTCGTCCAGCAAGGGATTTTCAAGGAGTTCCTGCGAAACCATTTGTGTGAGTTCCAGCCTGGAGAGTTGCAGCAGTTTGATCGCCTGCTGCAGCTGTGGCGTCATGATCAGTTTTTGAGTCAGTCTTAAATCAAGTCGGGTTTTCATAATACCAATGTCATGCCTCGCGACAAACCCCATTCTCTGGAGCGGGGTTGGCCCCTCGTGTTGCCACCGAGGGCTTATCCATGAAATCGAAATTTTTCTCCCAGATAGATCGCCTTGGCCTTGGAACTGTTCGCGATAACTTGGGACGTGCCTGATTCCAGGATTTCTCCTTCACTGATTATATAAGAGCGATCCGTAATTTCAAGTGTTTCCTGAACGTTATGATCCGTGATGAGGATTCCGATTCCCTTGGCCTTTAATTGGCCGATAATCTTCTGAATATCGATAATCGCAATGGGATCGATTCCGGCGAAGGGTTCGTCCAGCAGAAGAAAGTGAGGCGACGTCACCAGCGAACGTGTGATTTCGACCCTCCGACGTTCTCCTCCCGACAAGGCATAGGCTTTATTTTTTGAAAGATGCGAAATGTTCAGTTCTTTGAGGAGAGAATGGAGGCGTTCCTGCCGTTCCGAGGGCGAATAGTCCAACGTCTCAAGGATCGCAAGAAGATTCTCTTCAACGGTCAGTTTTCGAAAAACCGAAGGTTCTTGCGGAAGATAGCCGATTCCTCGACGGGCTCGTCGATACATCGGCAGATGCGTCATGTTCTGATCATCGAGATAAATCTCTCCCTGATCCGCCGCGATCAGACCCACGATCATATAAAATACCGTCGTCTTTCCGGCACCATTCGGCCCCAATAATCCCACCACTTCGCCGGTCTTTACTTCCAGGCTGACATCTTTCACGACCTTGCGTTTTCGAAAACTTTTCTCAAGATGTTTCGCGCTTAAGAGCATCATCCGCCTTGAAAACGTTTGACTCAACTTACTTTTGAGACGGTTCTTTGGGATGAATCAACACTTTGCTGCCTTCAACGACACTCCGATCCTCTTGCAAGTAAATCGTCATCTTGGTTCCGGTAACCTTGTAGTCCTTTTCCCAAGCGACCGGTTCCCCCAACAGAACGACCTTATCTTCCTTTTGATAATAAAACGCCTCGTTGGATTTAGCCCGTTTCTCCCCCTGCTGCAGGACGACATCTCCGGTCGCGTGGATGACCGTGATCTCATTATTCTCAAATTGAGACCGAGGAGCGACGAGTCCCGAGGACGATTTAGAGGTCTCGCTGGGGGCATTCTTGGAAGCAAACGTGACCTCCGCATGGCGGGCGGTGATGGTCATATCCTCTTTGACCATAACCACATCGCCCTCGAAAATGGCCAGATGTTCCATGTTTTTTACCGTCATGCTTTTAGAGCTGATGGAAAGCGTCTTGGAATGGGTCACCGCCTCCGCCGCAAAAAGGGGCAAGCCATTTAAAAAAAAACACCGGCGATCAAAATGATTTTAAGGCTCGGCCGTAACATGGACATCCCCATTGACCGTAAATTGCTGATTTTCCAGTTTCACGACCAGTTGATTGCCGCGAATTCGGAGTCTCTGAGCGGTGATCTGAACCGGTTCCAGCGATACAATCTCCCGCTCTTGATCCTTCCAGCTCAACGAGGGAGTCCGAATCGTGAATCCGTTATTCATCGATACATCCAGATCCCCGTCGTTCTTCTTAATCTCAAAGTCGTGGGTCCCCGTATTTAACAGACCCTGATCCCCTGAAAAACTCACTTGGAGCCCTTCGGCAGTTTGCAGGGTCGCCTGCATTTCATGGAGCAATACCTCTTTCCGATCTTCAAATAACTCGGCCCGCTCGGCTTTGATATCCCATTCCACCGCACCGTTACGAATCTGCTTGAGCGTAAACCCTTCCATTTCGATATCCGCTTTCGAGATCAGCGTTCTCGATGGAGGCAGGACTTGAGGATGTTCGATGCCCACGGACAAAACCCAAGCCAACAACGCCAGAAGCATTCCAATAAAAATCAGGAGCATGATCCTCGGAAATCGCAACGGCATCGTACACACACTATAACATACGCCAGGATTTGAGTAAAGCGCCGGATAATCTTGGAACCCACTGGAAATATTCCAAGATCCGGAGAGGTGAAAATTGAAGAACCCCGGCCTTGGTGCCGGGGATTTTGCTCGCTGTGCGGATTCAGAAAGGTTGAGGGGAAATGGTGTTCTTTACACTAAGAGTCGGAAAAACCTTTTTAAGGATTGGATTCCGGTCCCTCTTTAGGTTTTTCGGTTTTCACGGCTTTCGCGGTTTTAGCGAGTTGACCCTGCACAACCAATTCGACCACGGCCATTCGCGCCCCGTCTCCGTTTCGAACCCGGGTCTTAATCAAACGGGTATAGCCCCCGGGGCGTTTTGTAAATCGAGGCGCGATCTCGGCAAACAATTTCGAAACCGTCTTTGGACTCATCAAATACGATGCCGCCCGTCTTCGGGCGGCCAGATCTCCCTGCTTACCCAAGGAAACCATGCGGTCGGCGATTCCGCGGATCTCCTTGGCTTTGGCCTCCGTCGTTTCAATTCGTTCGTGGTCAAACAACGAGGTTACCAAGTTTCGGAAGAGGGCCCGACGGTGGTCCGTGTCCCGCCCCAGTTGTCGTCCGCGCTTTTTGTGACGCATATCGGCTTCAATCCCCTTTCTCAGTTCCCTCGCCGGTCGGCTGATAATCCACTTTCATCCCCAATGACAGCCCCATTCCGGCCAGGATTTCCTTGATCTCGTTCAGCGATTTTCGACCGAAATTCTTTGTCCGAAGCATCTCGGATTCCGTCTTCTGAACAAGATCCCCGATCGTTTTGATGCTTGCGTTTTTCAAACAGTTGGCCGCGCGAACGGAAAGCTCAAGCTCATGCACACTGCGGAGCAGGTTCTTGTTGAAGTCCGTTTTTTTATCATCCACCGGCTCGTGGACCGGTTCAATGGATTCATCGAAATTAATAAAAATCGCAAGATGATCCTTGAGGATCTTCGCGGCGTACGCCAAGGCATCGTCCGGCTTAACACCGCCGTCCGTCCAAACCTCCATGATCAGTTTATCATAGTCGGTAATCCGGCCCACGCGAGCGTTTTCAACGGTAAAATTGACTCTCTTGATGGGGGAGAAAATGGAATCCACGGGGATCATCCCGATCGGCATCCCTTCCTCCTTATTTCGATCAGCCGGCATATATCCGCTTCCGACCCGAATCACCATCTCCATATCCAAGTTCGCTTCTTTGTCCAGGGTCGCAATATGAAGATCGGGGTTGAGAACTTCGACATCCGCGTCATGAATAATATCCTTGGCGCGGGCTTCTCCGGGTCCCTTCTTTCTCAGTCGAACGGTTTTCGGCCTGTCCGTGTGGAGCTTGAAACGAAGATTTTTAACATTCAGGATAATATCCGTCACGTCCTCTTTGACTCCGGGAATCGTTGAAAATTCGTGCAGGACCCCCTCAATCTTAACGGAGGTCACGGCCGCTCCCGCGATGGAGGAAAGGAGAATTCGCCTTAGGGAACTCCCGATCGTCGTGCCGAATCCGCGTTCAAAAGGTTCGGCGAAAAATTTGCCGTAGGTGCCTGTGAGTGTTTCGTTTTCGATTTCCATTTTTTTGGGAATCTGGAAATCTTTGGTTCGAATAATCATAAGTCCTCCTTACCACGCCGCCTCGGGCGGATGCATCCTGCCACCGCAGCCGATGAAGGAAAAAATCCTTCCAGGGTTCGAATCGTTGAAGAATAACAAACGGTCATCTGGAATAGAGTTCCACCACGAGTTGTTCATTCACCTGTACGGTCAGATCTTCCTTGGTCGGCATGGTTTTAACCCGACCCTTAAAATTCGCCTTGTCCAACTCCAGCCATTGAGGAGTCCCTCTCCCCTCCGCAGCGGTTAGAGACGCCTGGACCTGCGGTAACTGACGGCTGGTCGTTTTCAATTCGACCACATCACCGTCTTTTACAAGAAAGGAAGCCACATCCACTTTCCGCCCGTTGACCCGGAAATGACCATGGTTCACCATTTGCCGGGCTTCTTTCCGGGACGAACAGAAGCCCATCCGATAGACGACATTATCGATTCTCCTCTCGAGCAACTGGAGCAGGTTTTCACCCGTGATGCCTTTCTTACGGGCGGCTTTCTTGAAATACCCGCTGAACTGGCGCTCCAGCAACCCATAGATTCTTTTCAGCTTCTGCTTCTCGCGCAACTGGACTTGGTATTCGGAGATTCGGGGGCGGGCTTGCCCGTGCTGACCCGGTGCATAGCTTCGCCGCTCGATGGCGCACTTTTCCGTAAAGCACCGGCTTCCCTTCAGAAAAAGTTTGTTCCCTTCCCGTCGGCACAGCCGGCAAACCGATCCAATATATCGTCCCACGTTTTGCTTCCCTCCTTAATTTATTTCATACTCGGCGACGCTTGGGTGGCCGACATCCGTTATGCGGAACAGGCGTTACATCTTTGATGAGATTGATCTTCAACCCGGCCGCCTGCAAGGCCCGGATCGCCGATTCTCGACCCGATCCGGGTCCCTTGACATAAACATCGATCTGCCGCATTCCATGCTCCATGGCCTTCTTGGCCGCCACCTCGGCCGCCCGCTGCGCGGCGAACGGGGTGCTCTTCCTCGAGCCTTTGAAACCCTGATTGCCCGCGCTGGACCACACCATGACGTTTCCGCTCATGTCGGTCACGGTTACAATCGTGTTATTGAAGGACGCCTGAATGTGCGCGATTCCGACCTGAACGATTTTCTTCTCGCGTTTCTTGCCTTTCTTATTTCCCATGCATTACCTCATTATTAGTTGGGGCCCGTGCGGCAAAGAAGGAACAAGGTCCTCCGATGCCCCCACACCCCGCGCTTGCGCTGGCAGAGCCAGTCGCTCGCTTTACGCGGTGGCTTCTGACTTCAACTTGATGCCGATCGATTTCTTGGGGCCCTTCCGGGTGCGGGCGTTGGTTTTCGTCCGCTGTCCGCGAAGCGGCAATCCCTTGCGATGCCGCAATCCCCGGTAGCTTCCGATATCCATCAATCGCTTGATGTTCATCGACACTTCTTTGCGGAGGTCCCCTTCCACTTTATAATCCCGCTCGATGGTCTCTCGAAGCGTGACGATTTCGTCTTCCTTAAGATCCTTCACCCGTTTATCCGGATTCACCCCCGTCGTTTTCAGGATCCTCATCGAAGTCGATCGGCCGATACCATAAACGTAGGTCAAGCCCACGGCGACCGTTTTATCTCTCGGAAGATCCACTCCCGCAATTCTGGCCACGTTGCCTCCTTTAAATCAGTCGTCCGTCCCGAGGCGGGCTTGCGCACGAAACGGCATGATTCTCTTGCGCCCTATCCCTGACGCTGTTTATGACGTCGATTGGTGCAGATGACCCGGACCACGCCCTTTCGGCGTATGACCTTGCATTTTGCACAGATCGCTTTGACTGAGGATCGCACCTTCACGGTTGCACCTGGTTGATTATATTTAGGGGCTCGCGTCGCCCCCTCCAGTGGCAAAGCCACCGGAGCCTCCCCCTCTCGCTCGCTTTGCTCGCTGGGGGTCAATACCCGCGTGGACGAGCCTCCAAGGACCACGGGTTTGGCCCGTGGGTACCTATTTAAACCGGTACGTGATTCTCCCTCGCGTCAAGTCATACGGCGAAAGCTCCACCGTTACTTTATCGCCCGGAAGAATCTTGATGAAATGCATTCTCATCTTTCCCGAGATATGCGCCAAGACTCGGTGCCCGTTCTCCAGTTCCACTCGAAACATCGCATTCGGGAGGGTCTCTACAATCGTTCCCTGAACCTCAACCACGTCTTCCTTCGACATGCCTGTTCAGACTCTCCCGTGATCATTCGAGGTTAAAATAAGCGGTCCCGCTTCGGTAACGGCGACAGTGTGCTCAAAATGAGCCGAAAGACTCCCGTCTTGCGTCACGGCCGTCCAATGATCGCTGAGGATGCGAACACCATCCTTTCCCATATTCACCATCGGCTCGATCGCCAGGACCATGCCCTCCTTGAGTCGGGGCCCCTGACCGGGTTGGCCGAAGTTGGGCAACTGAGGCTCTTCATGGAGCGATTGACCGATGCCGTGTCCCACAAAATCCTTGACCACTGAATAACCGGCCGCCTCGACATGCGTTTGAACGGCGTGGGAAATATCGGACAGCCGATTTCCCACCCTCATCTGTTCGATCCCCCGATACAGCGATTCCTCCGTCACCCGGACCAATCGTTCCACGGCCGGCTCAACGGCACCGACCGCCACCGTGATGGCCGCATCCCCGTAATAACCATCGACGATCGCCCCCAGATCCAAACCGATGATGTCCCCGGGCTGAAGGACCCGTTTGGATGGAATCCCGTGCACGATTTCATCGTTCACCGATGCGCAAAGGGTCGCCGGAAATCCCCGGTATCCCTTGAACGCCGGGCGGCCTCCCCGTTTTCGTATTCCCTCTTCAGCCGTTCGATCCAGTTCCAGCGTCGTCACCCCGGGTTTCACCTGCGCCTTCAGTTCCTTCAATACCTCCGCCACAATCCGCCCCGCTTTTTCGATCTTGCCGATTTCTTCCGACGATTTCAAAATGATCATGGCTATCTATCCGAGAGCGGCCGTGACCCTTTGATAAACCGTCTCCGGCGGTCCCGATCCGTCGATTCGCACGAGGACGCCTTGCTCCTCGTAAAACCGGATTAACGGCAATGTCTGCGACCGGTAAACCTCCAAGCGTTTGCGAATCGTCTCCGGCTGATCGTCGCTTCGTTGAATGAGCTTGCCGCCGCAGCGATCGCAGAGCTCCGGTTTCTGCGAAGGACTATATTCCAGATGATACACGGCCTGGCAATTCGGACAACTCCGTCGGCCTGAAAGGCGCCGCACCAATTCATCATTCGATAATTCAAAATTCAGGACCCGGTCTATACTCCGTTGGTCTTGACGGAGCATCGAGGTCAGGGCTTGGGCCTGCGGCACCGTTCTTGGAAAACCGTCCAGGATAAAACCCTCCTTGGAGTCCGTCTCTTTCAATCGTGCCCGGATAATGCCAATGACCACCTCGTCGGGGACCAGCTTTCCGCTGTCCATGAACGATTTGGCCTGAACACCCAGGGGCGTTTTTTTCAGGACCGCCTCGCGCAGGATATCCCCCGTCGAAATCTTTGGGATGCTCTGCTGGGCCGACAGCCGCTGCGCTTGAGTCCCCTTTCCCACTCCCGGCGGACCGAGAAAAATGAGCCGCACGCCGCACCTCGCTTATCCCGCCCTTCCTCTCAGACGTCCCTTGGAAAGAAAACCTTCGTAATGCCGTGTCAGCATATGGGACTCGATTTGCTGGGCGGTGTCCAGGCCCACGCCGATCACGATCAAAAGCGATGTTCCACCGAAGAAGAACGGCACCCCCATTTTATAAATCAGGATCTCCGGAATCACGCAGACGACCGCGAGATAAAGCGCCCCCACAAAGGTGATCCGGGTCAGGACTTGATAGATGTAATCGGACGTTCGCTGGCCCGGCCGGATCCCGGGGATAAATCCGCCGTACTTTTTCATGTTATCCGCCATATCCACCGGATTGAGGACCACCGCCGTATAAAAAAAACAGAAAAAGACGATCATCCCCACATACATAAAGGTGTAAAGCACCGATCCCGGAGCGAGTTGCCGGGAAATGTCATGGACCCAGGGAATCTGTATGAAGCCGGTGATCGTCGCCGGAAAGGCAATGATCGATGAAGCAAAGATCGGAGGGATCACACCCGCGGTATTGATCTTCAACGGTATATGAGTACTCTGCCCTCCGTAGACCCGTCTTCCGACGACGCGTTTCGCATATTGAACCGGAATCTTCCGCCGGGCGCTCTCCAGAAAGACAATCGCCGACACGACCGCAACCATCAAGAGGGCCAGAACCATGAGTAAAAACAGGTTCAGCTGCCCCGTATCATACAGACGATACGTGTTGATCACAGCCGACGGCAATCGGGCCACGATCCCCGAGAAGATGATCAGCGAGATCCCGTTCCCGATCCCCCGTTCGGTAATCTGCTCTCCCAGCCACATCAGAAACGCCGTCCCGGCCGTCAAAGTGATCATGGTCATGATGCGAAAGGCGAAGCCCGGGTGCTGGACAAAAGCCCCGTTGTTCATCCCCTCCAGGCCGACGGAGATCCCAAAGGACTGGATGAGTGAAATGGCCACCGTACCGTAGCGCGTATACTGAATAATCTTCTTGCGCCCGCGCTCACCCTCCTTGGCCAGCTTTGAAAGCGTCGGAATGACGACCGTCAAAAGCTGAAGGATGATGGAGGCGCTGATGTACGGCATGATCCCCAGCGCGAAGACGGTCAGCCTGGACAGCGCACCACCCGAAAACATATCCAGGAATCCGAGCAGCGCTCCTCCTTGGGCCGCCAGAAAATCACTAAGGGCCTCGTTATTAATTCCTGGAGTCGGAATATGGGCGCCGAGTCGATAAACGCCCAGCATCACAAACGTGAACAAAATTCGATGCCGAAGTTCCGGAATATGAAAAATGTTCTGAAGATTGGTAACAAAACGTTCAAACACCTTCGCCGCTCCTTAAGACCGACCGGGCCTTCACCGACAGATTTGACTTGTCAGAAGCCGTCCGGATCATTTCGGCTTTCCCGCCGGCTTTTTGGATCTTCTCCGACGCGGATCGGCTGAATTGGTGGGCCTGGACCGTCAGCGGCTTGCTCAACTCTCCCTGACCCAAGATTTTCACGGCGGTTGCGGAACGACGAACCAACCCGGCATCTTTTAACTGTTCCGGCGTAACGGTCGAATTTCCATTGAACCGGTTCAGACTCTCCAAGTTCACCACCGCGGCCTCGTCACGGAAACGGTTTGTAAAACCGCGCTTCGGGATGCGCCGGATCAACGGCATCTGGCCGCCTTCAAACCCGGGCCCCTTGCCCCCGCCGCCGCTTCTCGCAAGCCCCCCCTTATGCCCCTTCGTGGATGTCTTGCCGTGTCCCGAGCCGATTCCTCTTCCGATTCGTTTCTCTTTTTTCCGGGATCCGCTTTGTGGTTGTAATTCGTGGAGCCTCATGGCCTAAACCTCTTTCACATCGATCAAATGGTGAATTCGTGCTATCATACCGCGGGTCTGCGGGGTATCCGCCCGAACAACGGTGTGGCGAATGCGTCGGAGTCCCAGGGATCGGACCACGTCCCGCTTTTCACGAGGGTATCCGATGACGCTTCGTCGTAACGTAATGGCCAAATTACGCGGCCGGTTTGCCGACATAGCCCGCCTCTTCCGATTGGTCTGAGCGACGCATTTTCAGGATTTCTTCCGGCGCATGGAGTTGTTGAAGTCCGCTCAGCGTGGCCTTGACCACGTTGTAAGGATTGCCGCTGCCCAAGGACTTGCTGACCACGTTTTGAATCCCACAGACTTCCATGACGGCCCGCACGGCCCCTCCGGCAATCACGCCGACACCTTCCGCCCCCGGTTTCAGCAGGACATCTTCAGCCCCGTAATGACCCGTCACAACGTACGGGATCGTGCCATTCTTCAACGGAACCTTGATCAAGTCCTTTTTGGCTCTCTCAACGGCTTTTCGTATCGCATCCGGAACTTCCGCCGCCTTTCCCTTACCCATTCCGACCCATCCATGGCCATCTCCCACGACGACCAACGCGCTGAAGCTGAAACGCTTACCCCCTTTAACCACTTTGGCGACGCGGTTGATAAAAACCACTTTATCCTTCAGGGTCAGTTCATTAGGATTGACTTTCACCGAATTTTACTCCTTTTATTGAACGATACGGACATTATGAATGCGCACGAGATCCGGCCTCAAAAGATCAGACCCCCCTGGCGGGCCGCATCCGCCAAGGCTTTCACACGACCGTGAAACAGATACCCACCCCGATCAAACACAACCGTTTTAATGTTTTTGGCCAGCGCCCGTTTTGCAACCAGCTGTCCGACCGCTTCGGCCGCTTTTTTATTATTTCCGCGCTGAACGCTCTTCTTGCATTCCGGATCCAGTGTCGATACGGCCACCAGCGTCTTCCCCGCCGCATCATCAATGATCTGGGCGTAAATGTGCAGATTGCTGCGAAAGACCACCAGCCGCGGACGCTGTGGCAAACCGAAAACCGTTTTGCGCACCCGTTGGTGACGGCGCACCCTGGATTCGACCTTTAATTGAACGTTCAGCATCGTTCTATTTCTCCGTTAACTCCTACTTGCTCGTTTTCCCTTCTTTCCGTTCAATGACTTCACCCGCATATTTGATGCCCTTACCCTTGTAAGGCTCCGGGCGCTTCAAGTCCCGGATCTCGGCCGCCACCTGTCCGACGAGGTATTTGTCCGCGCCCTTGATCGTGATCACGGTTTGCTTATCCACCGCGGCCTCGATTCCCATGGGCAGAGCAAACACCGTGGGGTGAGAAAATCCCAGGGCCAGCGTCAGGTTGCGGCCCTGGACCTGCGCGCGGAAACCGACCCCGTTGATCTCCAGCGTCTTCTGGTATCCCTGAGAAACACCGATCACCATGTTATTAAGATCGCTGCGGAACAGACCGTGCTTGGCCCGATGTAGACGATCGTCGCTTCGCCGTGTGACGACGACACGACCGTCCTCCACCTTCGCTCCGATCCCGCTTTCTAACGAACGGGTCAGATCCCCTTTCGGACCTTTGATATGAACCCCTTTTTCGTCCACTTTGACCTGAACGCCGGACGGGATCAAGATCGGTTTTCTACCAACACGCGACATAGACGTTGTTCCTTATTATTACTGCCGGGGGACAGATTTCAAATCTGTCCCCTTCCGGTTAATCACCAAATATAACAGATCACTTCCCCGCCGACCTGGCGTTTCCTCGATTCACGATCGGTCATCATGCCTTGCGTCGTCGATATCACGGCCGTCCCCAATCCACCCCGCACTTTGGGTATACCGTCCTTGTCCACATAGACCCTCCGTCCGGGACGACTGACCCTTCTCAGTCCGTTGATGATCGGGACGTCTTTCGCGTATTTCAGCTTGATCCGAAGCACCGGATGACGGCCTTCCGATACCGTTTCAATGTTTTGAATATAGCCCTCGTCCTTTAAGAGACGGGCGATGTTTTGTTTGAGCTTTGAAGCCGGAATGTCGACTGATTCGTATTTGCGCTGAATCGCATTACGCATCCGGTTCAACATGTCAGAAATGGGATCGGTCATCATCGACGGCGAATTCCTCCTACCAACTGGACTTAACCACACCGGGGATATCTCCCCGAAGACTAAGGTTGCGGAAACAGATCCGGCACATGCGAAATTTCCTTAAAAATCCCCGGGAGCGGCCGCAGACGGGACAACGATTGTATTTCCGAACCGCGAATTTCGGCGCCGCTTGTGCTTTAAGAATCAATGCTTTTTTGGCCACGCCCCTCTCCCCATGGTTTAAGTTCGAAACGGCAACCCCAATAACCCTAACAAGGCCTTGCCTTCATCGTTGGATCGTGCCGTGGTCGCAATCGTGATGTCCATGCCATGCGTGGCCACCACATCGTCATATTTGATTTCCGGAAAGAGGAGTTGTTCCTTGAGGCCCAGGCTGTAATTTCCACGACCATCAAACGATTTCGGCGAAACTCCCTTAAAATCACGAATTCGGGGAAGCGCCACATTAAAAAATCGGTCCAAAAATTCGTACATCCGTCCGCCGCGAAGGGTCACCTTGCAGCCGATGGCCATTCCTTGCCGCAACTTAAATCCGGAAATCGATTTCTTGGCACGGGTCACGACCGGCTTCTGGCCCGTAATGAGGGTGAGCTCATTAACGGCGGCCTCCAAGAGTTTCGCGTTCTGGATGGCTTCCCCCATCCCGACGTTGATCACGACCTTCTCAAGGCGGGGAACCTGCATTGGGTTTTTGTAGGAAAATTGCTTCATCAGGTCGGGGATGACCTTTTCTCGGTATCGCGCCTTCAAGCGAGGCGGGAAGACCTCCTCCGGGACCGGTCTTGCTTTTTCTTTCTCCTTGGCCTTTTCCCTGCCTTCCGTTTTAGGCGTCTTTTCTTTTTCTGGTTTTGCTTTCTCTTTCGCCTTCGCCATGCCTTCCTCCAAGTGAATATCTACCCGCGGTCGATGATTTCCCCGCATTTCTTGCAGTAACGGAGTTTTTGACCGTCTTCGATCCGACGCATCCCAACCCGCGCCGTTTTTCCGCAATTTTGACAGACGATCATGACATTCGAAAGCTGTATCGGGGCTTCCTTCTCAATGATCCCGCCCTGACGGTGCTTCTGACTCGGCTTCATATGCCGCTTGATGATATTGAGCTTCTCGACAAAGACACGGTGATTCGAACGGTCCACTTCCAGTACCTTGCCGGTCTTTCCCTTATCCTTGCCGGTCATGATCATCACAGTGTCCCCTTTGCGGACCCGGAAATTCGGAAGGACAATTTGCGACTCGCTCACCCCGGCCCCCATGATCAAAGCACCTCCGGCGCGAGGGAAATAATTTTCATGAATTTCTTTCCTCGAAGTTCCCGGGCGACCGGACCAAAGATTCGAGTCCCGATCGGTTCGCCCTGAGGATTGATCAAGACCGCGGCGTTTCGATCAAAGCGGATGTAGGAACCGTCCTCCCTCCGGATCTCCTTCACCGTCCTTACAACGACGGCCTTCGCCACATCGCCCTTCTTCACCGCGGCTTGCGGAATGGCCTCTTTGACGGCGACGGTGATCACATCGCCGACGGTCGCGTACCGTCTCCCCGATCCGCCCATGACGTGAAAGCACATTACTTTCTTGGCCCCGGAGTTATCGGCCACATCCAGCATGGTATAATCTTGAATCATTCGACTGCCTCACTCCCACAACGACGTTATGACAGCGCGGCCGGGTTCTGCACCTCCGCGGGGGAGGCGCCCTGAGAGCGCTGAACAATTTCGATGACCCGCCAATGCTTCTCTTTACTGATCGGTCGACTTTCTAAAATTTTCACCGTATCGCCAACCTGACACTCGTTCTGTTCATCGTGGGCCTTCAATTTGGTGGTTTTTCGAACCACCTTTTTGTAGGTCGGATGAAGGAAGACTCTTTCAATCATCACCACGACCGTCTTGTTCATGCGGTGGCTGATGACCTCTCCGATAAAAGTCCGGCGCCGTTTCTTTGGGCCTGCTTCTGCCGACATAGATTAACGTCCTTTCATCATGCTGCCGTTTTACCCGCCGCACCGGAACGCTTTTCACGAACCACGGTCTGGATGCGCGCGATTTCGCGGCGCGAGTTCCTGATCTGTTGCGGATTCTCGATCCGGCCGCTCAACAACTGGTATCGCAGGTTGAAAAGCTCCTTTCGAAGCTCCTTTTCCTTCAGAACGAGTTCATCCATTGTCAGATTACGAATTTCCTGGAGTTCCATCAGAATTTCCCCCGTGCAACCAATTGGGTGGCCACCGGAAGTTTGTACGCGGCCAGCCGAAAGGCTTCTTCGGCGACTTCTCGGGTAACGCCGTCCATCTCATAGATGATCCGACCCGGTCGAACCGAAGCGACCCACAATTCCGGATTCCCTTTTCCTTTTCCCATCCGCGTCTCGGCCGGTTTCTTGGTGATCGGTTTGTCCGGAAACACCCGGGTCCAGATCTTTCCGCCCCGCTTGATAAATCGGGTCATCGCGATACGCGCCGCCTCCAGTTGACGGGCGGTGATCCAGGCCGGCTCAAGAACTTTGAGCCCGAACTCGCCAAAGGACAGCTCCGAACCCCGATAGGCCTTGCCAAACCGCCGGCCCTTATGCATCTTCCTGAACTTAACCTTCTTAGGACTCAGCATTATCGTCGCTCCGAGGAAAGATCCAACCGACCTTCCTGCTTTTCCGGCAGGGTCGGCAACATCTCGCCCTTATAGATCAAAACCTTCACTCCGATCCGTCCGTAGGTAGTCTTGGCTTCGGCCAGTCCGTAATCAATATCGGCCCTTAAGGTGTGCAGGGGCACGCGGCCTTCGCGATACCATTCCGTCCGGGCAATTTCAGATCCGCCCAGCCGCCCTGCACAGGTGATCTTGATTCCCTGGGCCCCCAACCGCAACGCGGCCTGGACGCTTTTTTTCATGGCCCGTCGGAAAGCAATCCGTTTTTCCAATTGAACCGCGACGTTTTCGGCTACCAATTGAGCGTCCACCTCGGGCTTTCGGATCTCTTTAATATTGATATAAACCTGGCGCGCGGTCTTGGCTTCCAGTTCCGACTTTAATTTATCCACCTCGGCTCCTTTTCGCCCGATAATGATCCCGGGGCGCGCCGTGTGGATATTGATCTTGACCTGATTGCCGGAACGCTCGATTTCAATTTTGGACACCCCGGCATGAGCCAGTTTTTCCTTGACCATTTTTCGTATCTTAAGATCCTCATGCAGCAGTTTGGCGTAATCCTTCTCGGCATACCAACGCGAATTCCATGTTTTGATATAACCCAGACGAAACCCGATCGGGTGAACCTTTTGTCCCACGTCTTCCTCTCTTATTAATAAATAGGGGCTCGCCGAGTGGCTATTTCGCCGAAGCCTGCTTTCGTGCCTTCACCGGTTCAGACGGCGCTTTTCCATCACCGGTGACCCGGGAAGCGACCACCACCGTAATGTGGCTGGTTCTTTTCTTGATCGGATTGGCCCGTCCCATCGAACGCGCATTGAACCGTTTTAGAACCGGACCGCCGTCCACAAAGACCCGGCTCACCCAAAGATCGTCCGGATCGCCGATTTCCAGATTCTCCGCGTTGGCCACGGCCGACTTGAGCACTTTCTCCACCACGCGCGAAGCAGAGCGGGGCGTGAACTTCAAAATGTTGATCGCCTCGGCCACCTGCTGGCCGCGAATCAGGTCGATGACCATTCTCGCCTTGCGCGGGGCCACTCTCACGAATCTTAAGATCGCCTTTGCTTCCGTCGCCATAAATTTTTCCGCTCTTTAATATGAATCAATGCTTGGACGGGCCTACTTGAGCGCCGTCGCTTTTTCGGTTCTCGCCTGTCCGTGTCCTCTGAAGAAGCGTGTGGGCGCAAATTCTCCCAACTTGTGCCCGACCATATTTTCAGTGACGTAGACCGGAATAAACTTTTTACCGTTGTGAACCGCCATCGTGTGACCGATCATCTCCGGCACGATGGTCGACCGTCGAGCCCAGGTCTTAATGATCTTCTTATCATTGGCCTCATTTAAGACCGCGATCTTTTCCATCAGCTTCGGATCAACAAAAGGACCTTTTTTAACCGACCGGGGCACCGAATCTCTCCTTTAATTTCGTCGTTTGATGATAAATTGATTTGTGTCTTTCCGTTTGCGCGTCTTGTATCCTTTCGTGGGCATCCCCCAGGGTGAAACGGGATGGGGGTTGCCCTGCCCGGATTTCCCTTCTCCCCCGCCATGCGGGTGATCCACCGGATTCATGGCCAGTCCTCGAACAATAGGACGACGGCCCATCCACCGTTTCCGACCCGCTTTACCGATCGAGATGTTTTCATGATCCAGATTGCCGACCTGCCCGACCGTCGCAAGGCAACGACCATGGATCCGCCGCAATTCGCCGGAACCCAATCGCACCTGAACATAGTCCGCCTCTCGGCCCATGATCTGTGCAAACGCGCCGGCGCTGCGGGCCAACTGCGCGCCCTTGCCGGGCTTCAGCTCAAGATTGTGGACCTGTGTACCGACCGGAATCACACCGAGTGGGAGCGCATTTCCGGGTTTTATTTCGGCATCGTTGCCGGAAAGAACACGATCGCCCACGCCGATGCCTACCGGGGCAATAATATACCGTTTTTCACCATCGGCATATTGCAGCAGGGCGATCCGGGAGGAGCGATTCGGATCGTACTCGATCGCGATCACCCTGGCCGGGATGTTAAATTTGTCCCGTTTGAAATCAATGATGCGATAGGCCCGCTTGTGACCGCCGCCCCGGTGGCGGACGGTCATCTTCCCGCGGTTATTTCTTCCTCCGGACGGGACCCGGAATGTCACAAGACGCTTTTCGGGCTCGGTCTTGGTAATCTCATCGAATGTAAAACCGGTCATGGCCCGACGGCCCGGAGAGGTTGGCTTATACTGTTTGATCGGCATCGTTGTTTCCTATTGAACCAGGGGCCCGTTTTATTTTCCTATACTCCTTCAAAGAGTTCCAGTTTTTCACCTTTTTTAAGCGTCAGAATCGCTTTTTTTAGATCCGCCCGCTTTCCCTCAAAACGGCCCAAACGTTTCCGCTTTCCCTTGGTATTGATGATATGGACCGAATCAATCTTGACCTTCAAGACCTCCTCGGCCGCCCGCTTGATCTCGATCTTGTTGGACCTCGGATGGACAAGAAAACAGACCTTGTTTTGTTCCTCCTTGAGCTTGGTCATCTTCTCCGTCAACAGAGGACGGAGGAGAACCTGATGCGGATCCCTGTTCATGACCAGACCTCCTGAAGCCGGGAGAGGACCTCTTGGGGAATCAGCAGATGCCGGGCACAGACGAGATCGTAAACATTCAACCCTTGAACCGGCAACAATTTCACCGATGGAATGTTCCGGACCGCACGGGCCAACTTCTCATCGATGTTTGAGGCCACAATAACGGTCCGCCCGGTGGCCTCCAGTTTTTTCAGAATTTGCGCCACCTGTTTCGTCTTTGCTTCGCCCAACTCCAAACGCTCGATCACAAGAACGGCTCCATCGTTTAGCTTGGCCGTCAAAACCCCCCGCAAGGCGGCGCGATATTTTTTCCTCGGAAAGGCATATCCATAATCCCTCGGTGTCGGTCCGAAGATCGTTCCCCCGCCGCGCCATAGCGGAGAACGAGTGGAACCGGCTCGCGCTCGCCCCGTTCCCTTTTGACGCCAGGGTTTCTTGCCCCCACCGCGGACCAGACCGCGTGTTTTCGTCGCCGCAGTGCCCTGACGCTGGGATGCCCGCTGCATCACGACGGCTTCATGAATCAGCGGCTTGTTCACCTTGGCAGAAAAAAGACGATCATCCAGGTTGACCGTGCCGACCTTTTCATTACTTAAATTGACCACATCAATCGTTGGCATGATTCTTCTTCGCTTATTTCCGTGTCGAACGTTTAATGAATAAGATGGAACCCTTGAAACCCGGAACCGCCCCTCTTATGAAGAGCAGGTTTTCATCCTTGCGCACCTCGACCACTTCCAGACCCAGGACCGTCACCTGCTCGGCGCCCATATGCGCCGGAAGTCGCTTGTTTTTTCTGACCCGAGACGGCCAGGAACTGCTGCCGATCGATCCGGGTTGCCGGTGAAACATCGAACCGTGGGTTTCAGGGCCGCCAGCAAAATGATGCAGCTTGACGACTCCGGCGAAACCTTTTCCTTTTGAAGTTCCGGTGACATCGACAAGCTCACCCTTTTGAAATTGATCCGCACCGATCACCGCACCGACCTCCACCGCCTTGAGATCGCCCTTAAATTCCCGAAGGTGTTTTGCAAAAGGCACATTGGCTTTTTTTAAATGCCCTCGCTCGGCCTTGGACAACTTTTTCTCGGGAACCTCCAAAAACGAGAGCTGGACCGCTTCATAACCGTCCCGTTCTTTCGTCTTTTTTAGAACGACGCGGCACGGGCCCGCCGCAATCACGGTAACCGGAACGATCTTCCCGTTCTCGCTGTAGATCTGGCTCATTCCCAACTTTTGACCGATCAATCCTTGAACCATCATGGTCATTTCCCAATCGTAAGAAGAATCGTCCGCTCTTTAGGTCTTGATCTCGACGTCGACTCCGGCCGACAAGTTCAACTTCATCAAGGCGTCCATGGTATCCTGAGTCGGTTCCAGAATATCGATCAGGCGCTTGTGCGTTCGTATTTCAAACTGCTCACGCGATTTTTTGTCCACGTGAGGCGACCGCAATACCGTAAACTTGTTGATCACCGTCGGCAATGGAATCGGCCCGGAAATCTTCGCCCCGGTCCGCTTCACCGTTTCCACGATCTCGATGACGGACTGGTCCAAGACGCGGTAATCATACCCTTTAAGTCGTATTCGGATTCTCTGATCAACCATGGATTCAACCTTTTTTACGCGATGACTTCGCTGATGACGCCGGCGCCGACCGTGCGACCGCCTTCCCGAATCGCAAACCGCAACTCCTTATCCATCGCGATCGGCATGATCAACTCCACTTCCATCCGCACATTATCCCCCGGCATCACCATCTCCACGCCCTTCGGCAACGCCACCACCCCCGTCACATCCGTCGTCCGAAAGTAAAACTGCGGCCGATACCCGTTGAAAAACGGCGTGTGCCGACCTCCCTCTTCCTTCGTCAAGATATACGCCTCCGCCTTGAACTTCGTGTGCGGCGTGATGCTTCCCGGCTTCGCCATCACCATCCCCCGCTCCACCTCTTCCTTCTTCGTCCCTCGCAACAATAACCCAATGTTATCCCCCGCCTGCCCCGAATCCAAGATCTTCCGGAACATCTCCACCCCCGTGATCACCGTCTTCTGCGTCGGCTTGATCCCCACAATATCGATCTCATCCCCAATCTTCACCACCCCGCGCTCCACCCGGCCCGTCACCACCGTCCCACGGCCCGAAATGCTAAACACGTCCTCCACCGGCATCAAAAACGGCTTGTCGATCTCCCGCTTCGGCGTCGGAATGTAACTATCCACCGCCTCCATCAGCTTCAAGATCGCTCCCTCCCCCAACGGCCCTTTGTCCCCTTCCAACGCCTTCAACGCGCTGCCCGTCACAAACGGAATCGCATCCCCCGGAAACTCATACTTCTTCAATAACTCCCGTACCTCCAACTCCACCAAATCCAGCAACTCCTTGTCTTCCACCTGGTCCGCCTTGTTCAAAAACACCACAATGTACGGCACCCCCACCTGTCGCGCCAAGAGAATATGCTCCCGCGTCTGCGCCCCCACCTGACGCGCTAATAGAATATGCTCCCGCGTCTGAGGCATCGGCCCGTCCGCCGCACTCACCACCAGGATCGCCCCGTCCATCTGCGCCGCCCCCGTGATCATGTTCTTCACGTAATCCGCGTGCCCCGGAGCTCCTTCTCCTCCGGCGCCTTGTCGATCTGGTCATACGCCAGATACTCCGCCAGCTTCTTCTCGGCCAACACCTTCGTGATCGCACTGGTCAGCGTCGTCTTCCCGTGATCCACATGCCCGATCGTCCCGATATTCACGTGCGGCTTCGTCCGCTCAAACTTCGCCTTCGACATAAAAACCTCCCTGATTAAACTTCCGCTTTGCCCTGCACCTTTGCGATGATCTCGTCCGCAATCTGCTTCGGTACGTGATCGTAGTGAGAAAACTGCATCGTAAAGACCGCGCGGCCCTGGCTCATGGATCGAATATCCGTCGCATAACCGAACATCTCTTTCAACGGCACCAGCCCGTCGATAATCTGCGCTCCGGCCCGGGCCCGCATTCCCTGGATCTTTCCCCGCCGCGAGTTGAGATCGCCGATGATGTCGCCCATGTATTCCTCCGGAACGATCACCTCGATCGTCATGATCGGTTCGAGGAGGACCGGGCTTGCGCGACGGACCGCTTCTTTAAAGCCCATGGAGCCCGCAATCTTGAAGGCCATCTCGGAGGAGTCCACATCGTGATAGGACCCGTCGACAACCCTCACCCTGAGATCAACCATCGGATAACCGGCCATCACGCCGTTATCCATGGCCTCGCGGATGCCTTTTTCAATGGCCGGAATATATTCCTTTGGAATCGCGCCGCCGACAACTTTATTGACGAATTCAAATCCCTTCCCGGGCTCAAGGGGCTCGACTTCGAGGAAGACATGACCGTACTGCCCGCGTCCGCCGGTCTGCCGAATATATTTTCCTTCCGCCTCGGCCTTGGTTCGGACGGTCTCCTTAAAAGCCACCTGGGGTTTTCCCACATTGGCATCGACCTTGAACTCCCGCAAGAGCCGATCAACGATGATCTCGAGATGAAGCTCGCCCATTCC
>JACQBZ010000033.1 GCA_016194285.1 Nitrospirota bacterium | reverse complement strand
GGTCCGCGGTTGAGGACATGGGTGTAAATCATGGTCGTCTTCACGTCGCTATGGCCCAGGAGCTCTTGGACGGTGCGAATATCGTAACCGCTTTCTAACAGATGCGTCGCAAATGAATGCCGAAATGTATGGCACGTGGCTTGTTGCATGCGGCCGATATTTCTATGGTTAGTTTCATTGGATACCATATATAGCTTTGGTCAATCTGTCAAGTTGGGATGAGAAAACCCTCCCTGGGTTAATAACCCCGCTCAAAGAGTGGGGCTCACGGTGAACTGTGGCAGTTGAGGTTCATTTTGAACCAAGATATAATAGGCCCATGTCAGGCAAGGACACATCGCGCAAAAAATTTAACAGCAGCCCCAAGCCGCAACAGAAACCGAAGCATTACCCCCATATCGGCCGAAAGGAGAAGGAACCGGATGCGGCGTTTTGGGCCAAGCTGTACCGGGTCGGCGACACCGGCTGGGATCAGGGCGGACCGTCACCGGGATTGGTGGATTTTTTAAAAGACGACGTAGGCGCACGGCGCGCCATGCCCCTACGATCCGGCTGCGCGCTGGTCCCGGGCTGCGGACACGGACATGACGCGCGTGCGCTGGCGTCCGCGGGGTTCGACGTGATCGGCCTGGATGTCGTCAAATCGGCCGTCCGGGAAGCGGCCCGACTGGCCAAGTCGGAAGGCCTCACCGGGATCCGATTCGAACAGGCCGACTTTTTCGATCTCTCCGGAATCCTTCGGGGCCCGTATGACCTCATTTTCGAAAACACTTTCTTTTGCGCGATTGATCCAGGGTTACGGGACCGATACGTCGAAACCGCGGCGAACCTGCTTCATCCCGGAGGATTTCTGCTGGGCATTTTCTACAACATCCAGCCCGAGACCGGCCCGCCGTTCGGCGTGACGCGCGAGGAGCTGATCGAGCGTTTCGGTCATCGCTTCACGCTGGCATTGGATCGCGTGCCGCGGTCCATATCCCGGCGTGAAGGCAAAGAGCTTCTGATGCTCTGGCAACGGAAAACATGATTTTAATCCCTCATTCGCTTTCGCCATCCATTCAATAGCTTCAGCATCTCAAACCAAAGAATGCCGCTCGCACCGGCCGCAAGGCCGATCGCCAGATCGATCGGATGCAGCGACCCGAAGTTGAACCGGTCACGCAAAAAAGGCAGATAGAGAACGAGGCCGAGAAAGACCAGCGCGCCCCAGACCACCCACCAGAGCGCCGGGTTCGGTGAACGAAGTGTCTCCGGAATGGTGCGGGACCAGGAACGGTTTGTGAAAATCAGTCCGAGGTTGGCGATGACGAGCGTGGTGAACGTGAGGGCGCGGGCCTCCCATTCGCCCTGCCCGCGGTAGAGGGCGACGCCGTAGACGGCCAGGGTGATCAGCAACACAATCACCCCTTGCAAAAGGCTCAACCCCACGATCCGGCGGCCGAACAAGGGCCCTGCGGGATTTCGAGGAGGCCGGCTCATCAGATCGGCCTCTTCCGGCGTGGCCTCGAAGACGATCGAGCAGGCCGGGTCGATGATCAATTCCAGGAACATGATATGGACGGGGAAAAAGACGAGCGGCCAGCCCGCCATCAACGGGATCAGCGACAGGCCGGCAATCGGGACATGGATCGCCAGAATATAGGCCATCGCCTTCTGAAGATTATCGAAGATGCGGCGTCCGAGCTTGACCGCCTGCACGATCGACCCGAAGTCGTCCTCCAGCAGCACCAGCGCGGAGGCCTCGCGCGCCACATCGGTGCCGCGGCCTCCCATGGCGATTCCGATGTGCGCCGATTTGAGTGCCGGCGCATCGTTCACACCGTCGCCCGTCATCGCCACCACTTCGCCGTTGGCCTTGAAGGCCTCGACCAGCCGCAGCTTTTGCTCGGGCAGGAC
The DNA here is from genome assembly GCA_016194285.1 of Nitrospirota bacterium. Classification (GTDB taxonomy): domain Bacteria; phylum Nitrospirota; class Nitrospiria; order JACQBZ01; family JACQBZ01; genus JACQBZ01. Next base: position 48,824 of record JACQBZ010000033.1, on the reverse strand, counting down.
CCGGGCAAAGACGTTGACCGTTTTGATCCGCTCCCGAAGTTCGGATTCGCCCATTCGTTCCAGTTCATCCCCGGTGATGATCCCGTCGTTGGCTTCCAGCGCGATCTGTCGCGCGATCGCGCGCGCCGTCCCCGGATAATCTCCGGTGATCATGATGACCCGTATCCCGGCGGTGTGACATTCCTTCACCGCGGAGGGAACAGACGGCCGGATCGGATCGGCCAGCCCGATGAGCCCCAAGAAGGAAAACTCAAAATCGTGTTGACGGCCGGGCCAAACCGTCCCTTTGAAATAGGCCTTGGCCACACCGAGCACCCGGAGGCCGTCATCAGCCATCGGGCCGACTTGCCGTGACAACGCCTCCCTCTGGGCCGGATCAAAATGGCAAAGGTCGGCGATGGCCTCGGGTGATCCCTTGGCCGCAATGATGTACTCGTCACGGCCGGGCGCCTTCCAGACATGCGATAGCGCCAGCAGTTCGGAGGTCAAGGAATATTCCTGGACCAAAGCCCAGTCCCGGTGAAGATGGCCGGTGCGGGCCAGGGAATGATCTCCCAGTTCCCGAAACGCCATCTCCATCGGATCCATCGGATCGATCTCGCTGGCCAGAATGCTGAACTCCAGAATCTCATGAAAGGTCTCCGGCAGCGGTCCCGGCGACTCCACGATCTCACAGAGCTCTCCCTTCGAGAAGATCCGCCGGACGGTCATGCGGTTCTGGGTCAGCGTTCCGGTCTTGTCCACACAAAGGACCGTCGCCGCGCCCAGCGCCTCGACGGCCGTGACGCGGCGGGTGAGAACCCGGCTCTGCGCGATCCGCCAGGCCCCGATGGCCAGAAAGACGGTCAATACCACCGGAAATTCTTCCGGCAGCAGCGCCATGGCCAGCGTAATCCCGGCCAGGAACCCGTTCAGCCAATTCCCCTTTGTGAGACCGTATAAAACCACGACCAAACCGCAAAGGGATAGACCCACGAAGGCCAGGTTTCGAACCAACCTCCCGGTCTCTTTCTGCAGCGGGGTTTCTTCCGGTTCAACCGCCTCCAGCTTCTTGCCGATTTTTCCGATCTCGGTCCGAACACCGATGGCCCGGACGCGGGCGATTCCCTGCCCCTGCACCAGCAACGTACCGGAGTAAACAAACGGCAGATCGTCTCCACCGGGGCGGGACATTTCCATGACGCCGTCCCAGGCGACCTTGCGGACCGGAATCGATTCGCCCGTCAACAAGGACTCGTCCGCCCGAAGATCATGGGCCGACAGCAAGACGGCATCCGCCGGGACCCGGTCTCCTTCGGAGAGCACCAGAAGATCGTCGCGGACCACCTCCCGGCCGGCGATGCGTTTCTGGAGACCTTCTCGAATCACCCGTGCCCGAGGGCTCGACAGATCACGAAGCGATTCCAGCGCCCGCTCCGTCTTGCGCTCCTGATAAAGGGTGATGCCGATGACGACCGCGACGAAGCCGAGCAGCATCAGCGCTTCGCCGCGATCGCCGAGCATCAGGTAAATCAACCCGGCCGCCGCCAGCAGAAGAAAGATCGGCTGGCGGACGATCTCAAACGCGATGACCGCGATGCCGCGCCGTTTCGCCGAGGGAAGTTCGTTATACCCCTCTTCCCTCAAGCGGTCGGCCGCTTGCCGCTCCGACAGACCGCGAAGAGCTTTTATATCGAACGAACGCTCTTTAATGTGACTTTCCTCCCGATAGGTCTGACGATATAATACACGAATGTCCCCTTGCGTATCCATCCTTGAACCGGGTATGCTGTGGATCTGACTCGCCCATAACTCGGAGGACCCGATCTTGAACCCGGCTTCATATCACGAAACACTTCCCGGAAACGTCCAGGTTCTGCGCTGGCCTCACGCCCGTCCCCTTCCGGAAGAGGAAATTCACCGATTCTTCAGCGCACGGGGCCTGTCGTACAGCCGGTGGTCCAATGGCCCCGGAGATGTCTACGGCGTTCATTCCCATCCTTATCGAAAAACTCTTTTTTGTCTCGAAGGCAGCATTACCTTTTCATTGCCGGATGCTTCGCGCGAGACGGAGCTTCGTCCCGGCGACCGGCTGATTATCCCCGCCGGTACGCGACACGGCGCAATCGTCGGACCCCAGGGCGTCACCTGCATCGAGGCGGGCGAATCGTAGATAACGTCGGTAATTTAACCAGCGCGCAAAGCGCGCGAGAGGGGGAGGCCCCATCCGGCTTGGCCGGTGGAGGGGGCGACGTGAGCCCCTACAATCGATGAGAGAACGGCGGTGGGAATCGCAGGCCACGTTTCAATTCGAGGACGTGCGGACGTTGGCCGGCTGGCTGGCCGATCTTGGATTAAAACCGGCCACGCCCGACAAAGAAATCATCGGCTATGTCGAGGAATGGACAGTGGCCGCACCGCGCGAGATCGATCGACTGGACGCCTGGACAAAGGAGGACGTCACGTTGGTGCATATTCGCGAGAGCTGGCGCGGCGATTTCTTTCTTCTGGCCGGCGCATATCATACCCGTTTTCAACGGCACAAGAGATCCGGAACCTACTGCTCGGTCAGCCACCCCTGGAAAATGCGAGGACGGTGGCTGACCCATCACCCGGAGGGGATGTTCTGGATCGGATTCCGCGAACAACATTCCTTCATTCGTGTGCGCCTGCATACCACCGAAGTCATCACGCCGGAGGAGACACGGGGGGACGACCGGCGGGGTCTCTGGCTTGAAGAACGTCAACGCGCCTTTCAGTCGGCCGTCTCGCTCCTGGATCTGCCGATCGAAGCCGAGCTGAAGAACGAAAAGGTCGTTCTGCGAACCGCCGATCCGGACGCCGCCTTGCTCTGTTCCTGGCCGGACGCGTTCGGGCCCTGCCAATTCGAGTACAACGTTCCCGACGCGTTTGCGTTTCTCGTTCCGGCCGGACGTCTGGCGGCGACCTGGGGCGGAGAGCCGGCGATGGTCCGCGCTTATCTGACCGGATTTTCAGAGTTGGCGCTGAAGGATTTTGAGACCACGGCCCCGGGGGCGCGATATGCTTACCGGTGTTCCGTCCACTGTCGATTCAACGAACTGCCGGAGATCTTCTCCGTGATCTCGCCGGGCGGCCGGCTTTACGCGACGCTGTGTGAATTTAAAACTCAATCGATTTTTTTAGACCTCGTGAATACCTGGGTGATCATCGGCACGGTGGCCTCCGGAGACGGATTCAAGATCGAAGCCCGACTGAACCGCGCGCCGCTCCCGGAGAATGAGATGGACGGTTGGTTGGAAACGCTTCTGGGTTTTCCGGTGACCTACGCGCCCTTGCCGCCGTTTCCGTGAAAAACAAAAGAACGGCTTATATATCCTATTTCAATTCCTTCAAAACCCCCTGGATATCGGAAGGCACCAGGACGATTTCGATCCGGCGGTTCTGTGCACGGCCGTCCGGCGTGTCGTTGCCGGCGATCGGCCGATACTCGCCGTATCCCGCGGCGACGAGCCGCGCGCCGTCCACCCCGCCTTCATGCGCCGTCCACCCCGCCTTCATCCTGTAGAAATCGGAGGACGTTTGTGGCCCGCTGGGTCGAAAGTTCCCAATTCGTGGGAAACTTCTGGACGAGTGTTCCCCCGATCGGGACGTTGTCCGTAAATCCTTCGATCCGGATGTCCTTGTCCTTGACCTCTTTCAGGATGTTGCCCACTTTCTTCAGCACTTCCTTGCCCTGCGGTTTCACTTCGGCCCGGCCGGAATCGAACAGGATCTTTTCGACCAGGTTGACGGTCAGCTTGTCCCGAATTTGAGTCACCTTGATTTCCCCTTTTTCGATCTCCCCTTTGAGATCCTTGACGAGACTCTCATAGGTTCCTCTCAGGTGTTGGATCTCCGCATCTTTCTGCGCCGCGATTTCGGCCGACTGTTGTTGCAATTGCGCCAGTTTATCATTGAGAGAGGCGATCTGCGTCTCGGCGTTTTGCTTATCCAGACGGAGGGCCGCCAGGTCCTTGTCCAGACCGTCTTTCTGAGTCTTGAGCGCGGCGACCTCTTGATCGAGCTTGTCCTGATCGGCCTTGGACGACGCTTCCAGGGCCTGATACTTTGACAGCGAAACACAGCCGGAAAGGAGCACGATTGCGGCGACGGATATTAAAAGACGACTCGATAGATTCATGACGGATCCTCCTAGTACGGATCGATAAAGGCAATAAACTGCCTTGAACTATACACCAACGACGGGGGAGCGTCAACTCGATCCGATGGAATTTACTCTTCCACGGTGAGGATGAAATTCCAGTTCACGTAGATAATCGAGGCGGGCTGAAAGAGGGGAAAGAAGCGGGCGGGCTGATTGAAATAATCCTTCACGCGGGACGATTCTTCGGGGAGGTTGACGTAAATATCTCCCGGGATCTCTTTTTCCTGGGTCGTCTTGATTCGAACCGCGTATTGCTTTCCCATGGTCGCTTCCAAATCCACTTATCTCCTCTTCACTTTGACCTCAGGACACGATAAGGATACAATATATCCATAATGCCTTCACTGAAAAGGAAAGAATTTCTATCATGTCTTGAGCACGAGTTTGGCAAACTAAAAAAACTCGGCACAAGTGCATCACTCTTCATCATCCGGGACAAGGTCCGAGTGTACGTACGATATTCTAAAGTACACAATCATGGTTCTACATTTTTCGGTCTGAGGCAAGAAGACATAGCCCTTCTGGAAGGGTTCACATCCTTCATAGCACTCTTATGGGATGGCCAAAAAGAACCCCTGCTTATCCCATACCAGCAATTCTCTGATGTTTTCCAATCCGTCGAACCCGCAAGCGATGGTCAGTACAAAGCTCATATATACATGAGTGAAGAAGGAACAGATCTTCACATAGTCCGCGCAGGAAGGTTCGGTGTGGACTCCTATTTTGGATTGGTCGAGCTACGCGCTGCAGTCCTGGAGAGAAGCGATGAACTCCTGACAGTTGAGTTGTCACATCATCAAATCCAAACAATTGTGGGTGCTATTGGGGCACTGACAGGTCATGCAGTATACATACCCACCAATGACAGACCATTTCTGGATTGGTCAATCGTTGATCAATTTAAACTTACGAATGAAGTCCCCTCAACAGGCAGGCATGCACCTGCTACCAGTTTGTCTTTCATTGATGTGCTGTGGACCCATCCCACGAGAAATCTATTAACCGCAGCATTCGAAGTTGAACACTCCACACCAATATACTCGGGACTTCTTCGATTTAATGATGTTCACATTGACTTTAAGCTCCCACGCGCAGGAATCATTGCCCAAGCAGAGCGAAAAGAGGCATTCCTACGACAAATCAACAGACGAACTTTTCGCGCGAGTGGTCTCAACGAAATCTGCTTATTCTACAGCTACAACGACATTTATGGCTGGTATCAGAGGCTCCGTTCAGAACGTTAACTTTAATCAGAAGAATCGGTGAGCTCTTGAAAGAAAAATCCTGCCACGTATGGACCGACTGTCAGTCTCCCTGATTTATCGACATCTGCCCAAAATAGACCGTCATCCTCTTCTTGGGTTTGATGGATTTGCTTGGCCTCGTTGTTTCTCTGCTCGTCGGTCTTGAAGGGCCCTCTGGCAAATGCTTCCACGCCTTGCTCCACCACAATTAAGTAATATAGCGTTTTCATTCTAAGATCTCCCGTTAGTCTTCCATTGTCTTTGCATTATTCATAAACGGATGACAATGTGTCTACAGACAATAAGTAGCATCTATTTTACGGTTGTTCGGATAATGCAAAGGATGGTACTTTAGAGGAGGTTATTCTATCGATGACCGGCTTAATCTACAGAATCGCGGCCGATATTGTTGTGGCGATCCATTTCGGATGGATTCTCTTTTTAATCGGGGGCGCCTTCATCGGCCGGCGGGTGCGGTGGGTCATGTGGCTTCATCTGGGGGCGTTAACGTACAGCGTGCTGCTTCAGCTTTTCTCATGGATATGCCCGCTCACCTACCTCGAGTTCTGGCTCCGGAGCCGGAGCTCATCCGGCCGGCATTATTCGGGCTCCTTTATCGTCCATTACATGGAAAAACTGATCTACATGGAGATCCCGCGCGGTTTGCTGATGATCCTGACCGGGGTTGTGATCGGGACCTCGGCCGTGGTGTATTACAACGCGATGCGCAAGGCACCGGCGGCCCCCGATCGGAACCGGATGGGGCTGCCGAAGGACACAACCCGCGAAATGACCCTTCGGCAGCTCATCATGGCCGAGATTGAAAAGGGTTCGATGACGGCGCGGGATCTCTCCAAAGCGATCCGCATTTCCGAAAAAGAGGTGATCGCCCACATGGAGCATGTGGCCAAGAGTCTGCATCCGCCGAAACGGCTGATCATCGAGCCGCCCGTCTGTAACAAATGCGGTTTCGTCTTCTCGGAACGCCGCCGGTTCACCAGCCCCAGCCGATGTCCTCAATGCCGCCATGAAGGAATCGCCCCGCCGGCGTTTCGTATCGTTCCGGCGTAGTTTTCAAGAAGCCGCCGAATGAATCGCTATTCGAGACGATCCAGAAATTTCTTCATGGCCTCCCAATAGGGTTGACCGCCGACGATGTAGGTGTCGTTGTGATGGGCACCCGGAATGACGTAAAACTCCTTGGGAGGATTGGCGGCCTCGAACAACCGCCGGCCCTGATCAAATGGAACGACCTCATCCCGGTCGCCATGAAGAATCAAAAGCGGCACATGGATCTTTCGGATCTTGGAGAAGGAGTCATACTTGTCATCGATCAGGAATCCGACGGGAAGATACGGCAACTTCGCTCGAGCCATGTCATGGATCGAGGTAATGGGGGACTCCAAGATCAACGCGCGTGGGGGGGCCTTCAAGGCCAGATCGACCGCCACCGCGCTTCCGAGCGACTCGCCGAAATAGATGATCCGGAGGGCCAGAAGACCGGTGCGGGACTTCACATACTCCAATGCGGCCCGGGCGTCCCAGTAGGTGCCTTCCTCCGTGACCGATCCCCCACTCTGGCCGTACTGACGGTAGTCAAAGATGAAGATCGATAGACCCAGATCATCGTGGATCAGCCTAAGCTTCTTTACCCGATGGCCGATGTTTCCCCCGTTGCCGTGAAACCAGATCATCACGTTGGACGGATCCGGGCCGGGGACGAACCAGCCGTTCAGACGAACCCCGTCGGCCGATTGAAAATAGATATTCTCATAGGAAAGCCCAACCGATTCCGGCGTCGCCTTGATTTCTTGCTCGGGGTGATAAATGAAGGGTTTATCAATACCGCACCCCACCATTAAAAACGATCCGACGGCCCACCATCGGAGCCATTCGCTGAGCCATTCGCCAAGCCATCCGCCGAGCCGGATGATTCCGGGCTGGGTTTTGCTGAAAATTCGGTTCGGATCAAGGTGCATCATCGTAAATCAAGCGATAAATTCCTTTGGGCGTCGTGAAATAGAGCAGCCCGTCCGGACCCATTTTAAGATCGACCACCCCTCCCCGATGACGAAAGAGATCATCCTGCACGCTGACCCCATCGACCGAATCGCGACCGGTGAGGGTCACCACGCGAATCCGTCCCTCGTTCCAGTCCGTAAAGAACAGCTTTCCCTGATACACTTCCGGATAGCGCGTGCCGGTGTAGAAGACAATTCCGGTCGGCGCGATGGTCCGGTGGTAAACCAGGATCGGATCGATATAACCCGGTTTATTCCGGACCCCGCTGATCCGATCGTCATCCCAGCCGTAATTCTTTCCCGGCTCGATGATGTCCAATTCATCATTGGTCGCGGGGCCGTTCTCGGTGGCGAACAACCGGGCCTTTCCAGGGGGGCCGGCCTGCCCGCCGCCCGCCTGCCGGTCGGGCAGGGACAGGCGGGGCTCGAACGTCAAACCAAAACTGTTCCGCAGACCGAACGCGTAAACGTAGGACCGGGGCGCGGTCGGACGTTTGGAATCATAGAAAGGATTATCGGTCGGAGCCGTGCCGTCCGGATTCAACCGCAGGATCTTTCCGGCAAACGAATCCAGATCCTGCGAGTTTTTGGGGGTGGCGAGATCCCCGATGCTGAGGTACAGCTTCCCGTCCGGCCCAAAGGCCAGTATGCCGCCGTTATGATTTCCGGCTCCGAACTCGGATGCGCTTCCGATCGGAAGTCGATCCAGAAGGACAACCGGCGATTCTCCCCGATCGCCCTTCACCGTGATCCGCATCAGGCGGTGTCGGTAGGGATCGGTTTTGGAGTCCCGGCCGCGATGGGAATAATAGACATAGAGATAGCCGTTGTTCTGAAAATCGGGATCCAGCGCCAGTCCGAGCAGACCTCGCTCAAAGAAACTGGAGACCGGGCCGAACCGGTAGACCGCATCGGGAAGGAGACGGGGATTCGCGGAGGTGGGGTTCGTAATCAACCGGACCTTGCCGGAAAAGCGCTCGGTGAAGAAAAGACGTCCGTCCGGAGCGAAGGCCATCGCCACTGGAAAATCGAGACCCGTCGCAACCGGCGCCTCGGAAAAACCGGCCCGGCTCTCTGAAACAGACAGGGCCGACCCGAACAGGACGACCACGACGAGAAGAGGGAAGCAACGGATCGGCCTCATCAGAAATTGTACCGCTTCCGGAAATGGGCCAGCGCCTCTTGAAGGTCCGACCCTTTCAAACCCAAATGGATCGCAGCAAAATCAATGGCGAGTTTATCGGCGATGATGCGGCCGGTCCCGCCGTCATCCCAGTAATATCCATGACTGAGAGGATTCCAGCGAGTCAAGAGATCACCCACATCCACCCTGAGGTCCGCCGTGACCGCCTCCTGATAAAAACGGTTGACCGGCTTGATCGGGTAGCCGATGATATCGTCATCGTCATAGAGGTTCAACCAGTAACCCGTTTCGGATTCGACCCGCACCGGCCGGTCAAAATGATCCAGCACCTTGGCCGGACTGAATTCCGTTGAATGGGAGGATCGCATGGCATACAAGACCAGGGGAGAGCCCAGTGTGATAAAGTTCGAGAAGGAAACACCGAAGCTGTCCTTGAAGGTTTTTCCGATCTTGACGGTGTGATCGTACACGAAATCGGAGGCGATCACGCTCCCGAGGCTGTGGGCGACGATCGTGAGATGACTACTACCAAGCCTGAGATGGGTGCGAAGTGCTTCGGCCAGATATCGGTGGATCTCGTTGTACACGGACTCGCCCTGATACGCGACCACATCTCCCATGAAGCTCATCCCGAATTTCCGAAGAAATGGAATCTTCTTTTTATAAATTCGCTTTTCCAGCTCCTCCTGGGTCATTTCCATGACCGGCGCCCACCAGCCCGTGATGAAATTGAGGGGTTCGGGCACGAAGGCATTGGGAAGAGAATAATCTTTGGCCAAATACTCGAGGGAGGTTCTAAACTTCGGAAGGAGCTCTTTCTGAAACCCCTTCGAAAAATCTTTGGGCTGATCACCCATCCCATGGATGATCAGGATATTCAATGGTTCGTACGACATATGTGTCGTTACTCACATCCCCTTCTTTGCACCGAACAGCTGTTCCGTAAGAGGCGCCCAGTCGCCCTGGGTCGAGCCTTTATACAAATGTTGCGCCGTACCGGCATAGATATGGCCTTCGCCGTCGATCGCCATCGATTGGATGTTGAGATCCTCCAGTGCCCCGTTGATCGAGCTCCAGCGGGTATCTTTTGGAGACCGCGTGAAGACCCCTCGGCCGGTGCCGAGATACAATATGCCGTCCTTCCCCACAAGAATCGCCCGGATCGATTGATTGACCAAACCCTGGTTCAGATCGTTCCAGTTTTTTCCTCCGTCCCGGGTGGTGTAGATCCCGCCGTCGAATGTTCCGGCGTAAACGGTTCCGTTCTCTCCCAACGTCAAGACTCGGATGAAATTTTCACGAAGCCCCCGATCGCCCTCAAACCCTCGGGTCAGCTGCTCCCAATTCGGTTGACTGGACTTGCGCTTGTAGAGGCCTTTCCCCCCGGTCCCGGCATACAATGATCCCTCGCGATCGATGATCAAGGAGCGCACCAGTACGTCGTTCAGACCGGTGTTGTGGGCGGTCCAGTGATCGCCGTGATCCTCGCTTCTGAACACGCCATCCCCGGTGGCGGCATAGAGGCGACTCCGTGAATCATAAAGAAGGGCCGAGACCTGGGTATTGGCGAGGCCGGTATTCACGTGCTCCCAGTGAAGGCCCTCATCCCGGCTCCGGAAAACTCCGAACCGAGCCGTTCCGGCAAAAATAATCGACTTCGAAGCCCCCGGGGTTTTCTCACGAGACGGTTTAATCAATAGGGTCATGATATAGGGATCGCCTAATCCTTCCGAGATCGCCTCCCAATGAAGTCCGCCGTCGCGACTCTTAAAAATACCGTTACCAAACGTCCCCATGAACAATGTGCCGTTCGTGTCCAGCGCCAGGGCTTGCACACTGTTCCGGGGATCCGGCATCTGCATCTGGCTATTCGCGTTTGGAGAAATTCCCACAGCGATCAACACGACCAACCCCAACATGATAAAGATCATTAGGAATCGGTATCGTGGGTTCATATTTTCGTTCTCCTCTCGCATTAAGCCTCGCCCTTGGCCTCCTCGGCCAGGCCGGACCGGACCGCTTTCCGTCCGAAGAACCGGGCGCCCCAGATCCCCAGCTCATAGAAAATCAGCAGCGGGACCATCATCAGCATCATATTGAAGACGTCCGTTGTGGGCGTGAGAATCGCGGCCAGGATCGCGTTCACCAGAACCGCATAGCGCCGATTGCGTGACAGAATCTGCGGCGTCACGAGTCCCAGCTTGGCCAGGATGGTGAGTGCCAGGGGCAGCTCGAAGACCAGTCCGAAGGCCAGCAAAAATTTGAGCAGAAAGTCGATATAAAGCCCGATCGAGAAGACCGGCTTCAAGCCCTGCTGCATCCCGAACCCCACCAGAAAATTCAATGCAAACGGGGCAACCACGAAATAACAGAAGGTCAATCCAAGGACAAAGAACAGACAACCGATCAGCACGAACGGCACGGCCAACCGCCGTTCATGAGGAAGGAGGCCGGGCGATACAAACCGCCCAATCTGGTAGAGCACCACCGGAAGGGACAGAAACAGTCCCGCGAAAAATGAGACCTTGATCGTCACCCAGAAGGCCTCGGTGGGAGAAAAAAAGTACAGGTCGGCGGCCAGCGGCCGTTTGAGCCATCCGATCAGGACATCCGAAACCGCATAGGCGAGCACCATGCCGCCGAGAACGGTCCAGACCACCTTGATCAGCCGGCTTCGAAGCTCTTCCAGATGGCCGGTGATGGGCATCCGCGACGCTTCGGCGGGAGGGGTGCGAAGGGCCGTCATGATTGTTTCCCCTCGGAGGGAGGGCTGGACTTTCCGGATTCCGGAGACGATGGAGCCCCCCCGCTCGGCGGTAATTTCTCGTGGGACTTCACCTCGGCCGGCTCATCCATCTTTCGAACCTCGGCGTCGATCTCTTCCTTGAGATCCTGTGTGGCGCGCTTCAGCTCCGCCATGCCCCGACCGATGGCGCGCGCCACCTCCGGCAACCGCTGTGGGCCCAGGACCAGCAGGGCGATGACCAAAATCACGATCAGTTCCGGAAGTCCAATCCCAAACATCCTCGTGCCTCATGAAGGTGTCGCGTGCTGCTTCAGATAGTCACGAATGATCGCTTCCATGCGATCTTTCGTATGCAATTTCTCCACCTGGATCTGTTTTTTGTGTAACTCCTCTTGCGGCGTCAGGGTTTTTCGACGGATCAATTCGTTCAATTCCCGCTCCAACCGATGATGCGCTTCCTCCAATTTTTGAAATTCCGAATTCCGTTGGCGCAATGCGTTTCGAAACTCAACCCGTTCATTTAACATAGCCAACCTCCTTCTCGGGATGCTCATCCTTCGGACCAATTCATGATCAGGGCATCCTCGCGCGGATCGCGATAATAATTGTGCCGCACCGCAACGAGCTTGAAACCCAGTTTCTCATACAGTCGTTTCGCGGCCTCATTGGAGGCTCTCACTTCCAGCGTGACCAGAGAGACGGCGTTTTCCTTGGCCCACGACAGCGTCCAACGCACCAACTCTCCCCCGATCCCCAAACGCCGCCGGTCCGGGTGGACCGACAGATTCATCAAATGCAACTCGGCAAACACCTTCCAGAAACAGACATAGCCTACCACCGTACCCTGATCGGGATCTCGAGCCACGAAAAACCGGGCAAACGGGTTGCCGTGCAGGTCCGCCTCAAACATCGATCGCTTCCAAGGCGCGGTGTAGGAAGCCTCCTCGATCGGCATCACTTCGTCCAAGTCGGCCAAGGTCATCGGCCGAATCGATATTTTTCGATCCTTACTCACCTCCTCGCGTCTCATCACCGGCTTGACTTGTAGGGGCTCGCGTCGCCCCCTCCACTGGCGGAGCCAGATGGAGCCTCCCCCTCTCGCTCGCCGTGCTCGCTGGGTTGATCCCTATTCCGTTTCAGGTTCAATTTTCGCGGGGTGACCCCTTTTTCCCAGTTGACCTCCGCGTCCGACCGCCGGACATAGACCGGGACAAGGGTCCGTGCGTCGGACGCCTCGCCGCGCTGGATCCGTTGGAGACCCAACCGGGCCACCATGGAGGGAAGCGGTCCCGACAACGGCGCGGGCGCAAAGACGGCCCGATGACCGAGTCGTTCCTGCAAAACCTCCCGGTATCGAGAAGCCCCGTCTCCCAGAAAAACGGTCGGCGAGTCCGATGACTTGGAAAGACGTTCACACAGGGCCTCCGGCGAAATGACCTGATCCTCCATCACCCGCTTGAGCCCCCCGCCGGCCTCGCTCGAAAACAGGGCCGCATACACCTCCTGCTTCTTGGCATCGATCATCGGACAGACGGCGTAACCGCCGGCCGAGGCATTCCAGGCCAGGGCTTCCAGGGTCGGTACCGCGGCAACCGGGATCGGTTTTCCGACCACCAGACCCTTCACCGTATTCACCGCGACGCGCAGTCCCGTGAAAGAGCCCGGCCCGATTGAGACGGCCAAGGCATCCAGATCGTCGAGAACCCGGCCGCTGTCCCCGAGCACCCGATCGATCAGGACCATCAGCCGCTCGGCATGCATCATCGTCATGTCGATTCGGTACTCGGCCCGGAGCGTCTCACCCTCGATCAGGGCCACGCCCCCCAAGCCGGTCGCCGTCTCGATCCCCAATATCTTCATTAAATCCTCTTCATGGTATCCGAAACTCCTCCGGGGAAATCACCGCGTTGGGCTGGACCTCAATGAATTTCAATTCGAGACGGCTTTCCTCTCCGGTTCCGGCTCGCGGCTTTATCTTTATAATGACCAACCGGTCGGGCCAATCGATTTCCGCCCCCGCCGGGACGGATCGAGGTTGATAATCAAGGAATTCCACGACGGTCGCTTCCTCTTCACTTACGGCCGCAGAATCAGGGCCCTCTGTTGAACCGGCACGTTCAAAAATTTCTTCACGAATCAATCGCAATCGGCTGCGTTCGATCCAGAGCCGCTTCGTCAGGCGGCCACCCCCACCCGAAACACGAATCAAATGGATCAGATAGTTCGGCCCCACCTGCTCCAAGACCGGAATTTCCCCGGACTCCACAAACGGGCCGACCATCGCCGAAACGGCCTGCCGCAACTCGGCCGCTTCCAGCCCGAACTCGGCCGGCAGCGAAGGCCCCTCCCGCTTGTCCGGTCCGCTCTCCAGCACACGTCCTTGACCCGGAATCGTCAACAGGACCCGGTCGTTCGACCAAATCAGGTCGAACAGCGTCCTCCCGAATGAATCAAATCCTTTCACCCGAAGGGATGGCGGGGCGCCCTCCGGCGAACGGGAATAAAATAAGCTCGACGTAACGGCGGCTTGTCTTTCCGAACGAATCGTCAAAAGCGCCTTGAGCGTCTGGATCGATTGCGTCCGGTGGTCTAGGCGGTCCAAGAGATCTTTGAGTGACGCCGAGAGCAGCGGAGGCTCGGGAGCAATCGAATAACGGGGGCCGCACCCGCTCATAACGATAGTCATCAGACAGACGATCGGCCATAACGTCCTGCTACTTCCCAAACAGAACCTCCAACGCCTGGCGTATATGCCCGATGCCGATCGTATCAATCCCATCGACCCCGTTCAGCCTCATCCGGTTGCGCTCCGGCAACAGGCATTGCTTAAATCCCATCTTGGCCGCTTCCCGAAGCCGAGCGTCGGCTTGATGGATCGCGCGCACCTCTCCTCCCAGTCCCACCTCCCCCAACACCAGAATTTTTGGATCCAGAGGCCGCTCCCGAAATCCCGATGCAACGGCCGCCACGATCCCCAGATCCACCGCCGGCTCGTCGATCTGCATCCCGCCCACGACATTGATGAAGACGTCTTGTCCCTGGAGCTGCAGCCCGGCGCGTTTTTCCAGTACGGCGAGAAGAAGCGAAACCCGATTCGGGTCCACGCCGATCGCCATCCGTCGGGGCAGTCCGAAATTGGTCGGGCTGATCAGCGCCTGCAGCTCCACCAGGATCGGTCGCGTCCCCTCGATGCTGGAGACCACGACCGAGCCGGCCACATGGGCCGGGCGCTCGCTTAAAAACAATTCGGAGGGATTTGAAACCTCTTCCAACCCAAGAGATTTCATCTCAAAAACGCCGATCTCATTCGTGGAACCGAAACGATTCTTCACGGCTCGGAGGATCCGGTAAGGATGACCCTTGTCGCCTTCAAAATAGAGCACCGTATCGACCATATGTTCCAAAATGCGCGGACCGGCGATGGAACCGTCTTTTGTGACATGGCCGACCAGAAAGGTCGGCGTGTTGGTCTGTTTCGCATGGATCATCAACTGGGCCGCCGACTCTCGAATCTGGCTGACGCTCCCGGGCGCGGACGTGATCTGGCCGGTGTAGACCGTCTGGATGGAATCGATCACGATGGCCCGGGGTCTCAATGATTGTGCGGTTTTTAAAATTTCTTCCAGCGACGTCTCGGATAGAATCAACAGGTTCTTGGAATCGACGCCCAGCCGCTCTCCCCGCATCTTGATTTGGTGCGGCGACTCCTCACCGGAGACGTAGAGAACCGGTCGATCTTGGCTGATCCGCTGGAAAGCCTGAAGGAGAAGGGTCGATTTCCCGATGCCCGGGTCGCCGCCAATGAGCACCATCGAACCGGCCACGACCCCGCCGCCTAAAACCCGGTCCAGTTCTCCCATCCCGGTGCTGAAACGATCATCCGAAGATCGGACGATCTCCGTGATCGGCTCGGGTTTCTGCGGACCACGCTCCGAGGTCATCCAACGCGAGGGAGCGGCAGACACTGCCGATTCTTCCTGCAGGCTGTTCCATTGATTGCAGTCCGGACATTTTCCAAGCCACTTTGGGGAAGAATAGCCGCAGTTCTGGCAAACAAACGACGTTTTTGGACGGGGCATAGTTCACCGGATATATAATAGACGATGGTGAGAATAATTATTCTAATCCATTGAAGACTGAAAATCAACCCGGGCTTTGGAACATTTGACCCCCCCCGATCCCGCAGGGGGAGAGTCCGATCGCGAGGAGCGGCTCCGCCGGGCCTTCCGTCCGGGAGGAAAATAAACGGGTGATTTACGGCGAGGGCTGTGTGACCTCGATCAAATCGTTTCCAAGCAGTGCGATATAGCCGATGGAAGGGGGCTCGGTCCCCTGGGCCGGATTAAATCGTACCGGACCGATCGTGTCATACTCCGACCCCGGATGATCGTCCACCATGATCCGTTGTTTTTTTCCCTGGGTCGCGTAATAGACGATGTGGCGGCTGTCGGGGCTGAAACCGGTGGGATAAACATCATCGAACGAGGGACCGCGAACGCCGTCGACGACCACGAATCTTCTTTTATCTTTTTGTGCGGCGTATACGAAACGTTTGCCGTCGGGACTGAAGGAAAGATGGCCGACCAGCTCATAGTCGGGACTTGGCGCCCCATCGAGTAAAACCTGATACTTTTCCTGAAGCGCCCCCGCGTAGGCGATGTGACGACTGTCCGAACTGAAAATCAGCGTCCCGGGAAGTATTTTATCAAACACCGGGCCGATCGTTCCGTCGCTGACCACGGACAGTCGATGGTCTTTTTTATTCTCCACGACATACGCCGCGCGACGGCCGTCCGGGCTCAGAACGACGGGAGTCCGGTAGGTCCCGTCAAATAAGGGACCGGGAGTTCCATCCACCAGAAGTTGATATTGGTCTTTCGATCGAATCAGCCAGATGGCATGCCGCCCGTCCGAACTGTAAACAAGCGATTTCGGGACGAACGTCTCCGGATCGAGCGTCGCCAGTTTCTTCCCGTCCGCTTTGACCTCTTTGGATTCCTCCGCCTGCACCGTGCCCAAAGCCATCGCGCCCACCGTTATAAAAAAGAGCGCCAGGATCCAATAAAGCAAATTCCCTTTCCGTCCGATATTCTCATCGTAAGACATCTTTTATCTCCGGGGTTAAAAGCCGGTCAAAAACCGGGATGGATCTATTTTAGGTCGCAAGACATTCAGTCCCACCCCCGCGCACGAGGCCGGACCGGAGGCTCCCGGGAATTACGCGTCGTGTCCCCGGAATTCCTTTTTTTTATGCAATGCTCGATAATACCGTGCTTGCATTTACTTCGCATCGATCTGGGCCAGCGCTTTGCTGACAGAGATTCGTTTAGCCCAGCTCTCCACCACTGACGCAGGACCGGTGAGTTCAATAGTCGCATTCAGGACCAGGGTTTTTCTCGACACGCCTTTTTGAGGCTTATCCATAAGATCCACCCGGGAGAGCTTCTTCGTGTCCTTGAGATGCACCAGGTCGAAGTAGACCGCAACTCGGCCTTTATCCTCATCTCCATCGGCTTTGAGCTTTAGAGCGATCATTCCCGGGTTTTCGAACAGGACCGCATCGGGATCGATCGTCTGTCCCGGATTGGAGTTGAACGTAATGGAGACCTCAATCGGCTCTTTTTTGGCCTCATTAGCTTCTAATTGGGTCTTTCCCGACTTCTGTGCCATCTCCTCCCCAAGCTTCGCCATTGCGTCAAAACCGCCCTTTGCCTGGGCTTCGAGCATCTTTTTTTCGTATTCGGCTTTAAGTTCTTTTTCAGACTTCTTGACCTTTTTCTCAGCGCCGCCGAACTTGTAGCGAACGAAGGCGTCCGGCGGGTAAAACTGACCGGAATCCTTCATCTTGGCGGCCTCGGTAGGCAGGTAGAAGGATTCATCTTCTTTAATATACCCTGCCGGAGGCTGGCCGAGCGCTTCAGTGACCGCGACAAGTTTTTTCTTGATGACCGCCACCTCATCCCTGGTCAGAAGGTTTTCTTCCTGGGCCATTCCAAAAACAGGAACCATCACAGCAACCACAATAATTATTTTCAAAAAGCGTTTTATAGTAAAGACCTCCTTCAATCGGTGTTGGAGATTACATCACCAGTGTGTTATTAATAATATATCTTCCGTGGGGTTGCCGCCGATCGCAATAACACATCCAGACATCCTACTACAAAAGAAGAGATGCACGAACAAGGGCGGAACATGGAGGCACTCCTTTTCCATCCGTCGGATGTGACCGTGTGAAAAAATTAAAGACGGCAGGAACGGCCCGCGCCGGAGGAATATTATGGCAAATTATACCGGTTTATGAGATAAAAGGCAAAAGGAAAAGGGAAAAAGGGGAAAGGACGGAAGGCGTTAGGTGTGAGGGGTGAGGTGTGAGTGGCCCGACCCCCGAAAATAAAGCCAGTTGAAAGTTGAGTCCGGGCCTGAATCTATTGTAGATTACATTCTGAAACGGCCATGTTGCTATTTAAGGTTGGTGGCGTTTAGTGTATCCTAACCACTGAAGCAGATCGAGGATGATGAAGACTGATCTGGGATGGTCCATGCGAATCCACCTGGCCCTGCTCTCAATCATTTTATGTTCCTTTCTCATCACCTGTGCCGTTACCCCTCCGGCCCTTCTGGATTCCTATGTCTCTTGGGCGGCCAAAAAAAAGCTGGCCGAGGCGGAGCGATGGTCACAAAAACGGCAATTTGAGCATGCCGAAGCGGTCTATCGGGAGGTGTTAAGGTCCGGCCACCGCCCGGAGAGGGTCAAGGCCTTGATTGGACTGGGCGATGTTTATTTAACGATCCAGTCCTACGACGAGGCTCTGGACGCCTATGGACGGGCATTGGCCCTGGATTCGAATGCTTATAAGGCAAGGGCCGGCCTCTGGGGCGCGATGCTGGAAAAATCCTCCTTTGCAGAGGAAACACGGCAGAAGATTTATCAGGAAGTCGAAGCCTATATTGACCGGGCACCGAACAATAGCGATTTAGCAGACTATCTGTATGCGGCCTATGAAGGGCTCGACGACTTGCACGAAGACGCGAGAAAGGCCGAAATTCGCGAGCGCATTGTCCGATTAAACCCCAAAGAAGACCTTTTAAAATCCCTGACAGAGGATGCCTCAGAAGATATCTTTGGTGAGCCCGATATCCCCAAGCGTCTGTCCATGATTGAACAATTTTATTCGCTCTTCCCACCTTCATTCTACACAAACCTGGTTCACCAGAACCATTTGCGTATCCTTGCGAAGGATATTAAAGATCCGGAGAAGCTGCGTGAGGAAGGGGAAAAGTGGCTATCCCGGGAGTCCAACAACCGTATGGCTCATTTCTGGGTGGGTTACTGGTTTACCGAGAAAGACGTGGATCTGGAGAAGGCCGTTACGGCCCTTCAGAAGGCCCTGAAGCTGCTCAAGCATCCTGATCCGATGGATAGGCCTGAAAACCAAACCGATCGAGACTGGAATCAGGACCTTCAGATCGCGAAGGGACATTATCTTGACACGTTGGGTTGGGCCCTCTATAAAACGGGTCACTTTCGCGAAGCAAAAGAAAATTTGGAAAAAGCGGCGGCCTTCCTGGATTTTGATCACCGACTTTTCTACCACCTCGGTGTGCTCTATGAACAGCAAGGCCTTCGAGATGAGGCGGTCAGGGCTTATCTGCGTGCGGTAGAGGCCGGAGATGAAATCCAAGAGGCCTCCCTCTCGCTGGAACGCCTCATGACCCGGTCCGGTTTATCCAGGGAAAGCCTGCATGCGTATTTTGCCCGACAAGAAGGGGTGACCCCGTTTACCGACGTGACGGAAAGGTCCGGACTGGGTTCGGTCAAGGGACGGCGGGTGGCATGGGGTGATTATAACGGCGACGGTTATGAGGACCTGCTTGTGGATGGACATCGGCTTTTTAGAAACAACCGAGACGGCACCTTTACAGAGGTAACGGACATCGCCGGGCTGAAAGGGGCCGTCGGAGCCGTTGGGGGTGTTTGGGCCGATTTTAATAATGACGGTCACCTGGATTTCTATATGATGGCTCGTGGAGATGGATCTTATGGGCGGTTTTGGAGAAACAATGGCGATGGAACCTTTACGGACATTACCGCGACCGCCGTGAACCGACTGGATGAGGTTCCCACAGAGGGGGCCGGCTGGGGGGATTATAACGGTGATGGGCGGGTGGACCTGTATCTCGCCAATTACGAGAAGCCGCGCTCCCGGGCGATTCACATGGGAATCGGCACAAGAGATGTTCTCTGGCGAAACAACGGAGACGGGACCTTTACAGATGCGACTCAAGAGGCGGGGCTTGTGACCTTGGAACCGATGAATGGGCGAGGGGTCAATTGGGGTGATTATAACAACGATGGACTCCTGGACATCTTTGTGTCCAATTACCGATTGGATCCCGACTTCCTTTGGAGAAATAATGGGGACGGCACCTTTACCAATGTCGCACAGGAGCAAGGCGTGGAGGGTTTGGAGAAGAAGGGCAATTATGGTCACACGATCGGCTCGGAGTGGGGGGATTATAACAATGACGGGAATTTGGACCTCTTCTCCGCGAATTTGGCCCATCCCCGGTACATCGGCCTTTCGGATAAGAGCATGCTTCTGGAAAACAGCGGGCCTCCTTATTATCGCTTCAGGGATAGGAAAAAGGAGGCCGGCATCCGCTATCAGGAGACGGATTCGGAACCGTCCTTTGGGGATTATGACAATGACGGAAATCTGGACCTTTTTATCACGGCCGTCTACCCACAGGGTAAAAGTGCGCTCTACAGAAATGACGGCCATGGGAAATTTAAGGATGTAACCTGGCTTGCCGGCGTGCGTGTATCGAACAGCTGGACCAGCGCTTTTGCGGACTTTGACCGGGATGGCGATCTGGACTTGGTGGTGGGAAGCGCGGACGGGATACGGCTGTTTGCCAATGAGGGCAATCCGAACAACTGGTTGCAGATCAGGGTCATCGGGAGCCGGTGCAACCGCGATGGAATCGGAAGCCGGGTGAAGGTGAAATCGCCCCATGGAATACAGATTCGGGAGGTGGAGGGAGGAAAGGGAACGGGTTCACAGCACTCGCTTCCGGTGGAATTCGGCTTTGGAAACTACGACGGGCGGGTGGACTTGGAGATCAGGAACACCTGTGGACAGGTGCTCAGAGAAGCAGGAGTATCCCTCAACCAAATAATTACCATTACCATGGGTTGAAGCGATCATTGGGGAGATCATTCCCTACCCGATGCTTCTTCGGATCTTTGCGGCTTCCAGGATACGGTCGGATGGAACCTTGCCCGATTGCCAGAGGAGATAGGCGCTCGAGACGAGGTTGCGGTGAAGATAATGCTCGACCGTCTCCGGCCCCAGTTCGCGACCGAGAAATTTTTCGATCCCCTCGACATCTTTCTTTACTCCCCGCCAGGCCGCGGAACGCTTCGCAAGGAAGTTGAGATTCTCTTTATTGAGATAATGGCCGGCGTGGATCAAGTCCTTTTCAAAATTGCGGTAGAACGCTTTTAACGCATGCGTCAGCCCGCGCTCCTGCATCTCGCGAAGCCCCCGGCCGGTTCCGATCAGCTCCGGCGGCACGCCAAGGGAGTAGAGAACGGCCGTAAAGCCGATCGCCCGCGGCAGACGTTTGCCTGCGAAACCGCGTGCATATCCGAACAACCCGATATGAAGCATCCGCTCCCGACGCTGCGGGATAATCTTCGAAAACTTGTTGATCATTCCGGCCAGGCCTTCGACCGTTTGCTGATAATATTTTGTGAAGATCTCGCTTAAGGCCTCGCCTTCCTTTATCTCTTTGGGCGAATAGATCCGCGGACGGCCCTTTTCCAGATTGCGATTGAGAAACTGAAGGGACCGTTTCACGTCTTTGATCGGATAGTCGTACCGGAAGGCCGACTGGATCGTGACCGTCCGAACACCGGAGTACTCGGCCAGAAAATCCTTGACCCGATCCGGGGCCAGTCCGCCGCGGAACGGAAGAGAGCCCACGCCGATGATCGGATAGACCGGGATCCCCGATTCCTCTTCGAACTTGTAATACTCGGACAGCGCGATCTTGGCCGCGACCACGGCCGGGACCAACCCAGCATTTAAGGGCGGGTCGGACCGCGCGATGAACGGCCGCAGATAGTCCGGCCGCGTCCCGTACTCCTTTTCATGCAGCTCCAGATAGTCATGCAGTATCTTCCGTGAGCCGGTCAGTTCCGAGATGCCTTCGATCAGCGGGATGACCCGGAGGTACTCGATCCCTTTCCGATTCCCGAACGTGGCATGCTTGAGCTGCGCCACCTGCCCGAAGGTCTTCTGCAGATGGATCAATTTCTTGGCCTCGTCCGTCATCGGCAGTATCACCTCAAAGACCGGCGGGTGGGAAAAGCCCAGATCGGCCGTGAGGTCCTCAAAGGTCAGGATTCCCATGTAGGCCCGGGCCAGCCGGTAGCCTTTTTCATGCCAGATGTTCGGCAGACGAAAGGTGAGAAAGACATCCTTGCCCAGATGAACGCGTTTGAAGAAGTCGTAATAGTTTGAGAGGAGCTTGTCCACCACGGCTTCGTCCACATACTTCCCCTCCCAGTCCCACATATACTCCTGGCAGTGGAGGTCCTTGAACGCGCTGATGCATTCCTCAATCTCCTCCTGGGTATTGATGAAGGCCTCCCCGTTTTTCTTCCAGTAAGGAACATTGGCATGGTCCGGATGCTGGGTCGCCATGGTGGCCGGAAATTTTCGATCGACTTTGTGAGTCATAGTCTAAACGATATCAGAATCCCCCGGATTACTCAACTGCTCATGCCCTCCGAAATAGAATTGCTTCCAAGATCAAACTATGATTAAATATCGGCTATAACTTTTCCGAAAGGGAAACGATGCGCAAACCATTATTCTTCATTGTTGTTTTCCTCCTGTGCGCCATCGCCACAGGGTGCGTTACGAACCGGACCCTTTCCAGATCGATCATGGAGGACAATTATAATTCGGTCAGCCTGGAGACCTGGCTGGATGCATCGAAACAACCGATCCAACTATATTTCGATCAGCTGGTAGAGATCGACGACGCCGAAATGAAGCGGATTCTGGAGTCGATTCAGGTCGTCGAGCCGCCGAGTTTTCTGTCCGTGCTCATTCTGAAGTCCAAGCCGGAGCCCGAACAGGCTTTCATCCCGGCCGAAGCCGGCTTCTTGGCGAAGCCGCTCGCGACCGCGCTCCGGGAAGCCCGACCCGACGAGCGCGTCGTTTTCTTCCTCCACCATCAACGGACTGTCTATAAAGGGACCACGTCCTCCGGGGTGGCGTTTGTCAAAGACAAACACCTGAATATCCTCCTGGGACGATATCGGATGGGCAACCAGCCGGGCTACCCGGATATCCCAACCGGAGGTAACCCTTTTACGGTAACGAACGATCAGGATTTCTACATCACCCCCGGCCCGTTCCAGTCGCTCGTGGAAGGGAGCAAAGCCCCCGGCGGTCAGGAAAACGTGTTCCCGCAACGCTGGCTCAGCATCGATTACGCTTCCCTCCTGAATCCGCCTCCCCAAACGGCCGCGCCCCAGCCCGCCGCGCCGACGACGGAACCTGGAAAAGTCGAGCCGGCACCGGTCACGCCGCCGCCCTCCACGTTGGAAGAAAAGCTCAAAACGCTCAATAAGCTCAAGGAAGAGGGCTTGATTACCGAGGAGGAGTATAACGAAAAGAAAAAGGAACTGCTGAAGTCATTTTAATTGACGGGGCGTTCTCTGGCGGAGAATCTCGTAGGCCATCACGCCGACCGCCACCGAGACATTCAGCGAGGCCACCCGGCCTTTCATGGGCAGACGGACGCGCTCATCGCAAGCCGATAGCACCCGTCGGCTGATTCCTTCTCCCTCCGCCCCGACGACGATCGCGACCGGTCCTCGATAGTCGATCTCAAGATAATTTTTCTCCGCGCCGGGATCCAGTCCATAAATCCACAATCCCGCGGCCTTCAAGGTCTCAAGCGCCTGAGTCAGATTGACGACGCGGGCCACGGTGACATGTTCCAGCGCGCCGGCCGAGGACTTGGCCACCGTCTCGGTCAGCCCGGCCGCTCGACGCTGCGGAATGATCACGCCGTGGAACCCGGCCGCGTCGGCCGTCCGGAGAACGGCGCCGAGATTTCGCGGATCTTCCACACCGTCCAATACCAGAACGGCCGGGGCCTCCCCTTGCTTGGAGGCACGTTCCAAGATCTCGTCCAGCGTGCCGTAGCCCTTGGCGGCGACCAGGCCCATCACCCCTTGATGTTTTGTACTCCCGATGATGCGGTCCAGGACTTCGCGGGGTTCAAAATGAAGCGGCACGCCCTTGGAGCGCGCAAGCCGGATGAGATCCTCCACCGCGCCCCCGCCCCGTCCCTTGGCGATATAAATCCGCTCGACGCTCCGCTCGCCCTGCAGCGCTTCCATCAGAGGATGGATACCGAAGAGCCGGTCGGCTTTATCCCGATGATCCGAACGGGGGCTCTTAATACTGGATGATTCATTCTTCATCGTTCATCTTTCTTTTCCATCTTATTTCCTGAACCATTTCGCCATCCGCCGCTCCATATTTTTATCTTGGCATAAGGACCAAGCTCATCTGTCGCTGTTAAGCGATCGGCCTGAAGTGCAAGGTTGGATGTTATGTTTCTAATGCTCAATCTTATCGTTGAGGACAATCCAGAAACCCACAAATCCCACAATGCCCGTAACGAGCAAACCGGCTAAAACCATGACGGATGGCATGATCCACTGGAGGTGATGTTGAAACACAACATAATCGAACACGTCGCCCTGAGTTGATGCAATGCCCTGGAAAATGGCAAAAGCCGATACTCCCACTATGCTTGCGAGTAAGACACAAGCGAAAACAGTAAAGCTGCAAAGGAGCTTCCGCTGCGCTCTATTCATTGTTCGTCTCTCTCCGAGCAGAAGAAACCGCGAAAACCGCGCATTACAACCATGTAGCTGCGAAGTAAACCAATCTTTGATCTCGCCCTGTTTATCCACATTACGGGCTCGATCCTCTCCTTCAAGCTTCTCCAGCATTGCCTCAAGAGCGTGTAAGTCAGCGGCCTTCCGATAGAGTTCTTGTACAAAATCCTGGATTTCTTTGTCAAACAGGAAAATGGCAGTTTTTGTTTCCCGTAGGAGGCGAGTTTCAGCGTTTGCAGGAACCTTCCCCTGTGTAAGGATCTCAGCGATAAACGAAGTCATCTTCTCGTAAAGCGCGAATCGGCGGTCAAACAATTCATGTTTCAGTCGGAGTTGGTTTGTACGCCACTGTTGCCAAGCAACGTAGGCAACAAGGACTGCGATCAACGGAGTTAGCAAGCCTGAAAGCATTTCAATCACTTAATTTGCCTCGGATGGCAGCAAGATACTTCGTCCATCTAACTTCTGTTTATATGGTTTCCTAATAACACCACTTTTTGATTCTTCTTCCGCATAATACTTCATGCAAAAAGCCGAACGAGCAACGCTATGACTTTTTGTTCATTGCCCGGAGGATCGCCTCGATCTTTGGTTTCAGTTCCGGCAGGTCGCGCTCGACGGCGGACCAGACGGCCTCGACGTCAATCCCAAAATAATCGTGAACCAGAATATTTCGCATGCCGATGATGTCCGACCAGGGCACGTCAGGATGTTGGGTTTTAAAGTCAGGAGAGAGGGCGCGGCAGGCCTCCCCAATGATCTGGAGATGGCGGAGGATCCAGCTTTGTATTAACTCATCACGTGCAAAGGCTTGTTTCCCCTTTTTGGCGTATTTCTCGATCCGTTCAATCGCGTCTTGGATATGTAACAACCGCTCGCGGTCGTCTCTCATATGGGCACGGCCTCTCGCAGCACTCGATCACGGATGCGTTCGCGCAGACCTTTCTCAGTCACCACATCGACCTTGCAACCTAAGAGGTCTTGAAGGTCCATTAAGAAACCGCCGAGATCAATTAGGCTGTGACCGGGTTCGAGGTCCACAAGCACATCCAGGTCGCTCTGTGCCCCCGCCTGACCCCTGGCCACAGAACCGAAGATGCGAACATTTCGCGCACCGTGCTTGGCGGCGATGCGCAGGATCTCTTCACGCTTGACCTTCAGCAACTCATGAATGCCCATAACCAAATACCTCAACTCTCGTCATTACAGACTATCACAGTAAGCTCCCGTTTTACTACCGCCTCACCCGCGTTGTCCCGTCCGGCCGGTCCTCAAGGATCACTCCCTTCCGTGCCAGTTCACCGCGGATCCGATCGGCCTCGGCCCAGTTCTTTTTCTTCCGTGCTTCTTCCCGAGCAGCGACCAGTTGATTGATCTCTTTCTCAAAATCTTCAGAGAGACGTGACTCGTAAGGAGTTTTAGTGCCTGCTGTAACAGAAGCGAGAGCTTCGTAGAGACTCTTGGCTGTTGCTTTTACGGGAACCTCGAATTGCCAAATTTTTAAGGGGATTTGAAAGAGTCCCAGTATTTTCCCGTAAGATAGAAAGGTTCTTTCCACATTAGTTGCGATTTTTTTTGAAATACCCAGTGTAATATTATTATTGACCTCGTTTCGGAGCTTTTGAAGTTCCGCAATGGCTTCGGCGGTGTTGAAATCATCATCCATTGCCTTTGTAAAGCCCGTCTTGAAGGTTTTCAAGCTTCTTGACAACCCTGCATCCGCGGACCCTTTTACACCTTTTTCACCAAGCTTCTGAAACATGATGTAGAACTTATTAAGCGCCAACTTTGCTTGATCCAGGCTTTGGTCTGAGAAATCAATAGGGCTGCGGTAATGTGTAGAGAGTAGAAAATAACGTAGTATCTCAGCTGTCACAGTTTGAGAATATCCGATCTCTTTATATTTCTCAAAAATTTCCTGAATCGTGAAAAAATTTCCGAGCGACTTGGACATCTTTTCCTGATTGACGTTCACGAAGCCGTTGTGGACCCAATAGCGCGCAAATTTTTCCCCGGTCGCGCCTTCGGACTGCGCGATCTCGTTTTCGTGATGGGGAAAGATGAGGTCCATCCCTCCGCCATGGATATCGAACGACTTCCCCAGGAGCTTCATCGACATCGCGGAGCATTCGATGTGCCACCCCGGCCGACCCGGACCCCAGGGACTCTCCCAGCTCGGCTCCCCCGGCTTGGCCGCCTTCCAGAGGGCAAAGTCCAGAGGATTTTTCTTCCGCTCATCCGGTTCCACTCGGGCGCCCGCCAGGGACTGGTCGGACTTCCGTTTGGAAAGTTTGCCGTAACCTTTAAACTTCTCGACTTGATAATAGACATCGCCGTTTACGGAATAGGCGAAGCCTTCCTTGATCAGCTTCTTGATCAAACGGATCATGTCCGGGATGTATTGTGTCGCCCTCGGCTCCCGGTCCGCGGACTCGACACCCAGCCGCTTCATGTCCTCCGCGTACGCCGCGATATACCGCTCCACGATCTCGGTCCAGGGCTTACCCTCCCGGTTCGCCCGCTGAATGATCTTGTCGTCCACGTCCGTGAAGTTCTTGACGTAGCGGACCTGGTACTTTTTGTATTTCAGATACCGCCGAATCAGATCGAAAACGATGGCCGACCGGGCGTGACCCAGATGGCAGCGATCGTAAACCGTGACGCCGCAGACGTACATCCCGACGTTTCGGTTCCGCGCCGGATGGAACGGCTCTTTCTTCCCGGACATGGTATTCGCGATCTTCAGCATCCGCCTCTCACGCGTCCGCGTCCCCCCATCCGTGACCGCCGATCAGCGGCACGAAGACGCATCCGGTCAGCGCCGTGACCTCGATGCCGGCGTAGGTCTTCGTCACCTTCTTAAGCACCTGAGTCGTCCGTTCCCCCACCGGAATCACCATGCGCCCTCCCTCCCTGAGTTGCTCGGTCAGCGGCATGGGGATCTCCGGAGAGCCGGCCGTCACCAGGATGGCATCGAACGGGGCCTCCTGCTTCCAGCCGTACGTTCCATCGAATACCTTGATCGTCACGTTCCGGTAGCCGAGCGACGCAAGCAAATGGCGCGCCTTGGCCGCCAAGTTGACGATCCGTTCAATCGAATAGACCTGCGCGGCCAGTTCGGCCAGGACCGCGGTTTGGTATCCCGACCCCGTTCCGATCTCGAGAACCCGCTCCGAGCCTTTCAGCGCCAGGGTCTCGGTCATCAGGGCCACCATGTAGGGTTGCGAAATGGTCTGTTGCTCGCCGATGGGCAGGGCATGGTCGCCGTAGGCCCGGTCCCGCAGGGCCTCCTCCACGAAGCGGTGGCGCGGCACGCGTCCCATCGCCGAAAGAACCCGGCGGTCTTTGATGCCGCGGGCGGCGAGCTGCTCGTCCACCATCTTCAGTCGTGCGCGTTCGTCATCAATCATCATCGTGCGGTTCCCGGGTGGAATGGACCGATGCAGAGCGTCAGAGACGGCGAGTGGGACGCGTCCGCCGGCGCACCGGCGTCAACCGTTTCTCCCAGTCCCGCAAAACCGCCAAGGCGGTATAATTGGTCAGATCCAAATGAACGGGCGTCACCGAGATCAGGCCGTTTTCCACCGCTTCCTGATCCGTGTCTTTCCGCTCCTCCCAGGCGACCCGGTTTCCACCGATCCAGTAATAGGTCTTGCCTCGCGGATCTTCCTTCTTGATGACGTTATTGGAATCAAAGATGCGCTTGCCCAAACAGGTCACGCGCATCCCTTTGATCGCCTGGGGAGGCAGATCGGGGACATTGACATTCAAGAGGGTATCCGGAGGAAGACCAAATCGACGGACCTGGCGGATCAAACGCAACGCAAACCGCGCCGACGTTTCAAAATGAAAATGCGCTTCTCCCAGTTGCGAGAGGGCGATGGACGCGATCCCCAGGAGCGTCCCCTCCATGGCGGCCGATACTGTACCGGAATAGGTCACGTCATCCCCAAGATTCCCTCCCCGGTTGATGCCGGAGACGACGAGGTCGGGTCGGCGCGGGAGAATTTCATTCACCGCCAGATTCACGCAGTCCGTGGGCGTCCCGCTGACGCTGAACGCGCGGCGACCGAGGGACTCGATCCGCAGGGGTTTGTGCAATGTGAGCGAGTGACCGGCCGCCGTCCGTTCGCGATCCGGCGCCACGACATAAACCTCCCCCACCCGCTTCATCGCCTTCGCCAGGGCCTTGATCCCCGGCGACTGGATGCCATCGTCATTGGTAATCAGGATCAGCATGGGTCCTTCTCGGAAATAAAAAGGCCCGTCGTCATGGACGCCCAGGCCTTTTTGGGAAAATAGATCATTTGAGCATTAGACCGCAGTGAGAGCCTTGTCTATTGTTTCAATGTCCAATGCTCTCACTGCTCCAAAAATTTCTCGGGGCGGGCGGATTTGAACCGCCGACCACTCGCACCCCAAGCGAGTACGCTACCAGGCTGCGCCACGCCCCGTGTTCGTTCCGAAATGCGCGCGAAGATCAAACCGACATGGATCGGGGTGTTGTTCTAAAAAAGGGATCAAGCACTGTGCTTGTCGTGTGAAGAAAGAATCCTCAAGATTTCGGCCAACTCGCCCCGGAGGCGGTAGATGAATTCCTTGGAGATCGGTCGAGCCGCGGTTTCGGAAGGTTCACCGTTCCTCGCCGCCAGCACTTTCCGTGCCCCGGCAATGGTAAAACCCTTTTCATAGAGCATGTGTTTGATCTTCAAAATTGTTTCGATGTCTTTTTTCTGGTAAATCCGCTGCCCGCCGCGGCTTTTCTGGGGACGGAGGATCGGAAACTCGGATTCCCAATACCGGAGGACGTACGCTTCCAGGCCTGTGATGTCGCTCACCTCGCTGATCTTATGAAATAATCGCTCGTGACCATTGGAGCCCGCCTGCGAGTCCGTACGGGAGTCCGGGTCCAGGCTCTTCTCGAGGCGGCCCAAATCTCCTGTTTCGAGACCGGTTTTCTTTTTCAAGGGCCACCTACGACTTGTTTACAAATTTCTTGAACACCTGGCTGGGACGGAAGGTCACCACACGCCGTGGCGTAATCCCGATCTCCTGACCCGTTTTGGGGTTCCGACCCTTTCGCGCCCGTTTGCTTCGCACCACAAAGTTCCCGAACCCGGCGATCTTAACCGTTTCTCCTTTTTGAAGCACGCTCTTGATCGTGTTCAAAACGGTTTCGATGATCTCGGCCGCCTCTTTCTTCGAAATCCCGACCCGCTCGTACACCTCATTGGCAATGTCGGCTTTTCTCATCCCACGCCTCCTTCTCTTGGACCTCAAGACCGGTGTTCACGACGAACGTTCGGTTGCCACGCCATCGGAAATATTCGGGGATCATCCACCGCTGATTTCGCGCTGATCTTGCTGACTTTTTCCTCACCCCACGGGAATTAAAAAATTGGACATAAAATACAACAGGTTAGAGAGAATGTCAAGGGAAAATACGCGCCGGCCACTCTTCGGGTCGGACCCGAATTTCTTTGATCCGTCCACCCCGCTCAACGGTCAGCTCCCTCTCGACCCCGATTCCTCCCTCGACGATCAACCGCCGAAGCTGCGCGGCATCCCTCACATCCGTATCGTCCACCCGGATGATACGATCGGCCGCTCGAAGTCCGGACCGCCAGGCCGGGCTAGGCCACTGCACCGACTGTAGGACGACGCCGTCGCGGCCGGTGCGTCCCGGCATGGGAATGATCGCCTCCATACCGAGCCAGACCGTTTGGATCGGCCGGTCTCTTAACACCGTTTCAACGAACTCACGGGCCGTATTGATCGGAATGGCGAAACCAATCCCGTGTCCCGTGGGCATGATCGCCGTATTGATTCCGACCACCTCGGCGTTGATATTCAAGAGAGGCCCGCCGCTGTTGCCGTAATTGATCGAGGCGTCGGTTTGAATAAAATTTTCGCGAGAGGTGATGCCGAGATGCGACCGGCCGGTGGCGCTGATAACGCCCACCGTAAAGGTCTGGGCCAGACCTAACGGACTGCCTGCCGCCATCGCCCACTCTCCGGACTCCAGGTGATCGGAATCCCCCAAGTCGGCCGCCGGAAAAGGGCCTTCCCCTTCAAGCCGCAGCAGGGCCAGATCCGCGCGCGAGTCTTGGCCGACCACATGGGCACGCATCTCTCGTTCATCCGATAGAACGGCGCGGATCTCATCCGCATGTTTGACGACGTGAAAATTCGTCAGAACATATCCCGCCGGATGGACGATGAAACCGGAGCCCACGCCGTCCTGCTTCATGACCGGGTCCTTGGAGAGCCCCAAGAGACCTTTGATGAAACGCCTAAAAAATGCCTCGTTGGGCTTTCGATGTAACCAGGACGATTCTTCCCGGAGTTCCTGAACCGTCTTCAGGTGGACCACCACCGGCGCCACCGCTTTTGCGATCTGGGCAAACCGCGTGCGGGGAATTAATTCTTCCACGGCCGGAATCGTCGGCCGGTCTTCCTTCGGACGGTACGCGCTGGTCGCCGCGGCCTCCGGACCGGGCGGCCGATCCCCCGGAGGGCTGGCGGCCTGCCGGCAGGCCGTGACCCCCCCCGAAAAAACACCGATGACGAGCCCGAAGAAAAGCGCGGTTCGAAGACGGCTCCGACCCCATGATCCGGCTGGCATGACCTCGCGGCGCATCGGCTATCGCTTCTTTCTTCGATCTTGAAGGAGTTTGTACTCGATGCTGTCGACCAGCGCCTGCCAGCTCGCCTCAATGATATTTTCCGAGACGCCGACCGTGCCCCATTTGCGGGTCCGATCCCCCGACTCGATCAGAACGCGGACGCGCGCCGCCGTTCCCTTGTTGGCCGCCAGCACCCTCACCTTGTAATCCAGAAGCTTCATCTCTTTCAGCTGCGGATAAAACTTCTCCAACGCCTTTCGCAGCGCATGGTCCAGTGCATTCACCGGCCCGTTGCCGACCGCCGCGGTATGCTCGATGTGATCGCCGACCTTCACCAGGATGGTGGCCTCCGAGATCGGATCTTCCCGCTCTTGCCGTTTTTCAACGATGACGCGGAAGCCGATCAGGTCGAAAAACCGCTGATGCGTCCCCTCGGCCTTCCGCATGAGCAGTTCAAACGACCCTTCGGCTCCCTCAAATTGAAACCCCTGACTCTCCAGCTCTTTGAGCGTTTCCAACAAATGCATCAACTTTGGACTGTGCTTCTTCAACCGAATTCGAAACTCGCTCGCTTTGCTCTGCAGGACGCTCCGTCCGGCGTAGTCCGAGATGAGGACCCGCTGGCGGTTTCCCACAAACTCCGGTCGGATGTGCTCGTAGGTCAGCGGATTCTTCTGTACGGCATGAACATGCACACCCCCTTTATGCGCGAAGGCGCTGTCCCCGACATACGGCTGGTGTTTGTCCGGAGACAGGTTGGCGATCTCGGTTACAAACCGGGAAACGTCCTTGAGATGTCCGAGCTGTTCGTCCGAGATGCAGTCCACCTTCATTTTGAGCTTGAGGTTGGGCAAGATCGAGCAGAGATTGGCGTTTCCACATCGCTCACCGAACCCGTTGATCGTCCCTTGGACCTGCACCGCCCCCAATTCCACCGCGATCATGGAGTTGGCGACGGCCATCTCCGAATCGTTGTGGGCATGAATGCCCAAGGGGATTCGAACCTCCTGCATCACGGCCGAGAAGATGTCCCTCACCTCCCAGGGCATCGTCCCTCCGTTGGTGTCGCACAGGACGATGCAATCCGCCCCGGCCTGCACCGCCTCCCTCAGGGTCTTCAACGCATAGTCCGGATTGGCTTTGTATCCGTCGAAGAAATGCTCGGCGTCGTAATAAACCTTTTTCCGCTTGGCCCGAAGGTACTGGATCGAGTCGGCGATCAGTTCCAGGTTCTTCTTGAGCGAAATGCCCAGGGCGTCCGTCACATGCAGATCCCAACTTTTTCCGAACAGCGTGATCAGATCGGTGCCGGACTCCAGGAGGGCCTGAATGTTGGCATCCCGGCCGACCGGGTTGTTGGCCTTCCGGGTCGCCCCGAAGGCGACGATCTTCGCGTTCTTCAGCGGGAGCTGCCGGACCTTTTTGAAGAACTGAATGTCCTTGGGGTTGGATCCGGGCCAGCCGCCCTCGATGTAATGCAGACCGAGGCTGTCCAGCTTTTCAGCGATCCGGAGCTTATCCTCGACCGAAAAAGACACGTCTTCGGCCTGGGCGCCGTCCCTTAACGTGGTGTCATAGATCTCAACGAAATGCATGAAGGCCTGCCTTCCCTATTTTCCCAACTCAAATGCATCATGTAAAGCCCTGACGGCCAACTCGGTATACTTTGCATCAATCACGCAGGAGATCTTGATCTCGCTGGTCGAGATCATCATGATGTTGATCCCTTCCTTCGACAAGGCGGCGAACATCTGGGCCGCCACACCGGAATGGGTCCGCATGCCCACCCCGACGATCGAAACATTCGCGATGTCCTCCTTCAACTGCACATCCCGAGCCCCGATCTCGCGGGCGATCCTGCGCGCGATCTCGACGGCCTTCTTGGCATCCCCTTTCGGGGACGTAAATGAAATATCGGTCAGGCCTTCCTGACTGACATTCTGCAGGATCATGTCCACCAGGATGCCGGCCCCGGCGATGGCGCCGAACAGCCGCGCCGCGATGCCGGGCTGATCGGGCACGCCTGTGATCGTGATCTTGGCCTGGTTCTTGTCATAGGTCACGCCCGACACCACCACCCGTTCCATATCCCGGTCCTCCTTCGTCACTAGCGTTCCCTCCCCGTCGTTAAAACTGGACAGCACCCGCACCGGCACCTGATATTTGGCCGCGAACTCGACCGAACGGGCCTGAAGCACTTTCGCACCGAGGCTGGCCATCTCCAGCATCTCTTCATACGAAATTTTCTTGAGCTGCCGCGCGCCCGGAACGACATGAGGATCGGTCGTGTAGACGCCGTCCACGTCGGTGTAGATATCGCAGCATTCGGCCTTCAGGGCCGCCGCCAGCGCGACGGCCGTCAGATCCGATCCGCCCCGCCCCAGCGTTGTCACATCCGATTTCTCGTTGATCCCTTGAAACCCGGCGATGACGGGAATGATCCCCTGCTCAATCGCTTCCCGAACTCGATCGGCCGAAATCCGCTCGATCTTGGCCTTCGTATGCGTACTGTCCGTGATGATTCCGACCTGGCGGCCGGTGAAGGCCTGCGCCCTGAATCCCATTTCCTGAAGCGCCAACGCCAGCAGGGCGCTGGTGACGCGCTCGCCGGAAGAAAGCAGAAGATCCACCTCCCGCTCTTCGGGACTGGAGGAGACCTGATGGGCGAGTTTCAGCAAGCGGTCCGTCTCGCCGGCCATGGCCGAGACCACCACGACCACATCGTTTCCGGCCGCTTTGACCTTGGCCACGCGCTGCGCCACATTTTGAATGCGCTCGATATTGCCGACGGACGTCCCGCCGAATTTTTGAACAATGAGTGCCATCGAATTATGAATACCCTAACACCTTCACCACATCCTCCAACCGCGCCTTGATCGTAATCGGCTTCTGGGAAACGTTCATCGCCGTCTCCACGTCCTTGAGCCCGTGCCCGGTGAGCGTACAGACGACGCGATCGCCTTTCTTGAATATCCCCTGCTTGCTCATTTTCATCACGCCGGCCACCGAGGCCGCCGAGGCCGGTTCGCAGAAAACCCCTTCCATCCCCGCGATCATCCGGTAGGCCTCCACGATCTCCTCGTCCGTCACCAGATTGATCTCGCCCTTGGACTCGGCGGCCGCGGCCTCCGCGCCCTTCCAGCTGGCCGGATTTCCGATCCGGATCGCCGTGGCGATCGTCCGGGGCTTGTCGACCACATGGCCCAACACGATCGGCGCAGCGCCGGCCGCCTGAAATCCCATCATCCGGGGAAGCGACGAGATCCGCCCGTGCTGTTTGTATTCTTTATACCCCTTCCAGTAGGCCGTGATGTTGCCGGCATTGCCGACCGGAAGAAAATGGAAGGTCGGTGCTCCTTCCAACTGATCGCAGACCTCAAACGCAGCCGTCTTTTGTCCTTCCAGCCGAAAGGGGTTGATCGAGTTGACCAGCGTCAGGCTGTATTTCTCCGAGACTTCCTTGACGATCGTCAGGGCCTCGTCGAAGTTTCCGTCCACCTGAATCACGGTGGCGCGATGAATCATGGCCTGGGCCAGCTTGCCCGACGCGATCTTTCCCTCCGGGATCAGGACATAGACCTTGATCCCGGCCCGGGCCCCGTACGCGGCCGCCGAGGCGGACGTGTTGCCGGTCGAGGCGCAGATCACGGCCGAGGCCCCTCCCTCGACCGCCTTGGAGATCGCCAGCGTCATGCCCCGGTCCTTGAACGATCCCGTCGGATTGGCCCCTTCGTATTTCAAATACAGTTCGATTTCCGGATGGATCGCGGCCACCAGATGCTTCGCCCGGATCAACGGCGTGTTGCCCTCGTGCAGCGTCACAATCGGCGTCTGGTCCGTCACCGGAAGAAACGACCGGTAAGCCTCGATGACCCCGTTCCACATGGTTATTCTTCCTCTTCTCCCTCGACGCGAATCAGCACCGTTCGATCGCTGACGTCGGGAAACCGGTTGATCTCGGCCAGCGCCTGCTGAACGTCCCGCTCCACGGCCTTATGGGTCATCATCACCACCGGAACGGCCTCACCGACTTTCCTTCCTTTTTGAATCATGGAGGAAATACTGATATTGTACTTTCCCAGCACGCCGGAGATTCGCGAAAGCACGCCGGGCTTGTCCAGCGCCATAAACCGGAGATAATAGAAACTCCGGATCTCCTCCATCGGCCTGATCCGCAAGACTTCCCTCCGGTCGGGATCGAAGCCGGTCGGCGGCACGCACCCGACCGAATCGTACAGCAGATTCCGGCCGGCCTCCATTAAATCGCTCACGACGGCGCTGCCGGTCGGCATCGCCCCGGCCCCCTGGCCATAGAAAAGGGTGTTTCCCACCGCATCCCCTACGACATAGATCGCGTTATAAATTCCGTTCACCGTCGCGATCAGGTACTCTTCCGGAACCATGGTCGGATGGACGCGGACCTCCAGAGAGGGGTCGCCCGCCTTGGCAATCGCCAGTAGTTTGATCCGGTAGCCGAACTCGTTGGCATACTCGATATCGGTCGGGGTGACCGCGGTGATGCCTTCGGTGTAGATTGATTTGATATCGACGGGCGTCCCGAACGCCAGCGTCACCAGAATCGCCAGTTTGTGGGCCGAGTCGATCCCTTCCACGTCGAAGCGAGGGTCGGCCTCGGCATACCCGAGGCGTTGGGCCTCGGCCAGCACCTCGGCGAAGGGCCGTTTCTCCTCGGTCATTTTGCTTAAAATATAATTGGCCGTCCCATTGATGATCCCGTAAATGGACAGGATCCGGTTCGCAGCCAGTCCCTCCTTCATCGCACGGATAATCGGAATACCGCCGCCCACGCTGGCCTCGAAACCCAGATCCACCCCGGCCTTCTGGGCCGCACGATAGAGTTCTTCGCCGTGCACGGCCAGGAGTGCCTTGTTGGCCGTCACGACGCACTTTCCCCTCTCGAACGCCTTGAGAATAAAGGTGCGAGCCGGCTCATAGCCGCCGACCAGCTCCACGACGATATCCACCTCCGGATCATTGATGACCTCGTCCGCCTTCGAGGTCTGGACACCCGGTTTCACCTCGACGCCCCGGTCTCGCTTCCAATCCAGGTCCGCGATTCGAACCAGCTCCAGCGGAACGCCGAGCCGGCGACGGATCTCTTCCGCCCGGTTCGTCAAAATCTTGACCACGCCGGTTCCGACCGTCCCGAACCCGATGATGCCCACGCCTATTTTTTGTTTTTTCGCGCTCACGCCTTACGCCTCACGCCTTACTTCTTTTTCAGCACTTTCTTGATTCCCTGGATCGCCTGGCGCGTCCGGTGTTCATTTTCAACCAACGCAAAACGGACATGGTCGTCGCCGTAATCGCCGAACCCGATTCCCGGCGAGACCGCCACCTTCGCTTCGCTCAAAAGCATCTTGGTAAATTCCAGAGAACCCATTTCTCGGAACGGCTCCGGGATCCGGGCCCAGACGAACATCGTCGCCAGAGGCTTTTCTACCTTCCAACCGATCCGATTGAGGCCGTCCACCAACGTATTCCGCCGGCTGCGGTACATCCGGACCGCCTCCCGGACACAGTCCTGGGGCCCGTTCAAGGCGATGATGCTCGCGATCTGGAGCGGTTGGAAAATCCCGTAATCCAGATAACTCTTGATCTGCGTCAGGGCCTTGACGATCTCCCGATTCCCGACACAGAAACCCACCCGCCATCCCGGCATGTTATAGCTTTTCGACAGAGTAAAAAATTCGACCCCGATCGCTTTGGCCCCCGGCACCTGGAGAAAACTGGGGGCCTTGTACCCGTCAAAGACCAGATCGGCATAGGCCAGATCATGCACCACGATCAGGTGATGCTCCGTGGCAAAGTCGACCAGTTTTTTGAAAAAACCCATATCCACGACGCGCGTCGTCGGATTGTGCGGAAAATTCACGATCAACATCTTCGGCCTCGGAAGGGCGTTCCGATAGGCCGCCGTCAGGTCTTCAAAAAAGTCGTTGTCCTCCCGGAGCGGGACGCTCCGCACCTCGCCCCCCGCGATGATGACGCTGTAGGTATGGATCGGATAGGTCGGGCTGGGACAAAGCACGGCATCCCCCGGACCGAGCGTGGCCAGGGCCAGATGGGCGATGCCCTCCTTGGAGCCGATCGTCACGATCGCCTCGGTCTCGGGATCGATCTCGACCTGGAAATTCCGACGGTACCAATCCGCGATCGCGGCGCGAAGCTTCGTGATGCCGCGGGAGGCCGAATAGCGGTGGTTGCGAGGGTTTTTCATTGCCTCGATCGCCTTCTCTACGATATGCGGCGGTGTGGGCTGATCCGGATTGCCCATGCCGAAATCGATGATGTCTTCGCCCTTGCGCCGAGCCTCCAGTTTGAGCGCATTCACGCTCGCGAAAACATAGGGCGGAAGGCGCTTGATGCGCGGAAAATCGTTCATTGAATACTCCCGGATCTTAATATGAGTATAACTTGTTCATATTAAAGCATATTCTTTAGATTGTCAAATCCAACAAGACCTTTGTGTATCGTGAGAGAATTGAGGAAGGATGACATGAGAGCCGTCGGAGGTCGTTTGGATTAAAACGAATTTGAGATGATCGAGAAACTCGCGAAGGCTTAGAAGGCTTGTGACGCGCGAACTAATCGATTACGGATAGTATTTTTTGGCCCTAAAGAATTACAAGGACAACAAGCTGTCGCTTGGAAGTTTGGCGAAACGACTGGATCTCACTGTGGCCGAGACACTGGATCTGTTAGCTGAGTTTGGAATCATCACACCGATCGACGATGCTGAGTTCTTCAAAGGATACGAAATTATCCCGACGGCGTCTGATAAGGGCTTATAATTAATTAGATGAGTCAAGAGCAGACTCGACCCCTCTATTCTTGCCACCGGTAGTTCTGGCGGTCGCCCAACGTCCGCGTTGAACGGCGCGAACAAGCGCGCGCAGCGCGGCTTGTGAGCGTCCGTTTTCGAACGCGTGGTTAGGCTGCAATTTCACGTTACTGCCCGCAGAAGGCCACCTTGTGGAATCTCATTCGACCAGTACCTCAATAGAACTGAAGCTATCTCCCGGAGATTCATTCCGGCCTTTTCCGCCCGCACGAGGAAGAGCAAAGGCTCCCCGTACGCAATGGTCGATAAAGCTGCGTAATGACCTTTGATCCATTGGCCAAGCCCCGCTCGACATAGCCGATGGTAAATCTCCTTAAGATCAGACCTCGACAGCGACTCAATCTCCATCAGCTTTCGAATTCCGTTGTCGTCCTCGCACAGATCGAGAAACTCCTCCAGAGCTTTTTCCTGTTCGGAATTTCCGCTGTGCAGATTTTGCATAAATACTGCGACTACATCGTCAACGGTCTGGTGGGGCGGGGCAATCTTGAGCTGCAGCCTTCGAAGTCTGGAAGATTTCTTCCATGAGCGGACGAAGGTTGAGAGAATCCCCATTTGCCCTTTCTTGCAGCCTAACGTTTCCGCTCAGGGGCGGGCGGCTTCACGCCCGTCCCTTGGAGCGGATTGTTAGGGGCTTACTTGGAGAAACCATGACATGACAGACGAGATTAGCCACTTGATTTCTTTATGTGCCGCGATAGCAGCAATTATTACTGCGGCGATTGCAATATATCGGTCGTATCGGACAGAAGCCTTGGCGGATTTGGCGATAGCAAGGGTTTCTTCTTCGCGCTTATCGCGCTTGTCAGATGTGGCCAAAGCGCGGGCTTCTTCTTGTTGTTTGAGCCAAACGCGAGAGAATCTGATTCTGTCATCTGGCACTGCCTGCGAACCGGAGTCCATCATTCGCACTCCTTCTTCGCCCAGCGATTCAAACTCGGATCGCCATGCGGCATGTCTTGGATCAACAGTTGCCATGGAAGCCCCTAACGCCAACGCTCACCGGCGCGCCGTTTGCGGCGCGTCCGCGTGGAGCGCATTGTTGGGCGGCAGGCGTTCACGGGCAATTGACCGGAGGTTTCGACCCCGTAACACCAGCAGAGAAGGACGCACAAGGATCGCGATTAGCGATCCACCCGATGCTCCAGGCAACGACGTGGTAGACAAGGTATGCGCCGAGCGGGAGCAGGACCAGAACGGCAAGGGAAGAGAGAATCTTGGCGCGGCGGGATGCGTCTGGCCGGAGCCAGAGACCAGGCAAGTTCTTGATGAGGGAGTAATAC
Organism: Nitrospirota bacterium; assembly: GCA_016194285.1. Classification (GTDB taxonomy): domain Bacteria; phylum Nitrospirota; class Nitrospiria; order JACQBZ01; family JACQBZ01; genus JACQBZ01. Next base: position 9,796 of record JACQBZ010000033.1, on the reverse strand, counting down.
AGAACCGGAGGCATGATTACCGGAATCCAGCCGAAGGAAATTGCGATGATTGCTCCGATGATGCCGAAGACCGCATAGCTTGCTCGGAGGAGCGCTAGGCCCTGAACCACGGCTCCGACGGTCGAGACGGCGATACAGAAGACGAGGAAAAGTAATAGCGGCGCGGTGACGACAGTCAGGGCACCTCGCTTGAAGTACCACGGGATCCAAACGGACGCGCTACTGGCGTTCGCGAGGACGGTCTCCGGTTCACTATCGAACTCTTTGGACACTATTTATGCCCCGCTCGTACATGGGCTCGTGCCGCCCAACGTCGTGGTGAGCGGCGGGCCGCTACGAACAGCAATAGAGGCCCGCCGCTTCCGGCCCGTCCGCTCGACCTAAAGTTAGGCGTCATTTGCCAGCAATGGTTGCGAGAAGTGCGGGCATTTTCTGCTCCGCGAGCTTGAGCGCAGATTCTCTCGTGCGTGTTACTAGCGCTGAAGCATCGGTATGGGAAAGGCCAAGTGCTGCCGACAACTGCGCGGTGATTTTGGACTCCTCTGGAGCCAAGATCGCGGCTAGAAGTGCCCACTCGGCTGGGCCGAGATCCAGACGCATACCGTTAGTGCCGTCGCCACGGCGATTCTTTTCTTGGCAATATTTCGAGAAGGAGATAATGGTTGTGCTGAGTTCCCGCCCTGTCTTGGAGCTAGTATCAATACCAGCACCGTCGAGAACTCTTCCAATCCAGCGAACTCGTGCGAAGAACACTCTAGCCTCGCTCGTTAGCTCAAGGTGTCAACTATTTCGGGGGAACTTTGGCGGCCGCGTTGAACGACGTGTTAGGCGTTTATTTGTCAAACACTTCATGACACATTGAGGTTGTCCAAAATCCTATGGTGTCCTTAAGAATGGAGACCTGTTTAATTATGCCTGCCGGCGAAGTGACAAATTGAACCTCACAAAACATATCGATACTTCCACCACCTGATACGGTCGTTTTAGCAGTGTTTCCATATCCCGTTGTGTTTGCGGTTACAGGCATCGCAACAGAAGACGTGCCAGAATTCCAAACGTAGGCAACATCGCCATTCGATAAGACGAATTTTTTCTGAGGAACTCCTCGATTTAATACGAACTCATCGAAGTTTTTACCAATATATAGCGAGCCAAGCTTGTCCACAACAGATTGCGTGCTAACACAGCTTGATAGGATTATTGAGAGAGCGCCTATTCTCAGAGCTTCGATGAAACTTGTTTTATGCATTTGAATCTCCTTGAGCCTAACGTCGCCATTCATCCGGCCGAGGGGCAGCGCGCAGCGTCACTCCGAGGATCGGGTGCAACGGCTTGTTGATTTTCTATCCATAGACTTTTCGCAAGACGGGCCGCCTTCCAGCAATACAAAGGCGGAGATAAATCCGCCTTCCTTTCAACGCCTCCACTCCCCAGTCGAAGTAGTCTTGCCCTCTGAATGTAAGTGTCAATCTCGAGTGTGCCTCGATACGAGTGTCTCTTGCGTCCTCTTGAGGCGTCACTGAATTCGACTGGACCCGAAACGGCCAATGCCCCCAGTAGCTGAGAATGATTGGGTAGCCGGTTAGATTCCTGACATAGATTTCATTTCCAATATCTGGTTGACCGGTGAAGTTGTAACCAACATCGATACGGAAACGGTCGCGCCAGATTTCCAACAGTTTCACAACTGCTAGAAGCGTAGAAAGACACGCGCCCCACCAAGCAAGAAAGGTCATACGCGGTCTGCCTGTCGTAACATCTGGCCGCTCAACGCGCGGTTATGCAGGGGTTTCCTTGTCGAGCTTTCCTGCGAGCGTGATCAGTCCATAGGCTAGAGCGATGCCACCCCAAAACACAACGAAGCCGAGCGCAAAGTACCCCCCGCCGGCCCACTGGCTCTCGGTACCAAACACGAAACGTGCGATGATTGGACAGTTAATAAACGGTAGTACAATGTTTTGTTTTTGTCAATGCCCAGCAAATACCCACGAAGAAATTATTGACCTATCTGATTATTATCATTTCGTGAGTGAGCCAATTAAGTGGAAGAATGAGTCCTATCGCACTGCCTCTTTTAAGAACGCCCTGAACAACCGCCGGCTGGATTCGTCCGTTCGATACAGGAATTCCGGATGCCACTGAACGCCGATGACAAATCGGTGGCGCGGGCTTTCCAATCCCTCGATCACCCCATCCGGCGAGACGGCATTGACAACCCATCCCGTTGCCACCTTTTTCGCGGCTTGATGGTGTGAACTGTTCACCTTTAATCGATCGGTCCGGAGGATCCGGTGGAGGCGCGTCCCTTGGACGATCCGCACACGGTGCGAAACCCGCGTGGCCGCGGTCTCCTGCTGGTGGACCAGGGCCCCGTGAACCTGGGTCGCAATGTCCTGGACAAGACTGCCGCCCATCGCCACGTTCAGGAGTTGAAGCCCCCCGCAGATCCCCAGCACGGGTTGATCCCGCTTTAAGGCTCGTTTTGCAAGACCCAATTCGAAACCGGCCCGTTCATCACTCATGACCTTGAACCGTGCCGTCGGACGCTCGCCGTAGAGCCGGGGGTCCAGATCCGGCCCGCTGCCGGTGATCAGCAGACCGTCGATCCGATTCAGAAGATCGGCTTGAAGTTTGGGATTCTTTGTAATCGGCAGAAGGAACGGAATTCCGCCCAGGTCTTTAATGGCCTCCACATACCGGGCTCTTAAAAAATAGGTGGGCTCACCCAGCGCGTGGGAGTCCTTTCTGAACCCGTCGCTATAATCCGGCGTGATTCCGATGATGGGTCGCATGATAAGCGTGGGGACACATGATCATTAGCAGGGTGCCGAAGAAATCCACGGCCTCTTCAGGCTGACTTGATCTCTTTGTCATTCTCATACAGCAAAATCGGCTCGCCCGTTTGATGGATCACGTCCTCGTTGATGATGACTTCCTTCACGTTTTTCTGAGAGGGCAGCTCGTACATCAGGTCCAGCATCACCTCCTCCAGAATGGCCCGCAGCCCCCGGGCGCCGGTCTTCTGTCCATGGGCCTTTTGTGAGATGGCCGCGATGGCATTGTCCGTGAATTTGAGCTTCACTTTTTCAAAGGCGAACAACTTTTCATACTGTTTGATCAGGGCGTTCCGCGGCTCGGTCAAAACCCGGATCAGGGTCTTCTCATCCAGCTCTTCCAACGTCGCGATCACCGGGAGCCGGCCGACGAACTCGGGGATCAGGCCGTATTTTAAAAGATCTTCCGGCTGGACCATCCGCAGCAGGTCGCCGACGTGACGGTCCTTCTTGGGCCGGACCTGCGCCCCGAAACCCATCGATTTCTGTCCGATGCGCTGTTCGATCAAGGCCTCCAGTCCCACAAAGGCCCCGCCGCAGATGAAAAGGATATGAGAGGTGTCCACCTGAATGAATTCCTGATGGGGATGTTTTCGCCCTCCCTGAGGCGGGACGTTGGCCACGGTCCCTTCGATCAGTTTCAGGAGGGCCTGCTGGACCCCTTCGCCCGAGACGTCGCGCGTGATCGAGGGGCTGTCGCTCTTCCGGCTGATCTTGTCGATCTCGTCGATATAGACGATGCCGCGTTCGGCCCGTTCGACATCGTAATCCGCCGCCTGGAGAAGCTTTAATATGATGTTTTCCACGTCCTCTCCGACATACCCGGCCTCGGTCAGCGTCGTGGCATCCGCGATGGTAAACGGCACGTCCAGAATCCGGGCGAGGGTCTGGGCCAGCAGGGTCTTGCCGGTCCCGGTCGGCCCGATCATCAGGATGTTGCCTTTTTGAAGCTCCACGTCGTCCACTTCGGGCGCGGCCGATACCCGTTTGTAGTGGTTATGCACCGCGACCGCCAGCATTTTCTTCGCCCGTTCCTGGCCGATCACGTAGTGGTCCACGATTTTTTTGATCTCTTTCGGCTTGGGAAGCTTGGAGGAGATGGCCTCCCGATCCTCCTCCCATTCTTCCGCGATGATGTCGTTGCAGAGATCGATGCATTCGTTACAGATGTAGACGGTGGGACCGGCGATCAGCTTTTGCACCTCGTCGCGGCTTTTTCCGCAAAAGGAACATCGCAACAGGGCATCGTTTTTCTCGGGTTTGGCCATGCCGATTTTTCTCCTTTCGGTAAGGGATTATTTCCCCTTCTCTTTCTCTTTCAACTCCGGCGCGTGGCTGATGACCTCATCGATCAAGCCGTATTTCCGGGCCTCCTCGCCCGACATAAAATAGTCTCGCTCGGTATCCAGGCGGATCCGGTCGATGGGCTGGCCGGTGTGTTGGGCCAGAATTTCGTTGAGTCGCTCGCGCACTTTCAAAATCTCACGGGCCTGGATATCGACGTCCGTGGCCTGGCCCTGGAAGCCGCCCATCGGCTGGTGGATCATGATCCTCGAATTGGGCAGCACGAACCGCTTGCCTTTTTTCCCGGCCGCCAGCAGGAGCGCGCCCATGCTGGAGGCCTGGCCGATGCAGGTGGTGGAAACGTCCGACTTGATGTACTGCATCGTGTCATAGATCGCGAGACCGGCCGTCACCATGCCCCCGGGAGTGTTGATATACAGATTGATGTCTTTCCCGGGATCTTCCGCATCCAAAAACAGGAGCTGGGCGATGATCAAATTGGAAAAAACATCATCGATCGGCGCACCGATAAAGATAATCCGATCCTTGAGAAGGCGGGAATAGATGTCGTACGCCCGCTCGCCGCGGTTTGTTTGCTCAATGACGATCGGTACCAACATTTTAACAACTCCTTTCGAAAATACGAAACGGGTTTAAACACTATTCAATCACGGCCTTGGAAACCACCCAGTCCATGGCCTTGTCTTCCAGCAGCCGGGCCTTAAACACATCGAGGCTGCCGTCCTGCGAAACGATCAACCGCCGGACGTCTTCGGAGCTCAATTTCAGTTCCTCTGCGGTTCGCGACAGGGCCGTGTCGATCTCTTCTTTGGTGACGGTCAACTGCTCCCGTTCTGCAATGGCCATGAGGATCAGACGGCCCTTCACCTTTTCATGCGCCGCCGGCTCGATCTCTTTTCGGACGGCCCGGAGGTCGATCTTGGCCTGCTCCAGGGTCATCCCCTTTGGAAGACGCTGCTGCAGTCGGGCCAGGGACTCCTGGACCTCCTGCTCGACCAAGGAGGACGGGACTTCAAAAGGATGGGCCTCCGACAATTGTTTGAGGAGCGCCGTTCGGACGGCCCGGTCCTGTTCCAATCGGATTCGGGCGGTCAAGTCCTCTCTGAGTTTCTCCCGGAGTTGGTCGAGCGACGCGAATTTCCCAATGTCTTTGGCGAATTCATCATCGAGCGGCGGAAGCACTTTCTGTTTAACCTCGCGAATCATGACGTCAAACTCAACCGCCCGGCCGGCCAGATCGGCTTTCGGATAATCCTTCGGAAAGGTGGTCTGAACCTTTACGCGGTCGCCGCGCTGATGGTGGATCAGTTGCTCCTCAAACCCCGGAATCAGGGTATCGGACCCGACCCGGATCAAATGGTTCTGACGGGAACCGCCCTCCAGCGGCCGACCGTCCATCGAACCCTGAAAGTCAACGACCACGAAATCTTTTTCGGCTATCGGATGACCCTCGGGACAAGCGACCAGTTGGGCGTGCTGCTCCTGAAGGGCCTCCAGGGCCTTGTCCACTTCGATCGTCGTCACCTCCATCTTCGGCCTTTGGACCTTCAGACCGGTGGTGGTGCCGAGCGGGATCGGCGGGGTGATCTCAACCATCGCCGTAAACGAAAGCGGGGCGTTTTTCTTCAGCTCGATCTTCTCGATGGCCGGAAGTTCCACGGGACGAAGGCCGGTCTCCCGAATCGCCCGTTGATAATAATCCGGCACCAGCCGTCGGATCACATCCTCCTCTACCGTTGGCCCATAGCGCTTCTCCAGCAAAGCGCGCGGCGCCTTGCCGGGGCGAAAGCCGGGAATCCGAACCCGATGGTTCAGATCGGTGTAGGCGGCCTCCAGCTCCCGGGTGACGATTTCCTCCGGGACTTCGATCTTGAGCGATTTTTTTACGGAGCTAATTTCTTCGACGGCGACTTTCATTCTCTGTGAGGCTGCTGAAAAAGTCCATCTGCTGCGTTCTCGGTCCCTCGGAGATCCTCACGTACCATCCTAAGTACGCTGCGGTCTCCTTGGTCCCTGCGGCCTTGCATCTGGAGCTTTTTGAGCAGCCCACCCCCATTGATGTTTGCGATCTTACTTTTTTCTGCCGTTGGTGGCTGCCCCGAGATTTGAACTCGGACGCCTTGCGGCACTGGCTTCTAAGGCCAGCGTGTCTGCCATTCCACCAGGCAGCCTATATTTGACGGATGCAAAAGTCCATCAGTCTCAGAAATTAAGTCTCAAGAATTCAGTCCGAGAAATTTTTCACCAGATCTCAAAAATCTGGTGGGCCGTGTAGGGATCGAACCTACGGCCCGCTGATTAAGAGTCAGCTGCTCTACCAACTGAGCTAACGGCCCACACTTGAATAACTTTTCGATCGAATCTGGCGCGCCTGGCGGGATTTGAACCCACGACCCTCGGCTTCGGAGGCCGATACTCTATCCGCTGAGCTACAGGCGCAGCCTATTCTATGTGGGGGCCCGTGCGGATAAAGCGAAGCAACGTCCTCCGATGCCCCCACACCCCGCGCTCGGACAGGCCAAGCCTGATCCTCGCTTCGCGATACGACCGGCGCGATCCAAGTCTTCGTAAAGACAGAATCGCATTATAACACAACCGCTTTTGAAGTTCAAAACCCTCTTAAGAGCCGATCTTAACGGTCGAAGCCGCTTTCACGGCCAGATCGCGGGCCGCAAAGGCATCGGGTCCCGGAGCGAGAACGACGCCGAGCCGGCGGTTCTTGCGGCAGTCGGGCTTGCCGAAAAGCCGGACCTGGACGCCGGGAATAGCCAGCGCGCCCGTAATGTCGTAGGACGGCGCGACCGCTTCACGATCGGCCAGGATGACGGCCGATCCGCCGGGCGTTCGGACGACCGGCTCGTGTACCGGAAAACCAAGGACCGCACGAACATGCAAGGCAAACTCCGAGAGGTCCTGAGAAATCAAGGTGACCAGACCGGTATCATGCGGCCTCGGCGAGACCTCGGAGAAAAAAACGTCGTTGCCGCGGATGAACAGTTCCACCCCGAAGATTCCGCGGCCGCCAAGATTGTCCGTGACCGTTGCCGCGATTTCCTGGGCGCGGGCCAGCACACGCGGGTCCATCGGGTGAGGCTGCCAGGACTGCCGGTAATCACCGTCCATCTGGATGTGGCCCACCGGCGGACAAAAAAAGGTTCCGTTCACGGCGCGGACCGTCAGCAGCGTAATCTCATAATCAAATGGGATATAGGATTCCAGGATGACCTTGGTTTTTTTAGCCCGACCGGACGACATCGCGTAGGTCCAGGCCCTAGGAAGCTCCGCGGGCGCCCGGACGACGGACTGACCCTTGCCGGAGGAAGACATCACCGGTTTCATGACGCAGGGATAGCCCAGGTCGGCGGCCGCGGCCTTCAGGTCTTCGGGATTCTCAATGAACCGGAACCGGCTGGTCGGAAGATTCAACTCCTCGGCCGCGAGACGCCGTATCCCTTCACGGTCCATCGTGAGCCGCGCGGCCCGCGCGGTGGGAATCACCGTGAACGCTTTCTCGGCCTCGAGCAGATAGTCCGTGGCGATCGCCTCGATCTCGGGAACGATCAGGTCGGGCTGCTCCTTCCGGATCACGTCGGCCAGTTGATCCCGATCCAGCATATCGATCACGTGGGAGCGATGGGCCACCTGCATCGCCGGGGCGTGAGGATAACGGTCCACCGCGATGACCTCGGCCCCGAGGCGCTGGGCCTCGATCGTCACTTCCTTGCCCAGCTCGCCGGCGCCGAGCAGCATCAACTTAACCGCGTTCTTCGCAAGCGGCGTCCCGATCAACATGTCTATCCCTACTCCTTTAATAGGATGACGGAATGTGATTGTAATGGATACTTTCTTGAGAGTCAATCAGTTAGAGCGACCGTCATTCGGATGGCATTGGAACGGTTCATATCCCTGATCAGGACGAAAATCGGATTCCAAGCGCATGAGGCAGGAGCGGAGGCTGGTCGATCAAGTTTAATCGATAAATTCTATCTTTGTAACAAAGGATCGCACAACAAAGATCTTCTCATTATTATCCTGCTGTTCCGTCGGAAAAAGAAAGAATCCGGGACGGTTGGCGGAGTAACCCTGGGTAAATCCATAGAGATGCTCCTTATCCTTGAACTGGACAACGACCTTCTTCCCGTAGAGAGACTTTTCACCGCTTGCAAAACCCTTGCGTTTCTGACGGTCTTTCTGTCCCCAAAAATCCTTTACAAAAAAGATGGCCTTGAGCTGTGAAACTGAAATCTCCATCGGTTTTTCACTGGGGGGCTGATCCAACAAGATTAGATGGAAGAGGTCTTTGTTAGGGAAAAAATCGTGGGAGTTGCCTTTTAATATCTGGCCATCCTGGAAATGGACCACCATCCTTTGATTCATGTGCCTCCACGCCCTGGGGGGATAAATCAACCCATGTATTTTTACAAGAGCGGCTCGGCAGAGTCAACACAATTCATGATCACTTCCCATCGCCGCCCCCGCGCGCGTGGCCGGAGCGGAGCCTAAATTTTTCCTGGTCCGACCCGGTTTGACTCCGAGAATGGACATCAAGCGACTTGACCCCTTAACATTCCCCCATAAAAAAACAGCGCACCCCGGGAATAACCCAGGATGCGCCGTCATCAAGAACCGCTGACGAAACGCCGCTTACATCTTCGGGGCCGGAGCAGCAGGAGCTGCTGGAGCCATCGGGGCCGCTGGAGCTTCCGCACCGCCAGTCACCTTGATTTCTTTCGCCGAACTACCGCTCGAGGTCACATCCACCTTCGCACCCACCTTCAAGTCGCCTTCGATCTTGGTCTTCTTGGAGATGCTGAACTTGTGGGTCTTCCCCTTCTCGTCCTTCACTTCGACGCTCTTCCCCGCCGTCACGGCCGTCACTTCACCCATGGTCGTCTTGGGCGCAGCCGCCATTTTCTTGGCCGGCTTCTCCGGTGCCGCCGCCGGCGCATCCGCCGCCACGCCGACACTGGCCAAAGTCGCCACGGTCAGGATCGATACTGCCAACATCAAGAGTTTCTTCATGTGTCTAACCCCCTTATGGTTGTGGACAAACACGTCCGCCGATATGATATGCATGCCGTATGCCATTTTTTGAATCGAACAGCAGATTGGTTATCATTCTCAATGTTTATAATACAATTATGACGTTTTATCCGGTCGATCGATCAGGACGAATGGACAGATGATCGGGGCAAAAATCACTCTTTTGGGGCGATCGATGCCTCATTTGAGGCGGCAGTTGACGGCGGTTTGATTTGGAATTTTTCCAATACGCGCACATTACATTATGTCCCTGCCCCTTCAGTTTCCCATTGCCTGCATCACTTCCTATCGCCGCCCCCGCCCGCGCGCGAGGACGGAGGGGAGTCGGATGATATTTCTGTATCGTGTCCATGTGATTCAAAAAACCAGTAAGCCAAGCCTGACGCGAGATTCTTTTTCATGTTACCTGATCCAGTTACGGTCCGACCCCATTAGCCGAAACCGCCTCGTCCCGTTCGTTTGAAAGGCATTTCCGGCAGCGCCGTTTCTTGACAGATTTCCCGCCGGCCAATATATTTTAAATGACAGCGTTGTCTATCCTTCGCATAGGAGGGGCAAAATGAATACTCAACTGAAACGGCTCGCTATTGTCCTGGCATTCGGCCTGATGTCGG
>JACQBZ010000019.1 GCA_016194285.1 Nitrospirota bacterium | reverse complement strand
GGGGGCCACAATCCGGACGCTCATGGCCCGCATCGCCAGGGCCAGATCATCCGATAGGTTGACGATACGGTTCACCTTGACGCCGGGTGCGGGCTCAAATTCATACATCGTGACGACCGGTCCAGGATGGACTTGCGTCACGCGGCCTTCAATCCCGTAGTCCATCAGTTTCTTTTCCAGGATCTGGGAATTGGCCAGCAGTTCTTCCTTTGAAATCTTGCTGGCGGAAGCGGGTGGGTCCTGAAGGAGGGTCAGCGGGGGTAACTCATAATCTCCCGATTCCTTCATGAAGGGCAGATCCGCTTGCCGGGGGGGCGTCTTCGGTGCCTTCGGCGGAGCGGGCGTGTCTACAATTTTAGGTTTCTGAAGCGGCCATTTCTGTCGGATCTTGGTCTCGGTCTTCCATCGGCGAGACTGTTCCTGATAAATGGTCAGCGCGGTCCGCGCCGATTCGACGAATTGCTTGGAACTCGAGGCGATCTTTTGAACGGCGTCGCCGGCCCAATCCACCATCGTCAAAAGCGAGATCGATGTGGTCATGATCAGTGACAGAAGAACCGCGGCCGTCACCAGGATATACGCGCCGAGCGGTGCGAAGTATCCCGAAAGCCAATCCGCCGTCAGCTTTCCGACCAACCCGCCCGCGTGGCCGGCCAGGATCGGTCCACCCGCCAGCGAGGGCAGGCCGGTCCACACGAGGTGCAACAGGGCCGTGGACGAGGTCAAAAGCAACACAAAACCGGTCATTCTCCAGCGATGGAACGCAATCGGTCGAGACAGAAGCTTCCGCCAGCCGATCAGACCACTGCCCATCGCCAGCAGATAGGCGCTTCCCCCGATGAGCTGAAAAAGTTCGTCGGACAGGTACGCGCCCACTTTCCCGGCGAGGTTATGGACGAAGGGATTGGATGAAACGGAATTTAAAGAAGGGTCAAGCGGATCATACGAGATCAGGCTGACCAGCAACAACAGGCCGAAGGCTAGGAGGATGACTCCCAGAATCTCGTGACGACGGTTTCCCAATCGGATTGCTTGAGCCATTTCCCTACGGAACTTATCATATTTGAGATGGAATTTCAAACAGTTTATCGGCAAGGCGGGCGAAGTCCTTAATGGACAAGGTCTCGGCCCGTCTCTGGGGATTTTCGGCCGTGATCGAGGCGGCGGTAAGCGCCCGCTCGACGGCGTCGTTCGGAAAGCTGGCGTCTTTGAGCGCGTTTCGGAGCGATTTGCGGCGATGAGCAAACCCGGCACGGACGACCCGAAAGAAAAACGCTTCATCTTTGACGACCACTCTTGACGAGGGACAGACCTGAAGACTCAGAACGGCCGAGTCCACTCGAGGGGGTGGTCTAAAGCATCCGCGGGGCACGATGAATTCCAGGCGAGGCTCGGCATAGAACTGCGCGCCGATGGATAAGGGGCTGTAATCCTTCGTTCCGGGCAAGGCCGTGATCCGGCGCGCCACTTCCAGTTGAAGCATGAGGATCATGCGGCTGACGCGCGAGCGCAATTCGAGAAGCCGGAACAACAGCGGCGTGGAAATGGAATAGGGCAGGTTGGCCACGACGGCAAACGGTGTAGGGAGGCCTTCGAAGGGATAGGTCAATGCATCGGCCTGGATAATCCGGACCTGAGGGGAGTCCGCAAACTGCTTTTTCAGATTCTCATGCAGCCGATGATCCAACTCGATCGCATAAACCGTTGAGCCCATCTCGCTCAGGGCGCGTGTCAGCACCCCACGGCCGGGTCCGATCTCGACGACGGTCTCCCCTGGCTGAATCTGAGCGACCGCGATCATCTTTCGGACGATGTTCTGATCGTGGAGGAAATGTTGACCGAGCGCTTTGCGTTTGGATCTCATGTCCGCGTTCATAAGGGGCGTGATTGATCACGCCCGAATCAGGGCGCAATGAATTGCGCCCCTACAATTTCTTTTTTGCAGAAAAATTGACCGCCAGGCGGATGGCTTCGATCAGGCTGCTCGGATCGGCGATGCCTTTGCCGGCGATGTCGTAGGCCGTTCCGTGGTCCGGCGAGGTCCGGACGAACGGCAGGCCTACCGTGACATTCACAGCATGTCCGAAGCCCAGCAGCTTGATCGGGATCAGCGCCTGGTCGTGATACATCGCGACCACGAGGTCGTATTTCCCCTCGAAGGCCTGACGGATCAGGCTGTCGGCCGGGAAGGGGCCGGTGACCGGGATGCCGTGACGTCGGGCCTGTTCGATGGCCGGACGGATGATCTCGTTTTCCTCTCGTCCAAAAAGCCCCCCTTCTCCCGCATGCGGGTTCAGGCCGGTTACGGCCAGACGAGCCCGGCGAAGACCGAAGTACCTCCTGGCGGCCTCATGGGCCAGTCGGATGGCGGTCCGCACGCATTCCCGTGTCAGTCGGTCGGGCAGATCGCGCAGTGCCAGATGCGTGGTGGCCAGCAGGATGCGTAATTGGGGTGCAAGGCGTGAGGCGCGAGGCGTGAGGCGCGGACGGATCGTTTTTGGCAGATTCGCCACCATCAACATGCCGACCTCCTTTGTTCGGCTGAGTTCCGCTAAGAGTTCGGTGTGGCCGGGATAAGGATACCCCGCCGTATGAAGCGCCTCCTTGCTGATCGGGGCCGTGACGATCGCCGCCACCCGTCGGGCCAGGGCCAGTTCAACCGCCTTCCGTATGGCCTCGACGGCCGCCTGTCCGCCCGCTGCGTCGGGGTGGCCGATGACCCGATCCGAAAGGTTGATGTTTTTCAGGTCGATCACAGAGAGGCCTGTTTTTGGAGAACGGACCGCTTCGGGATCGAGAAGGGTTCGGATTTCGCAGGAAGATTTTAGACGTCTCGCGGTCTGTTCGAGAAGGCCTCGATCTCCAATGACCACCGGTCGGGCGATGCGCTCGATCCGGTTCACGAGGGGTTTCGAGAGGGCCTTTATAATAATCTCCGGGCCGATGCCGGCCGGGTCGCCCATCGTGATTGCAATGACCGGTTTCATAGGCGACAAGCGAGGATCAGGCTTGGCCTGTCCGAGCGCGGGGGGTGGGGGCATCGGAGCACCGGTCTTTTTGTTTAGGCGCACGGGCCCCCACATATTAAGCGAGGATCAGGCTTGGCCTGTCCGAGCGCGGGGGGTGGGGGCATCGGAGCACCGGTCTTTTTGTTTAGGCGCACGGGCCCCCACATATCAATGTATCGCGTGTTCCGCGTCGGGCTCGACATGGATGACGACATCCACCACCTCCGTCATTTCTTTTTTAATCAGGTCCTCGATTTCATGCACAAGGACGTGGGCCCTCTCGGCCGTCATGTCGGGTTGGACTTGGATGTGGCAATCCACGAATACATGGTTCTCCAGGCCCCGGGTGCGGATGCTGTGGCAGGATTTCACACCCGGGATCTGCATCACGATCTCCCGAACCAAGCGTGGATCGACGCAAGAGGCGTCGCTTAAAACGCGGGAGGTTTCGAACAGGATCTGAAATCCCGTTCTCCCGATGAACCCGGCGATCACGAGGGCCATGATCGGATCCAAGATGGGAAAGCCCATCCGCACGGCGGCGAGGCCGATCAAGACGGAGAAGGAGGAGTAGACGTCGCTTAAGGTGTGCATCGAATCGGCATGGAGAATCTCGCTCTTCAGCTCGGTGGATTTTCTTTGCTCGTACCGCGTCACAAACAGGTTGATCCCAATGGTGATCAGCATGACGGCGAAGCTGACCCACGTCACCTGTGGAACGCTCGGAGCGGTCAAACGAGCGAAGCTGCTTTCGAGAATCCTGAAACAGGCCAGAAAAAGAAAAACCGAGATCGCGAAGGCGGCAAACGTCTCGAACTTCCGGTGTCCGTAGGGATGCGCCTCGTCGGGAGGATGCGCCGCGGCCCACATGCCGATCAGGCCGATCACATTCGAGGCGCCGTCGAACATCGAATGCAGGCCGTCGGCCCACATGCTGAGGGCGCCGGTCCATTGACCATAGATCAGTTTGATTCCGGCGACCAGAAAGTTCAAAACCAGGATGGACCACAGGACGTTTTGGATTTCGCGATCTCGAGATGTTCGCATCGACCCCTTCGCGCATCACATCAGATGTTAAATCGGCAATCCCTTGAAACGGCCCTTCCGGTGAGCGGACACGAACGCGCGTATCACATCCGGGTCGAACTGAATGCCCGAGCCCTTTTGCAGGATATCGACCGCGACCTCCTCCGGGCGGCCCTTTCGGTAGTACCGATCCGAGGTAATCGCGTCGAAGGCGTCCGCGACGGCAATGATCCGGCTAGGAAGAGGAATCGCTTCGTCTTTTAGGCCGTCCGGATAACCGGCGCCGTTGTAATGTTCGTGTTCATGTCGGACCCATTTTACAATGTGGGAAAATTGTCTCACTTGTTCCAGAATCTGGACGCTGTGTAACGGATGCCGTTTCATCTCTTCCCATTCGCGAGGGGACAGCTTGTCCGGTTTGAGAAGGACCTGTTCGGGAACGCCGATCTTGCCGACGTCGTGCAACAACGCGGCCAGTTTGATCTGCTCCACCTCCAACGGGGAGAGGCCGAGTTCATCCGACAGGATGGACGAGACCTCGGAGACACGCAACGAATGTAAATGGGTGTACGGATCCTTGGCATCAATCGCCATCACCAACGACTTGACCGTGCTCAGGAAGAGGTCCTTGACTTCGGCAAAGAGGCGCGCGTTTTCGAGCGCCACGGCGGCCTCGGCCGCGATCGCCAGAATGAGCTTTAGGTCGTAGGTGGAGAATTCCTTCCCGTCCAGCTTGTCACTGACATTGATCGTTCCCAACGTTTTTCGACCCAGGATCATCGGAACGCTCAGCAGCGAGGTGATCGGATAACTCGCCGGGATAAATCCGGTATCCTGTCCGACATCGCAGACGATCAAGGGTTGGCCGGTTTGGGCCACCCGTCCCGTGATCCCCTGGCCCGGCTCGAGTTGAAACGGAGGGTGCCGGTGCCCGTCCCGGTCGACCGAAATCTTTGAGTTGAGAACGCCGGTCCGGGCATCGACGAGGAGGATCGATAAATTCTTTGCAGGAAGGACGGACTGAACCTCATCGGCCACGATCTGGCAGATGCGCTCCAGATCGGATTGTGCGCTGAGTTTCATCGACAGGTCATACAAAAGCGCCAGTTCTTCGTAATTGCGGACGATCTCGGACGACAGGTTTAGAAGTTCGTATCCCGTGTCTAATAGATCTTGGAGATGGTCCCGAATCTGTCGGACTTCCCGTTCCTCTTGCGAGCGAGTCTTCGGATCGGTGGAATCCTTTTGAAACCGGACCAGGAGAAGTCCGACGGAGACGCCCTGGCAGAACAGAGGTGCGGCATAGAGGGGAAGGGTTGGATGTCGGAGGACGCGGTCCGGATTTTTTTCCTTCAGGCCCCGCTGAACCAGGTCCGGGTCCCCGTGCGATTCAGCCGGAAGCGGAACCCTTTCGACCGGGGCCGGGAGCGGTTGTCCCTTTGAGTCCAAGACGGTGAGGGAAACGGCATGGGATTCGGTCGCCCGGTTCATAAATTTCGACAAGCGTTCCGGATGGATTAGGTCCGTTATTTTCAGAGGGAGGGTCGTCATGAATCTCCCGCCGGGTTTATTTTGTCCGGTTCGCGACCGCCGGTAGCGGCGGGACGTTCGGAATCCGTTGGGGGATTGCGAGGACTTTCGGACCAGAGGGGGACGGTAAAATGGAACCGGCTTCCCTTGCCCAATTGGCTCTCGCACCAAATCTTTCCGCCCAGATGCTGGATGATCTCGCGGCAGATGGAAAGCCCCAATCCGGTGCCTCGGGGTTTGCCGCTCCGAGTATCCCCCAGGTGGTGAAATTTATCGAAAATCTTTTGAAGGTCCTCGTCCGGGATCCCAATTCCGGTATCGAGGACCGAGATCCGGACCGTGCGGTTTTCCTGCGCCCCTTGGACCGTGATGTGGCCGCTGTTCGAGAACTTGATGGCGTTACCCAGCAGATTGTCCAGGACCTGAATCAGTTGGTCTCGATCTCCCCGGATCTTCGGAAGGCTTTCGGAAACTTCGATCACAATGGGCAAATTTTTCTCGAGCGCCATCGCCCGGACGGATTTCACGACGTGAACCACAATCTCGGCCGGTGAAAGGGGCTGGATATGCCATTCGGTTTTGCCGGCCTCGATCTTCGAGATGTCGAGGATGTCGTTGATCAAGCGGGTCAGTCGCTCGCTCTCCTCGTTGATGATCGAAATGAACTCCTGACGGGTTTTGAGATCGATGTCCTGGTAGGACAACAGGATCTCTGCGAATCCCTTGATCGAGGTCAAGGGGGTCCGGAGTTCGTGAGAAACCTTGGAGACAAAATCCGATTTCAGCTGATCGAGCTTCTTGGTCTGTTCGAACAGACGGATCGTTTCCGCGGCGATCGCCAGCTGTTCGGCAATGGGGATCAGGATCTCCAGGTTCCGATCGGCGTAGGTCCGAGGCCGGCGGCTGGCCAGGTTCAGCGTTCCGATCGATTGGTTCTGGGAAATGATCGGCACGACGATGTAGGACCGCAACCCCTCTTCCTTGATGAGTTGGTCTTCGACGAATTCGCTGGCCTCGAGGATATCGGCGCGGATAAAAGGCTCCTTGGAATCGACGACGCGGCCGATGACCGTCCCGGTCTTGGGTTGAGGGCGAGCGTGAACGACGGTGGGGACGTTTTTCGTCTTGGTCAGCCGAAGCGCGATCTGTTGCTGGTTGTCGTCGAGCAGTACGAGGCTGATCCGATCGTAGTCCAGCAGTTTATTCACCTCGTCGCAGATCGCGTCAAAGATCTCCGTGATGTTCAGTTTGGAACTGATCGTCCGGGTGATTTTATTGACCACCGCCAGTTCTTTGGTTCGTTCGGCCACCTTCTGTTCCAGGCTGGTGTAAGACGTCTGCAGCTTGAGGGCCATCTCATTAAATTCATCCGCCAGTTCCTGGATCTCATCCCCTGTCTGAATCTTTAACCGGTGATTCAGGTTTCCGAAACCGATCAATTTAACTCCCTCTCGGAGATCCTGCAAGGGCTGGACGACATAATTGGCGGCGCGAAGTCCCAGGAACAGCAGCAGGACGAATCCCGATGCGCCCGTGAGGAGGATCCAGTTCAGCAATGTGTTGATGGAGGCATACGTCTCGACGGGATTCTGGCTGGTGAAGATAAACCACCGCTTCCCATTGAAGCTGGCCGGATGGAGATCCGCCAGGACCGGAACCGGCGCAAAGCCGTTGATGCTGTTTCGCCCGCTGTAATGGACATCGGCTCGGGTGACCGCCCAACCGGGGTTATCTTTGAAAATAACTTGCATCAGTTCCGGTCGGAGCGTGTGGTTTCGGATCAGAAAGATCGGACAAAAAATCAAGGTGCCGTCCGAGCTCGCCAACATGGTGTGGTCCGACTTGCCCACATGCACGTGGGTCACGGCTTCAAAAAACTGTTTGATCTGGAGATCGGTCTTGAAGACGCCGATGGCCCGCCGGCCGGTGGCCTCCATGACGGGGACGGCCATCGTGATCGTGAATGCTCTTTCAGCTCCTTCCGGGGTTTCTTGGAGTGTTTCGACATCCGAGATATACGTGCTGCCGCGGCCTTGGTTGAAGGCGGCCCGCCACCAGGTTTCGTCCCCGTAAAAAATTCGGGCAGGCTTGGCGTCCGCGGCGACGAGCAGGCCGCGTTCATCCGTCACGATGAGCGAGAGGTGCTCGGCGCGTTCATCGGGGTTACGGAGAAAACCTTTGATGGAATCCGAAGCGGAGTTGGTCAAAAATCCCCGCACAAAAGGATCGTCCTCCCCCCGGCTGCGGCGCCACATTTCTTCGAGTGTCCTGATCCGGTCCTGGAAGTCGGCATCGCGCATTCGTCTTTTGGAATAGGCGGCATTCGCCCGTTCGACACTGTTCCGGACATCGGAGGAAAGAGCCAGCAGCGTGATCTCCTGGATATTGGCCTCCAGAAGGAGTTGAACTTTTTGACCGGTTTCCAAAGCCAGCTCGCGGTACTCGGCTCCAAGGGTGTTTTGAAGATGGTTACGGGCGACACTGTAGGTTACGGAGAGACCCATCAGGACGACCAGCAGGCCGACCCCGAGAATTAAAAAGGTGATCTTGGTCTTAAAGCTCTTGAATATCCGTAAAGGATCCACGCTAGGAGCCTGTTGTGGGACTCATCAAGAGTTCTTTCACGCGTGCCAGGACCTGTCGGGGGCTGAACGGTTTTGTGATATACTCGTTGGCCCCGGACGTCAGACTTCTTTGTTTGTCTTCTTCCTGTCCTTTTGCGGTCAGCATGATGATGTGGGTCGAGCGAAGCACAGGGTCTTTCTTGACTTCGGCGCAGACTTCAAAGCCCGATTTCTTGGGCATCATGATGTCGAGGAAAAAGATTTTCGGCCGATGTTGTCTGACCATCTGAAGCGCTTCTTGACCGTCCGTTGCGATGGCGAAGGAAATGCCTTCCCGTTGAAGAATATAAGAAAGAGAGCGGACGATGTAGGGTTCGTCGTCCGCGATGAGAATCGTTACAGATCCCAACGGGTCAACCTTTCTCGCAACATTTTGCACCCGGAGTGGTTTTTCTAAAGAGGCGGGTCACCCAAACACATACAGAATGTACGTCAAGTAAAAGACCATACAACCGATCAAGTGAATGGGACGCCAGCGGCTCCCAAATAGAATTATACCATATAGCATGAAAGCGGTCAGGATCGCAAGCCCGGCGCTGGTCAGCCCGAATCGGTCCAGTTGCCAGGGGGTCCCGATCAGTCCAACCGAGACGGGAAAGGTGCTTTGAAAAACCATCGCCCCGGTGATATTGGCCACGGCCAGCGTGTCTTTTCGTCGAGCAATCCAGATCAGGCTATTGAAGCATTCGGGAAGCTCCGTCGCGATCGGGGTAATGATCAACGACAGGATCAGCGGAGGAACTCCGATCGTCTGGGATAACCGTTGCATGCCGTCAACAAAGAAGTGTGCGCCGCTGATGACGAGACCGAAACCCAGCGCCACCTGAGTCAGGATCAAGGCCGTAGGGGGGTGATCACGGTTTCGGTTCAGGCCTCGGGAGAGGATCAGCGGTTCCAGGTCTTCTCCCACGCTCCCCTCCTTGATGAGCAGCCGCCTCAGATAAAAAAGGTACAGTACGATCAAGGTCGCCGCGGCAGCATAATGAATCCATCGTCCCGACCCCCCGAGCGGGAGGAGCGCCATCAGCAGGGCGATTCCATAACTGATCAGGAAAAACCCTAGGTCGATCCGGACCAGCGGAACGTTGAGGGGAATCGCGGTCGTCCGTTTTCCCATCGAGGAGAAAAAGAGAACACCGAGCCCCAGGAGCGGGAGGGCCAGGCAGGTGAGCATAAAGGGGGCGCCGAGAATCGCTCCGATGCCGACGGCTTCGCGGGATTCGCCGTCGCCGAAGAAAATCGCCATGACGGGGACCATGGTTTCCGGCATGGCCGTCCCCACACCGGCCAATACGCTTCCCACCACGCCTTGCGAGAGGCGAAGCCGTTTCCCGATCCATTCCACGCCGTTCGTAAACAGATAAGCCCCACCCAGAATGATCAGAAGACCCAGAAGCAATAAGCCGCTCACGAGGAGCCCCCGGCCGAACCGGGTCGAGGATTGCGGGAAACCGGGTTGAGCGTTTCTTCCAGCTCATCCATAATCTGTCGGAGCGGCAGACCGGTTTCTTGGGCTATTCGTTTGCAGTCCTGGTATTCCGGCAGTCGTTTTTGTTGGCCGCCGGATCGGGTGACGACCTTGACCTGAACGGGGCCGAAACGGGTCTCGACCCTCTGGGAACCGCGGGGTATTTTACGACGCTGGACATCGATCTGCCGGATTCCCAGTGTCGTTGTTTCTTGAAACACGATCTCCGAGAGGGTTGTGGCTTGGTGCTGTTCCGCCAAGACACTCAATAGAATGCCGGGACGTCCCTTTTTCATCGTGATGGCCGTCAGATAAACATCGAGTGCGCCGGCCGCGAAAAGCCGCTCCATCAAGTGTTCATACACCTGAGGATTAAGATCGTCGATGTTGGTTTCCAGCAGAATCATCCGTTCGGCATGGGTGACCTGCGGAGATTCCCCCACCAGCATCCGAAGCATGTTCGGCCAGTTGGTGAATTCGCGGCTGCCCGCGCCGTAGCCGACTTTCTGGAGACGCATCTCGGGAAAGGGTCCGCCGGCCGTGACCAGCGTCGTGATGATCGCGGCCCCGGTCGGAGTGGTCAACTCCTGCTGGGGCCCGCTGGAATAGACCGTGAACCCCCGGACCAGTTCCGCCGTGGTGGGGGCCGGGACCTGAACTTTTTGACCGTGCACATCGACCAGTCCGCTGCCGAGATTGAGCGGCGAGGCCATCACCTCATCGATCCCCATCAGGCTTAAACCCAGCACACAGCCGACGATATCGATCAACAGGTCGATGGCCTGATTGGCTTGGAAACGCAGCCCCTTCGCCGAGCCGTGGGCCTTGATCTCGGCCTTGATCCATCGTTCCAGGATCGCCTCGACCGTTTTTTTGGTCGAATCGTCCAGCCGGCTATGACGGATGACATTTTCCAATTCACGAATTTCGTAAGATTTTTGCTTTTGAGGTTGGACATTCACGTCCACTTTGGTTCCGACGAAGGGTCCCCGCTGGGCCGAACGGGTCTTGAGCTCAAATCCCTTCAGGGGAAGCGGGTTCAGCCGTTCTTTGAGACGGGAAAGCTCGAGTCCCGCATCCACCATCGCGCCCAGGATCATATCGCCGCTGACCCCTGAGAAACAATCGAAATAGGCAATCTTCATACCACCTCGCATGGCTATGTGTGCAGTCGTCAAGGAGCTCCTACCGAAGAGCCTGACCGATCTTCATCATTCGATGGGCCAGAACCGCGGCTCCGAAACCGTTGTCGATGTTCACCACCGCCACACCCGCGGCGCAGGTGTTGAGCATGGTCAAGAGCGCCGCCACGCCCCCAAAGCTGGCGCCGTACCCGATGCTGGTCGGCACGGCCACGATCGGTTTATCCATCCAGCCGCCGATCACACTGGGCAAGGCTCCATCCATTCCGGCCACGATTATCAAGATTCCGGCCGCCTCGATGCGAGAACGGTGATCCCAAAGACGGTGGAGTCCGGCCACGCCCACGTCGTAGATCGTCTCGACGCGGTGGCCCAGAAACGCTAAGGTCACCTTTGCTTCCTCGGCCACTGGAATATCGGCCGTCCCGGCCGTGATGATCAGTATTCCTCCGGCCGCGCCGGGACGCCGCGATCGGTTTGATCGGCTCCGATTTTGGATCGTAATCGTACGGGCCGAATCGTGATAAACCGCTCTCGGGTCGATTCGCTTCACGGCTTGAAACAATTGGGGCGTAGCCCGTGTGGCCAGAACCGGACTGTCGACCGCCACCATCCGGCGGATGATGGCCAGAACCTGTTCCGGGCGCTTGCCTTCGCAGAAGATCACCTCGGAGTGTCCTTGTCGGAGCGTGCGATGGTGATCGATGGCCGCAAACCCCAGTGCTTCATAGGGCAGGTGCCGAAGCCGCTTCACGGCCGCATCCACCGAGAGGGATCCTCTTTTTACCTGAGCCAGCAATTTCCGGGTATCTTCCGAATCCACGACTATTTTTCTTCGATGATGGGGTATGCGATACTGGTAACATGGTGATTGATCCGGACCAGGTTGGTCAAGACGTCGAGGTGGATCGCGCTGGTCTCGATCGATTCCGCGAGGCCCGCATGCAACCGCTGAATATGCGCGGCCCGAAGCTCGCGCTCCAGATGTTTGACCTCGTCCTTGGCCTGAATGACCCGCTGGGCCAGTTCCGGGTCGTGGCTTGCAAAAGCCGAAATCACCCGTTCCAAGTTTTGACCCACCCGGGCGTGAAGCTCGATGATCTCCTTTAGCCCTTGATCGGAGAAGCGCAGACCCTTGTAGATTTTTTTCTTGGCCAGCTCCATTAAATTGCGATCGATGATGTCGCCGATCGTCTCCAGATCGCTGGTCAGGGTCAAGAGGTCCACCTCGCGCGCCGATTGTTCCTCCGTCAGCGATTTTGCGGAGAGCTTGGTGATGTAGAGTTTAATTTCGCGGTTTAACGTGTCCACCCAGTCGTCTTTTCGTTCGATCTGTTCCAGGATCTCCTGGTTATCTTCGGTGAAGACCTGGATCGTTTCTCGATACATGTCCCGAACGATGTCCGACATCCGCAGGGCCTCCCGGGTGGCCTGACCCAGAGCCAGGGCCGGTGAATCCAGAACATGCGGATCCAGGTACTTCGGCCTTGAACTTTCTTCCAGCGAAGGTCTTTCGGGAACCAGCCAGGCGACGAGCCGGGCGAACGGACCGGTGAACGGTAGGAAGAGAAGCGCGATTCCGAGATTAAATAGCGTGTGAGCATTCGCGATCTGCCGCACGATGTTTTCGGACGTCAGACCCACGAATCCCTCAAGCGGTTGTAGAAACGGGAATATCAGGATGACGCCCAGGAGTTTAAATAGTATATGCGCCAGGGCCACGCGTCTGGCCTCGGTGGTGGTGCCCAGACTGGCCACCCAGGCCGTGGCGCAGGTTCCCACGTTGGCCCCCAGGATGATGGGGATGGCCGAGGCCAGCGGCATGAGCCCCTGCGTCGCGAAAGCGATCGCAATCCCGATGGTGGCGGCGCTGCTGGCGAGCAGAGCGGTTAATACCGCCGAGATCAGCATTCCCCAGACCGGGACATGGCTGACGCCGAACATCAACTGACGCACCAAGTCGTTTTCCTTGAGCGGGGCCATTCCGTCCGACAGGAGCTTTAAGGCGAAGAAGATCAGACCGAAGCCGAAGAGGACCGTGCCAACCAATTTGATTCGACGTTGTTTGCTGAAAAAGTAAAGGGCAAAGCCCACGGCGAGAATGGCCAGTGCGTAGTTGCTGATTTGGAAAGCGATCAATTGAACGGTGAAGGTGGTGCCGAGATCGGCGCCGAGGATCAGTGCAACCGTCTGGGAAAGCGTCATCAGCCCGGCGCTGGTAAAACCGACCAACATCACCGTGGTCGCGCTGCTGCTTTGAATCACGGCCGTAATGAAGGCGCCCGTCGCCAGTCCAAGAAAGCGGTTCTGTGTAAAGGTGGCCAGGATCGATCGGAGCCGGGCTCCGGCCAGTCCTTGCAGTCCATCCCCAGCCCATTGAAGGCCATGGAGCAAAAAGGCAACACCGCCCAGCAGGCTGAAGAGCATCAGGGTGGTCAAGCGCAAGCTCCTTTCCTATCTATTATTATATAGGAACCCTGCGGATGAGAGCGCATGCAAGCGCGGCTCCGATTAATGGATCTCATCGCCAACGGCGCTTTCCATCAAATCCGTTACGGCCCGACGTGGATCTTTGTCCTCGAACAGGACGGAGTAAACCTGTTGGACGATGGGCATCCGGACACCGTGTTTTTGAGCCAGGAGATGAGCGGCCCGGGTGGTCTGGATGCCTTCAGCGACCATCTTCATCTCTCTTAGAATTTCGGGGAGCTTCTCCCCCCGTCCGATTTGATATCCCACGGTTCGGTTCCGGCTCAGGGCTCCCGTCGATGTCAGGATCAAATCCCCCAGTCCGGACAGCCCGGAAAAGGTCTTCGGATCGGCGCCCAGAGCCTGTCCGAGCCGGATGATCTCGGCCAGCCCTCTGGAAATAAGCGCGGCCCGCGTGTTATGGCCGAAACCCAGGCCGTCGGCGCCCCCGGCGGCCAATGCAATCACGTTTTTGAGCGCCCCGCCAAGCTGCACGCCGAGGACGTCCGTCGTCGTGAATGCCTTAAAGTAGTGCGTGGTAAATAAAGGCTGCAGCTGCACGGCCAGGTCGTGGTCCTTGGCCGCAAGCGAGACGGCGGTCGGATGGCGCTGGCAGACCTCTTTAGCAAAGCTGGGACCGGAAAGGGCGGCGATGTTGAAAGGGGAGGTCGGCAGAACCTCCTCCATGATCTGTGACGTCAACAAAAGCGTGTCGTTCTCGATTCCTTTTGTTCCGCTGATAATGGGTGTCTCCTCGGGAAGAACCGGTCCAAGCTTCATCAGAACCGAACGGGCCACATGCGACGGGACTGCAAATAGGACCACCCGCGCTTTCTCGACCGCTTCCTCCAAGGACGATGTCGCTACAATCCGGTCTGAGAGCGCCACCCCCGGCAGAAATAAGCTATTTTCGTGCTGATCATTAATGGATGCGACGAGTTCCTTTTCATAGACCCAGATCGTTACGTTGTAACCCCGATCGGCCATGAGAAAGGCCAGACCCGTGCCCCAGCTTCCGCCGCCGATCACGGCAATCTTTATGGACATGGTGGACGGCCTTTAAATGAGGTTTGCTCGCGTCAGAAATTTTTTTAATTATAACGTGTTATGAAAAAGACTGTCAAGCCAATGACCCGGAGATCGGCTTGATGGCCTCGATGAACTGTGCTATAGTGAGACCGGATTAAGGAGCATCATGGGGGAAAGCCTCACGTATAGCCTCTCGGCCGCTTTGGTTCTGGGTTTGATCATCGGGAGCTTTTTAAATGTCTGTATCCATCGTCTTCCACGAAATGAGTCTCTGATCACCCCCTCTTCTCGTTGTCCTTCCTGCCGTCATCCGGTTCGCTGGTGGGACAACATCCCCGTGGTCAGCTTCTTGATTCTGGGTGGCCGATGCCGAGACTGCCGGCGACCGATTTCGTGGCGATATCCCGTCATTGAACTTGTGAGCGGGATCGGCTACCTCCTGCTGGTTTGGCGGTTCGGCATCGGATGGCAGACGGTCATTTATGCCCTGCTGTTCTCGGCGCTGCTTGTGATTACGTTCATTGATCTGGATCACCAGATCATTCCGGATCGGATTACACTGCCCGGGATGATCGTGGGCTTGATCGCCTCCTCTCTTATTCTTCCCATCGGTTTTTTGGATGCCCTGATCGGTCTTCTGTTAGGCGGCACACTCTTTTATGGAGTGGCCGTGGCCAGCCGGGGTGGAATGGGCGGTGGGGACATTAAATTAATCGCGATGATCGGTGCCTTTCTCGGGTGGAAGCAGGCGTTATTGACCATTTTCATCGGTGCGCTGGCCGGTTCCGTGATCGGGCTGTTCCTCATGACCTTCAAAGGAAAGTCCAGAAAATATCCCGTTCCTTTCGGTCCCTTCTTAAGTCTGGGTGCCGTGGTCTCACTGTTTGCAGGACCGGCAATCTGGAGCTGGTATCAACACCTTGGGACCTTTTGATGAGATCGGATGGGACGTCATGGCCTTTTCGGTTTTCGAATCAACGTCTGAACATGCGGGGGGCGATGGCGTTAACCCAACTCTCTCGATTGGCGATGGTGCTGCTGCTGCTGTTTGCCGGGCTATGGGGGATTCACACCGCCGTTTTGCTCCAGACCGCGAAGCGCTACCGGACGGAAGAGGCCTACCGGAACCTGATCATCATTACCCACGTGATTGCATCCGAAATCCAGGCTCATGGGCGAGAGGCATCGACCGATCCTGTTTTTTTGCAGAAGCTGGCCAAACAGTACGGTGCATCTCGGATCTCCATCCTGGATCGCGAAGGACATCTTTTGATGGACACGGCGGATCGCGACCGAATCGGCTCCTCGAATCCGCTCCGGGGTACGACGCCCTCTCAATTTCGACGGATCTTGGAGGGCGGAAATCTAATAACGGTTTCCGGTTCGGGTCCGTCCGAGACACACGTCCTGTCGTATTTTATTCCCATTCAAAATCCGGCCCCGGGTGGTGTCGGCGTGGTCCGAGTGGATCTGGAGTTGCGGCCGCTGGAGGCAGGCGGAGCGGCGGCGACGACCACCCTGCTTCTAAAGGTGGCTGGCGTGACGATCATCGTTGTGATGGTTTTCTACTCCGCGCGAATCGCGATCCGGAGCCGCCGGCCCAGCGCGGAAGCGGGGGGACAATCGGGCGAAACGGCCGCGATGATCGTTACGTTTCATGGATTGGTTCGGCAGCTCAAGGAGAAAGAGGTGGAGTTGGAACAACTGAGAACCCGGGCGGAGGAACGAGCGGCGGATATTGAAAGCTACAATGAGAACATCCTTCAAAGCGTTGCCAGCGGCGTCATCACGTTTAATCCCGAGCACGTCATCACCACCTTCAACCATGCGGCCGAGCGGATTCTGGGTCAGTCGCGTTCGGCGGCGGTCGGTAAAACCTGTGAGGAGGTGTTCGGCGCCCAGGGCAGCGTCGTTCATCTGCTCGATCAGGCGCTGATCCATCAGGCCACGATCACGCGCCAGGAACTGGAGTTGACCCGTCCGAATCCCGGCCAGTCGAGTCCGCAACGGATCTGGGTCGGAATCAGCACCTCGTTGCTTCGGGATCGTCAGAACGAGGTGATCGGTACGACCTTCGTCTTCACAGATCTCACCGAGATCAAGGGCCTTCAGGAGCAGGTGGAACTCAAGCGGCGCCTGACCGTTCTGGGAGAAATGTCCGCCGGAATTGCCCATGAGTTCCGGAATTATATGGGGAGCGTGATGGGGTTTACGAAGCTGCTTTCAAAGAAACTTCCGCCTTCCGGTGCCGATCCCGATACCGGTCAGGAGATGGTCGCTTCCATCATGCGGGAGCTGACCGCGATGAATCAGTTGATCGAACAATTGCTGAGTTTCGGTCGACACGACGAATTGCACCTGGAGCCCGTGGCCCTTGAGCCGTTGATCCGTCGCCTTTTGGATCAATTGTTGGTCCAGATCAAAGGGGTCAAACCCCATTTGGAAATCGCGATCCCGATCGATCTCCCGGAGATGCGGATGGACGAGGTATTGATGCGTCAGGCCATCGGAAATCTTCTTCAGAACGCGATGGACGCCATGCCGCAAGGCGGCAATTTGGGGATTCGGGCCGTGATTTTGGACCACAATCCGGATTCCGGTTTTGGAAACCGGCGGCATCGAAAGGAATTGTCGCTTGAAATCCGAGATGCCGGGATCGGTATTCCTAAGGATAAACTCGATAAGATCTTTCTTCCTTTTTTTACCACGAAAGAAAAGGGGACCGGAATGGGGTTGGCCTTGGTACACAAGATTGTGCTGTCGCATGGAGGCCGGATTGAGGTGAGCAGTGAAGAGGGTCGCGGAACAACCTTTCACATCCTCCTACCCCTGACCGAGGTGGCATGATGGCGGTCATTTTAGTGATCGAAGACAAGGAAAGCATGGCCCAGATGCTGAGTCAGGCGCTCCAGGCCGAGGGGCATCAGGTGATCGTGGGGCGTGATGGGCGGGAGGGCCTGGACAAGTTTAAAGAGTCCAAGGTTGATTTGGTTGTGTCGGATCTGAGGCTTCCGCACAAGTCCGGACTGGAAGTGCTGGAGGTGGTCAAGGAACACAATCCACTGGTCCCGGTGATCCTGATGACGGCTTATGGGACGATTGAGACGGCCGTCAAGGCCGTGAAAGAAGGGGCGTACGATTTCATCACGAAACCCTTCGACCCGGACCATCTGATTCATTTAATCAACAAGGCACTGGAAAAGCAACGACTCGTCACGGAGAATCTCATCCTGCGTGAAGAGTTCGCAAAGCATCTAAAGCTGCCCAAGATCATTGGCAAGAGCCCGAAAATGCTGGAGGTGATAGGAAAGGTTCAAAAGGTGGCCGCCAGCCAGACGACGGTGCTGCTGCTCGGTGAGTCCGGAACCGGCAAAGAGTTGTTCGCACGGGCCGTTCACTATTTAAGCCCGCGGAAGGAAGGGCCCTTTGTGGCGATCAACTGTGCCGCCATCCCGCGCGACCTGTTGGAGAGCGAACTGTTCGGACATGAGCGGGGGGCTTTTACCGGCGCCGTGGCCCGAAAGATGGGAAAGTTTGAGCTGGCGAATAAGGGAACCGTCTTCCTGGATGAGATTGGGGATATGGACCTGGCCCTTCAGGCGAAACTGCTTCGGGTTTTGGAGGGCGAGGAGTTTATGCGTGTGGGCGGCACGGTCAAAATCAAGGTGGATGTCCGGATGATTGCGGCGACCAACAAAGATCTCCAGGCCGCGATTAACCAGAAACTGTTCCGTGAGGACCTCTATTACCGACTGGCCGTTTTCCCCATCACGATCCCCCCCCTGCGGGAGCGGGCGGATGACATCCCGACTTTAGTGGATCATTTCGTGGGCTATTATTGCCAGGAGCTGAAGAAGGAACCCAAGGCGATGGCTCCGGCTTCGATGGAATTATTGATCAAGTACCCCTGGACGGGCAATGTCCGTGAACTGCAGAACTGCATCGAACGGGCCGTGATCTTAAGCGATGGTCAAGTCCTCCTGCCGGAACACTTGGGGCTGCGGGTCAAGGCGACGGCTGAAGCCGGTTTGGCGGAGCTTCAGACGGAAGGGTCGCTTCAAGAAGTCAGCCACGCCGCCATCCAATTTGCCGAATCGAGGATGATCCGGAAAGTTTTAAAAGAAACCGGCGGCAACAAATCCCGCGCGGCCGAGATTTTGAAGGTCAGTTATAAAACGCTGCTGACCAAGATCAAGGATTACGGGATCGAAGGTTAGTGTTATTGAGAGATCGGCGTCACGGGAAATTGGAATGTCCGATTAAATCCGGAGTCCACGCATAAGCGAGGTAACAGTGAAGGTCGGCTTCGCGGTATTGGCGGATTGCGCAAACATCTCTCGGGAAGGCAAACTCAACATCCTGGGAATTTTTGATTCCATCCAGGCCCAGCAGTTCCCGGTGACCCATCCCCAGATGCAGCTGGTGATGCGGTTTGAGGCCGATCGGGCCGAAGCGGGAAAGACAAAAAAAGTTGAAGTTCAGCTTATGGATGAAGACGGCAAAAAATTGTTCGTGCTGGGCGGGGAGTTTGCGCTCGGACCGGGTCGGCCGGGAGAGATGATCGGCTCCAACCACATTCTGATGATCCACATGATGAAATTTGAACATCCCGGCGATTATGAATTCAAGATTTTGATCAATGACGAGTTGAAAGCGGAGGTCCCCTTGAAACTGCTCCAGTTCACTCCCCCGCGCAATGAGGTGTCCGGGTAATCCGTTGGCATGGCATCGGGCCGATTAAATATCTTGAAAAAACGAAAGCCTTGAAGTATAGTGGTGCCACGCGGTACAGTAACCCTACAGAAGTCCCTTACCAGTCTCTAACATATCAATCCGGAGAATTTCTCCTGTCCGAGAATCTCTCCAGAAGGAGGCGATATGCAGACGCAGACGGCCTGGGCCACCGGCTTTCTGACACAACTTCTCCTCAATCATCTCCAGATTCATTATCCTTCACGAATGCAAAAGGTGAATCCGCGAGCCTTATTCTCGGCGGTCGAAGGATACGACGCCCTGAAAGATCCTCAAGATCTTCTCATGGACAGTCATGCCTGGCTTCCCGAGGAGGTGCTGCGGGAGGTTCTCCTCACGGCCGAACGCCTGTCCGGCCGGAAGGAAATCGCCTACGAAGCCGCGGTAGACTATTTTATTCGATCGGCTTGGAAGGGCGAGAAACACATCCCATCGATTTTTGAGATCATCGCCCGGACCTTCGATGATGTTCGAACCGTCGCCCTCTGCTCCGGCCTCTGGGCGGGCGCCTACACGACGTTCATGCGACTTCAGGCGGTCGCCAAGAATCCCGCCGACACCGACATGATTGTGTTCTCGCAATACGATTCAGGATTCCATCCTCTTCTGGCCAGCCACTTTATGCTGAAGGGAAATTACGAGGGATTCGTCCGCCTTTATGATTTCGTTGAGGAGGCCCATCTCGATGAGGAGTTCCTGCAGTATCGGGTCCGGGACATCGTAAGCGAGTTCGAAGGCTATGACATTGTGGAAGCCGGTCCGGAACTCAAGATCGTGGAGAATGACCGCCAAGCGATCATCGCCGTTCTTCGAGCTGTGCAACTCGATTATGAAGAGGTCCCGCTTATTCCGCCCCCGTTTGATATTTTGGGAGCGGGAACCGAGCCTTCCACCCCCGCGAAGGAGGCTCTCTTCGGAGGAACGATCCTCAAGCCCGAATCGAGGTCGGGTGGACCGGTTTTCCTACGGATTCTGATCCCGCGTGTGGCCGAGTCGCCGGATCGAACCGATCCGGCCGCCACGGTCTTTCGGGTCATTCAGGGCGGGACCCTGAGGTCGGGTTCTCTGGAGTATGTCTTCCGAGAGGGATCTTTCTATGAGGCTCCCTATTCACGATACCGATTTTACTGGCGGGAACGTAAACGACCGGTTCCTCCATCGGCCGGACTTGAAAAACGGATCCAGAAAATGACCTGTCTCCTGTTTGCGTACCTTCAGGAACTTAAAGCGACCCAGCAGCGGCTGCTGACCTATGCGGCCGAAAACAAGACATTGACGGCCGAGAATGTGTATCTGCGGCGAGAAGTTCAGGAGGTCAATGAGGGATGGACTTCATCAAAGCCGATGGGCGATAGTCCCGGAATGAAGGCCGTTTTCAGTCTGGTGCGGCAGGTCGCCCCGACCGACTCCACCGTCTTGATTACGGGGGAGACCGGGACGGGGAAAGAACTGATCGCGAGGTTGATCCATCGCTCCGGAAACCGTTCTGACCGACGGTTTGTGGCGATCAATTGCGCCGCCGTGCCGATGGAATTGTTGGAAAGTGAGCTGTTCGGTCACGAGCGAGGGGCCTTTACGGGGGCCCTTTCTCGCAAGATCGGAAAGTTTGAATGGGCCGACGGGGGCACGCTTTTTCTGGATGAGATCGGCGATATCCCGACGACCGTCCAGGTAAAACTCCTGAGGGTTTTACAAGAACGGGAGCTTGTGCGTGTCGGGGGCAACGACCCGATCAAACTGGATGTACGAATTATTGCGGCGACGAACCAGGATCTGAAGGCGCTCATCGAAAAAGGATTGTTTCGAAAAGACCTCTACTACCGGCTCCATGTGATCCCGATTCATCTGCCCCCGTTAAGAGAACGCTTGGAAGATCTCCGCGGCCTCGCCGATTATTTTCTGATCCATTTTAGCCGTCGACTTCGAAAAAACGTGCAAACCCTATCGCCGGAAGCCTTGCATCGGATGGGAACCTATTCTTGGCCCGGCAATGTCCGCGAACTGGAAAATGTCCTTGAACGGGCCGTGACGTTAATGCCGGCTTCCCAAGCCATGCTGACTCCGGAATACCTGGCGCTCGAGATCCGTGACGGCATTCAAACCCCTGCGATGGTTGTGCAGGGCTATGATCCACAAGATCATAAAAGGGATGGCCGGAATGTCAAGGACGTGATCGACCAAATCGAGTGGCAGACCCTTGTGGAGGCCATGAAAATCGAAGGCTCGATGGATTCCTTTCTTAGAAAAATCGAGTGGGCGATGGCCCAACGGGCGATCCTGGAATATGGTAGTAAAACCGAAGCCGCGCGGGTTTTAAAGCGCACCTACCGATGGATTCGGAAACTCGAAAAGGAAATGGAAGATAAACCTTCGGCCTGAATCCCCATTCACTGACCCTGAACGGCTGTGCTGGATGAATAACACACACGGCGGTGATCTGCAGGCCTTTCCAGGGTCTTAGATCACCGATGATTATCCCCCCTTTCCTCCAAAATTCTCTTGAGTTAAATACCCTTCTCCATTTTACTTCCTGACCGAATCTTGCTTGTTTGCTTGTCTCCGCGCCGCTCGGCATGGATCTTGTAATCTTGCAGGATCATGCGAACCATTCTTCACACACAACAGGGATTTACCCTGACAGAACTATTAATTGTGATGGCCATTACGGGAATCCTCTCTGGGCTGGCTTCCGTCAGTTTTATCTCCCAGCTTCCGCATCATCGGCTCAACAGTGCGGCCCGCGACGTCGTTTCGGACCTGCGTTGGGCTCGGCAGTTGGCTCTGGCGGAACGCCAGCCCGTTTCAGTGGTCCTCGACCTTGAAAGGGAGCGGTATCAGATTGAACGACGTTCCCAACCCGGGATTCCCATCGGATGGGTAAGAGATCTTCAGGATCGGGGACAGGGATATGGAGAGATTGACCTGGTCAGCTCCTCCGGCGGACGAATCCTCACGTTCTATCCTCAAGGGACGACCAGCTCGTGGACCACGATCATTTTAAAAAATCAATCCGGGGAAGAACGACAGATCACCGTTGTGGCCACCGGAAGAGTGAAGTTGACATGAGCCCTGATCTCTTTGGCGGACAGAGAGGCCTATCCCTTATTGAGGTGGTGGTCTGCATGCTCATTCTGGCCGTTGGGATGATATCGGGATTGAGCATGACTCGGGCGAGCCAGACCGGATTGGATGCCGGCCGCCGGATCTCGGCGGCTGCGGGGTTTGCGCAGGCCAAGATGGAGGAGGAAATTTCAGTGCCGTATGACAAGTTGTCCCAAGGGGGTCTTGAGGATAAAGATAATCCCGAAGGATTTATCCGAACCTGGACCGTTCAGAACAATGCCCCTCACCCCCGTTGCTCGACGATCCGTGTTGCGGTCGAGTGGGCGGGCAAAACGGGTCGAACTCACTCACTGGCACTGGTGACAATCCGATCGAAAGGGGTGGTCCCATGACGATCCTTTGGCCGATTCAGGACAGAGAAGGAGCCTCGTTGGTCGAGTTGATGGTGGCCACGCTGGTCTTTTCGTTGGTGGCCGCCTCCGGGATGAAGTTTTTAATCTGTCAGAACCAATGGGGTGTTCTTCAGGAGGATACGGCCGAAGCCCAACAACAGGTGCGCACGGCACTGGATTTCATGGTGCGCGAGCTGGGACTTCTTGGTTTCGGTCTTCGGGAAGGGGATGGAAGGATTCTCAAGGCCGAGGGACAAGAGATCCAGTTTCTGGCGAATTTGGATGCAGCAGCAGCCCGTTTGACGCAGATGGCTCAAGCGGAGCAGAGACAGTTGTCCATTCATTATGATCGCGCATCCGACAAATTTGAACACGGGAAGGTCGTCTCGATCTGTCGGGTGGATCATTGTGAGCGACATACCTTAGCCAAAGATGGGGGCAACAACAGCCTGGAATTAGGAGAAGGGTTAACGAGCCCTTTCCCTCCCAATAGCACGATCCAGATCATTAACCAAGTGCGGTATGCGCTCAAACCGGTGGATGCGACTCACTTTAAACTCCTTCGAACCGTGGACGGGGGTTCCAATTCGGTGGCCGAGGGGTTGGCTTCCATGGAATTGATCTATCTGGATCGGGAAGGTCGGGCGGGAGCGGCTTTGCCGGACATTCACCGGGTCCAGATTCATTTAACCGCCCGACTTTCCAGGACACCCGGAAAAATCAGGTCGTTGACGGCTGAAGTCTATTTAAGAAATGGGTGAATGAGATCATGCGACGCCTGGAAACAGAACAGGGCATGGCTCTGGTCGTCACCCTGGGCCTGTTGTTTCTCATCACGCTCCTTGGACTTTCGGCCTTTCGCTGGTCCATGGACGAAATCGGCATTGCGGCCAACCAAAAGGCTTCGGTCCAGGCCCAGTATCTCGCCGAAGCGGGTACGGCCATGGTGCTCCAGTGGTTTCAGGAGCCTGAGACGTTTCCGGACATCGGGGTGTTTCCTCTGGGAGAACCCACCGGTGGACGAGGGAGTTTCCTGGCTCGGCGGAGGACCGACTCCCGTGGTGCGGCTTCATTTTTTGACAATGAGGGACAGAGTCAGTTCTTGGGGACGGCCGATCAACCGGATTATTGGTATCAACCCGGACCGGACCAACCGGGATTTCTCGGTGAAGCGTTTGGCGGCTTGGGAGTTCTTACGAGTCTGAAGATCTTTGCCCCCACGAGTGTAGGCGGCCTCTGTACCGTGGAGGCGACCGGCGCAACCGGGTCCGGGATCAGCCGGACGGTGAGCGTCGAAATCATCCCAAGTCCCGTTCCTCCGACCACCGCTCCCCTTCAGATCGGGCCGGGGTTCAGCGGCCCGGTGCCCGTTCTGGTGCATTGGGGAGAAGTTCGAGTGATGGGGAACGCCGATTTCGGAAGCTCATTGGCGACTGTTCCGAAAAAAAATTCAACCGCGGTGGTCAGTGGTCAGCCTTATACTGCTTCGGGGCGGCAAGATCCCTGGATTGATTTTTACGTGGGCAGCGCAATTATTAATCCGGTGCCGGCATGTCGGGATTGCACCGAACCTTTTTTGCCGGATGGATACGGTAACCTTCACCAATTTCAAGCGACGAATCGTCCAGGCTTCGGTTTGGACAATTGGGATTACCAAAGCCTCAAGACCTTTGCCAAAACCTGGGGAGTTTACTTCGGCACGGACAGAGAAGGGTTTTTATATCTCGATGGGATTCTCGATCCCAGCCAGCGGCAGACCCCATCCCAGGCATTGGCTTATCAGCCTGTTGGAAATGACCGAGGCCTGGTTTTTATCGACACGGTCGATCAGAAACCGCCGGATGGAACCAATCTGGCCACCTTGGATTTTCCGGTCGATTATATGGAGGGTCTCTTCTCCATCCAGGCCCATTTGACTCTTCGAGAATCGGGTTCCGGGCGATCCATCCTTGTTCAGGCGCCTCCCTTGGAGGGAACAAAAACGGCCTCCCGAGAGACGGTAGTTCTTCCGAGCGTTCAACTGAAGGGCGTCCTGTCGATGGCCGGACAACTGGTCGTGGAAGGCCATCCGAAGGTGTTCGGGGCCCTGATTGCGCAACAGGGCATCACGGGCTCCGGTCAGCCGGAGGTTTGGTATGATGCAGGCCTTCGCACCGGCTACTATCCGGGTCTTCCGACAGTGACCCTGCTTAAAGGAAGCTGGTATGGTCGATAACGGACTTCGTCGAGATATCCGATCGCATTAAAAAGCGCCCAAGGTCTTAACGGCTTTCTCGAGATCCTTTGGTTTCACCCAGAGAATCGCCCCATAACGGCCCTCCCCGGCCGAGATCGCATCAATGGCGGTTACATTGATCTTCGCGTCGGCAAGCCTGTCCATGATCTCGGCTACCGCGCCGGGTCGATCCTGTCCTTGCACTAAAAAACCGCTCTTCTTCTTGCTCAGTTTCAGTCCGATCCGCTTCGCAGCGGCCTCGAATACCGCCGGATCTTCCGGGATGAAATCAATCTGGGCCCTCTGGCCTTGCGGAAATCCGGAAAACGCCAGAAGATTGATCCCCTCGTCCCGCAAGGCCCTTAGGACCTTTGCGCCCTCTCCCGGTTTATTGGCGGATTTGATATAGAAATAATCGACCTTCCGAATTACGTCGCTCATGGCACCCTCCTTCTTGGTATTAGAAATGAATATTAGGCGGTCAATGTCGGACAGGCTCAGGATAACCATCTTGTGTTTCCATTGTCAATCCATTATGTCGAAGAGAAGGTCCGGTTTTGCCTGATCGAAAAAAGTCAGATACAATAGGTGCGTCATCAATTATAGGGGCTCGCGTCGCCCCCTCCTGTGGCCAAGCCACCGGAGCCTCCCCCTCTCGCTCGCGTGGCTCGCTGGGTTGATACCCACGGGCGACGAGAACCAGTGGGTATCTACTCTCGTGCTGGGTAAACATACGATGCGAGAAAAGTTGAAGGACGCCTATATCACGGCCGTGCTCCATTGCGCTCCCCCAGGAAATAAACCGGCGCGCATCGAACTGGACCGCTGCCAGGACTATCTGATCCGAGAACTTCATCTGCTCACCCGGGTACAAGCGGTGTTGGCGCTCGGGAAGATCGCGTTTGATGAATTTCTCAAAACAGCGATCCAGATCGGATGGATCACGCATCGCCGGGGTATTCGGTTTCGTCATGGCGCTCGCTATCGGCTGGGCAAGTCCGAATCTTCCCCATTGCCCATATTGTTTACCTCATACCATCCCAGTCAGCAAAATACTCAGACGGGACGGCTCACGGAATCGATGTTTGATAATGTCTTGAGCGCCATCCGTAAAGAACTTTCCTCTCGAGTATAACCCCCTCTGCGTTTCAAATCGAACTTCAGTCCTCCGGTGCCGTTATGTAATCCATTACATAGTTATGCAATACAAAGTTGGACATAAAAGCTCAGCCGACATTGCTGTGCCATGAGAATGGCGCATTACACATTGATTTTTAATGTGTTTTAAATGCCAAATTTTTTCAAGATAATGGCATGTCGGTTGCATTTCATCCCGACAGGAGAGTTCCCCGGAGAGTCCCGGAGAGGCCCAATGATAAAAATGATAAATCTGAAGAATACAAAGGGAGTGACATTAACCGAGTTGATGATTGTTGTGGCCATCATTGCGATTGTCGCAGTCACTGGCGTCCCAATGGTTCAGAACAGCCGGTATCATTTAAATTTGCGTGAAAAGACACAGACGTTGGTTAGAGATCTAAGAACAGCCCAATCGCTTGCGGTGAAAGAGAACATGACATACAAAATAGCGTTTGACATTGCCGCGGACTCGTACCGGGTGTGCAAAGATAATCCCGCCATTGCCAACAATGCTGGCGACCCATGTGATCCGCCTCCTGTGGTGGCAACGCGGCTGTTAGCGACTGAAGGGATGGGAGGGGTAGTTACCCTCGTGTCCGTCGTTGACGGGGGGGGAAATCAAACTTCGATCAGTTTCGGCGGGAGCGGTTATGTCACTGCCCCGGCGAACCCTCCGTTGACGGTGACGCTTCAGTCCTGTCAGGCCGGTGAAAGGATGCAAGTTCAAGTGCAGCGCATCGGGGGAATCCAGACCACCACGACCAAACCGTGTTAAGGAGAAGTCATGCGGCGCTTCATCAATAATGGATTGATCACTCATTCTCGAAAAGGCCGGCTCTCCGGTCAGGAGGGAATGACGTTGTTGGAAGTGATGATCGCTCTGGTCATCCTGGCCATTGGGCTCCTCGCGGTTTCTGGAATGCAGATCATGTCGATTCGGGCCAACAGCTCCGGGTTCAAATTCACCACAGCGGCCGCCCTCGCCGATCAGCGCATTGTACAGATTGCTAATTTATCATTTTCGGATCCGGCATTGAATGCCGGCAACGTGGTGGAACCGGCTGTTACGGTCCAAAACGTTGTTTACAACCGAAGTTATACCATTGTCGATGGCAACCCCATTACGGGGGTGAAACGGATTACGTATACGGTGACGTGGGATAACGGCGCCCACACCATTAGTCTGATGGAAAGGGTCGGTAACGAGTTGCTCTAAGGGAGAAGATCCATGAGTTGGCGGAGAGCCTGGCAACCCTATGTGATAACGGATCGGCGGGGAATGACCTTGGTTGAGTTAATGGTCGCTTTGACCATCCTCAGTTTTGCCATGGTGTTCATACTGGCGATCTTCATGACCCAGCACCGTTCCTATGTGGTGCAGGAGGATGTCGCCGACACCCAGAGTGATGCGCGCGCGAGCCTTGATCTATTAACACGGGATTTACGGTCGGCCGGCTTCGGCATTTCGGCGGGCCAGACGGGAATTACTATCACAAACGACTCGAATCCCGATTCGATTACGTTTCAGGTGGCACAGGGGCCGTCAACCTATCTGATAAGCCCCCCGGTTGGATCGACGATCACCGTCGCGAATACACCCGGAAATACGTTCACGGTGGGTAATACAGTGACACTTTTAGGTATTAATTCCAGAAGTCCGATCGGCGGCAACTATACCGTCAATGCTATCGCGGGAACGGCCATCACATTGAACAACGCACCCGTTGGGGCGGCCAACGGCGATCTTGTCTTAAGCCCGATCGTCACGATTGCCTATAGCGTTATACCGGATCCCAATGTCCCCAATGCCTTTATTCTACAGCGGACCCTGAATCTCACACCGGCGGAACGGCTGGCGGATCATATTCAAGATCTGCAATTCAGCTATATTATGAACGATTCAACAGAAGTGAATACCGTAGCAGCGGCCAATCTCAAGGACATTGTGATGGTGCGGGTCACGATTACGTCCCAGACCATCATTAAAGATGCGGAGACCGGTGTTGGTGTACCGCGGACTCGACAATTAAGCACGCTGGTCCGGTTGAAGAACGCCGCATCCTGAGCCAGGAAGGGGTGGAGAGAATGAACCGTCTCAAATCCTATTGGAATCGTGGTCGCACCGGCTCGACGGATGAGCGCGGTGTCGCCCTCATCATGACCATGGTCATTCTACTGATGCTGACGTTTATCGGCATTGCGACCATGTCAACGTCCTCAACGGAATTGTCCCTCTCCGCGAATTACCGTCGGTCTCGAGAGGCGTTCCATGCGGCCAGCGGGGCCATCGAATATGCCCTTCGAGATAACCGTAACTTCGTCGCGCCTGCAGCCGGGCCGGGGACGAATACGGCTTTTCCGGGAGACATCAATTTAACTCTAAACGCAATAACGGCTACGGGGTCGGTGACGTACCTTGGTAATGGGCCGCCTCCGGATGGTTCAGGAATGGGAACGGATATGGAGTCGAACTATTTTGCGATTGATACAACCGGAACGGGAAGTCTGAGTTCTACTAACCAGCAAGAGTTGGCGATGGCCAAAATCGTCCCAACAGGAGGATAAGACCATGAAGACCCGATGGATCACAGCGGTAAGCGTCTGCATCTTCCTGGCATGGCCAGTCGGCGGATTTGCTGACGACACCCAGATTTACTCCGTCAGCGGCGACGTCGCCTCTAAACCCAATGTGTTGATTATTTTCGACAACAATGCGGGCATGGGAGACAGCGCGAACGCCGGTGATTCCTATAATCCGAGCACGACATATCCAGGCAGCTACATCAGCAATGGGGTCTATAAGAACGTGACCACCAACCAGAATACCAGTTATGTGTACATGAACATGACTCTCAGTGGGGTTACCTGCGCATCGGCGCACTCGGGGCTTGCCACCAACGGGACTTGGACATCGTCCGCAGGGAGCGGATTAAAAAGCAATGGCTCGTGCGGCAATGGTGGACAGAACATCGTCTATCTCGGCAACCTCCTCAATTACAACTCGGCGCAGAGCTCCGGCAGCTCACAAACCGAAGTTGATGCCGTGCGGCAAGCGTTGATTGGGGTGAATGGGGTGGGGGGGATGGTGAACGACGCGCGCAAAACGGTCAATTTTGGATTGATGGTGTTTGGGACAAATAAGAGCGGGGGCCGGCTTATCACGCCGGTCCAGGATCTTTCGAGCGATGCCGCCTACAATGCGTTTGTGGCGGCGCTTCCTCCGGCCACACCACTGTTAAACGGCAACGGGCGGCCCCTGGCCGAGTCGCTCTATGACGCCGGCATTTATTATCAAGGCGACTATAGCAATTCCAGCCTGACGATTACCAATCAAAATGGTAATTATCCTTCGCCGATCACGGCCTCGTGCCAGAAGAACTTTGTCATCATGATCACGAACGGCGACACCGACGGCGATGGCAGCCCGAAACTCAAGACCAATATCGGCGATTTTGACGGCAATGGTTTGGAGCCGGGCGCCTATGGAAGCGGGACCCATTATCTTGACGATGTGGCCAAATATCTCTATGAGCGGACGTTGCTCTCAACCGGGCAGCACATCATCACCCACACGGTGCTCGTCTTTTCTCCTCAAAAGGATCTCTTGCAACTGGCGGCCGATTCCAACCATGGTCACGGCAGCTATCACCTGGCGGCGGATGCCAATGCCCTCTCAAATGCATTAACCGAAGTGCTCGCAAGCATCGTCCTGGAGGCCAACACGTCATATGTGGCGCCGGTGGTGCCCGTGAGTCCTGAGAACCGCACCTATAGCGGCGATTACGTCTATATCGGATTTTTCCGTCCGAGCGTCAATGCGCTTTGGGCCGGCAATGTCAAAAAATATAAGATCGTGAGCGGCCAGATTGTCGATAAAAACGGCGCCGCGGCCACGAATTCCGACGGGAGCTTCAAAGATACGAGCGTGTCGTACTGGAGCGCGTCGAGCGACGGGGGCATCGTCGAGGAGGGCGGCGTGGGGTCGGTCTTGGTGTCGATGACATTAAGCCCGACGGCAAATTATGACCTGACCAACGCCAATATGCGGAAAATCTACACCTACTTCGGGACCAATAGCCAGTTGAAGCACACCTCGAACCAGTTTGTCACGGCGAATGCATCGGTCACGCCAACCGCGCTTGGCCTGGGCGCCACCGATACCACAGGGAGAGATAACCTGGTCAAATTTATCCACGGCCAGGACGCCTACGATCAGGACGATACCCCCGGCACCACGAACACGCGACCCTGGATCCTTGGCGACGTCCTTCACTCCGGTCCGGCGGTCGTCGCCTATTCCGCGACTCGGTCCGTCGTTTATGGCGGCGCCAATGACGGGATGCTGCACGCCTTTGATGATGCCACCGGCAGGGAGCTCTGGGCCTACATCCCGAACGATCAACTCGCCACGCTGTGGAAATTAAACGGGACGGTCCATTCCTACTTTGTGGACGGCTCGCCGAAAGCCTATATTCTGGATAATAACGGCAACGGGGTCATCGAGAGCTCGAATGGCGATAAGGTCTATCTGATCTTCGGAGAGCGTCGCGGCGGAACGACCTATCATGCGATTGACGTGACGGATCCGGATGATCCACGGTTCCTCTGGGATATTAAACGAGGCGATTCCGGTCTGGGCGAGCTGGGCCAGACCTGGGCGGCACCAGCCATGAAGAAAATCAAGATCAGCAGCGGAGTGAAAAATGTTTTCTTCGTGGGTGGGGGATACGATCCGGTCAATGAGGATGCCCAGCCCGCCACAACCGATACACAGGGTCGGTCGATCTACGCCATCGAAGTGGAAACCGGGAATCGGATCTGGAGCTATACCGTGAGTAACAATACGTCGATGACGTATGCGATCCCCAGCGATGTCGCGATGCTCGACACCGACCGAAACGGTTATGTTGATCGGCTCTACGTCGGC
>JACQBZ010000031.1 GCA_016194285.1 Nitrospirota bacterium | reverse complement strand
TTGTCGGACTTCTTAGACAGGTTTGATCTGGAGACGCATCCGCAAGATTACTACGCTTTCTACTCCCGCGATGGGAGTTATTTTGAGACGCTCTCGAGGAATGAGGCTCGAGATCCGAGAGTGCTATTGTCCTATGGGCTTAATGGGCAACCGCTTTCACTCGAATATGGTGGGCCACTTCGCCTCGTTGTTCCCTTTCTTCAGGGGTACAAAAGTGTCAAATGGATTAAAGCGATCCGAGCATTTCAAGCCGATCCGTTGGGAATCAAGCGACTTCGGGGCCAGAGCCAGAGCGCACAACTGAGCGAGGAGTGGCTAAAGCGTCATGGGATCGAGTCTCCCAAGGGAAAACCATGAAGCATGAACGTTTAATTGTCATCGGTAATGGAATGGCGGGGGTGGCTACGATCGAAGAGATCTTAAAGAAACCATCCCCGCCAACCATCACTGTCTTCGGCGGCGAGCCTCATGTCAACTATAATCGCATCCTGCTTTCGGATGTGCTGGCCTGCGCCAAGACCACCGAGGAGATATTTCTCAATTCCCGCGAATGGTATGAGAAACATGCCATCCAATTGCATCCCGGGGTTTTTATCACCGGCATTGATCTTGACCATAAGCAGGTGATTGCCCAATCTGGGGAGCGCTACGAGTTTGACAAGCTTCTGATCGCTACGGGAAGTGTTCCATTGATTCCGCCGATGAAGGGGGTGGACAAAAAAGGCGTTTTTACCTTCCGGAATATCGAAGATACGGAGTCCATGATACAGTGGGCAGCCCGAAACGACCGTGCTGTGGTGATCGGAGGAGGCCTTTTGGGTTTGGAAGCGGCCCGGGGGCTGACCAACCGGGGGATGATGGTGACGGTGGTGCATCTCATGGGCCATCTGATGGAGAAACAATTAGATGCCACGGCAGGAGCCATCTTGAAGACCGAGGTCGAAAAGATGGGGATCGAGGTGCGGCTGAACTGCACGGTGAAGGAGATCCTCGGTAAAGGGAAGGTGGAGGCCGTCCGGTTTTCGACCGGGGATTTGATCAAGACCGATCTTGCCCTGATCACGGCAGGAATCCGTCCGAATGTAAAGTTGGCAGAGGAGGCCGGACTTGCGGTCAAACGGGGGATACTGGTGGGCTACCACATGCAGAGCAGCCATCCGGAGGTTTTTGCCGTCGGGGAGTGTGTGGAGTTCCGGGGATGGACTTATGGCCTGGTGGCCCCGATCATGGAGCAGGCCAAAGTGGCCGCCGAGGCGATTGCTGGAAGCCGAAGCCTGGTCTATGGGGGCTCGACCCCGGCCACCACACTCAAAGTAGCCGGGATTCGCCTCACCTCCATGGGAGATTTCCAGCAAAATGGAGCCGATTGCGAAGAGATCACCTATGCTGATCCTAATATGGGAATCTATAAAAAAGTGGTCCTTCAAGGGAACCGTGTGGCGGGAGCCATTTTATTGGGGGAGACAGAGGACGGGCCGAGGCTGCTTGAATGGATCAGGAAAGGGACGGATGTGGGCCCATTCCGGAAAAGCTTGCTTTGGGACGGCAACGGAGCACAGCCCCGGCCGATTCCGGTTGCCGGGATGCAGGACAATGAGACCGTTTGCGGCTGCATGAGTGTGACCAAGGGAACCATTGTGGAAGCGATCAAGACCCATAAGCTCACCGACCGGGAGGGGATTGGGGAGAAAACACGGGCCTGCACATCCTGTAAGAGCTGTGGCCCCCTCATTGATCAGCTTCTTGAGGATGCCCTGGGGTCGACGTATGTAGCGGCTCCCAAGGTGAACGATCTTTGCGCCTGTGCCCGGATGACCCGGCAGGCCCTTCGCCAGGTGATTCAGGAGAGACAACTCAAGTCCTACTCGACCGTGAAGGAGTCCGGATGTCTCGGCGATTGCGGCGTCTGCAAGCCGGGTGTGAGTTTTCTGCTTTCGGAGATCTGGCCCAAAGACTACGCCGATGAGCGACAAGCGCGTTTTATCAATGATCGGGTCCATGCCAATATCCAGAAGGATGGGACCTTCTCTGTGGTTCCCCGGATCTACGGGGGTGTGACCAGTCCGGAACAGTTGCGTCGAATCGCGGACGTGGCGGAGAAATACAATGTCCGGATGGTCAAAATCACCGGCGGCCAGCGGATTGATCTCCTCGGTGTGAAGAAAGAGGACCTGCCTAAGATCTGGGCCGATCTCGACATACCGTCAGGACATGCCTATGCCAAGGCCGTTCGAACGGTGAAGACCTGCGTGGGATCGGATTTCTGCCGATTCGGCGTGGGCGACTCCACGGCTCTGGGCATCGAGATGGAAAAACGTTTTGAAGGGCTTTACACCCCTCACAAGGTCAAGATGGCCGTCTCGGGATGTCCCCGCAACTGCGCCGAATCCTACGTGAAGGATATCGGGGTTGTGGCGATCGAGGGAGGCTGGGAGGTCTACGTGGGGGGCGCGGCCGGGATGAATGTCCGAAAAGGGGATCTCCTCTGCCGGGTGGATATCGGCCAGGAAGTCCTGGACGCCGCAACCAAATTTCTCCAGTACTATCGGGAAAACGGGGAATATATGGAGCGGACGTATGATTTTGTGCCGAGAATCGGGATCGAGACCATTCGCCGGGTGATCTTCAATAAAATCAGTGGAGAACCGGACCGGCTGCTTGAGCGCTTCCATGAGGCGAAATCGGCCGTGGTGGATCCCTGGAAGAAGGAGAGCCGGAGGCCTGTCCATAAAAGGCAGTTTTCTGATCTCACGATAGTGGAATAGGAGGATGACCGTGGAGATCCCGGTTGAACATAAGAAGATGGTGCTCGTCCGGGCCGGAACCGTGGAGGATATTCCGAGAGGAGAGGGCCGCTGTTTTACGATCCAGGACCGACGGATTGCGATCTTCCATCTCGAGGATGGAAGCTTTGGGGCGGTGGATCATGACTGTCCCCATCGCGGGGGGCCCCTATCGGATGGGATTGTGGGCAGGGACAGTGTCATCTGTCCGCTGCATGGCTGGCGGATTGACCTTCGGACCGGAGTGGTGATCGGGCAAGAAGGAAAATCGGTCAAGACCTATCCGGTCAGGATCGAACAGGGCGAGATCCTTCTTAAGGTTCAGGGTTAACAGGAGATGAGAAATTGAAAGAGATCATCGCGATCGTCCGCCCCAATCAGACCCAGGCGACGAAGAAGGAATTGGCGGCGGCCGGAATCCATTCATACACCACCGTACGCGCTTTAGGCCGCAGCCGTCAAGGCGGATTGCGGTATCGCCGCCAATGGCTCCGCCGATCGGCCGATATCCGGTTTCTTCCCAAACGTCTTTTTTGGATCGTGGTGGAGAATCAGCAGTACCCGGCGTTGCTGGAGGCATTGATTCGAGCCAACCGGACGGGACGCATCGGGGATGGAAAGATCATCGTGCTGCCCGTGGCGGAGGGTTACA
The DNA here is from genome assembly GCA_016194285.1 of Nitrospirota bacterium. Lineage (GTDB taxonomy): Bacteria > Nitrospirota > Nitrospiria > JACQBZ01 > JACQBZ01 > JACQBZ01. The sequence continues at coordinate 20,179 of JACQBZ010000031.1, read as the reverse complement.
CCATCCGAACCGGAGAACGGGACAAGGAATCCATTCGATGAGAATGATCAAAGCGATTTTCAGACCGGAGCGGGAGGCCGAGGTGATCAAGGCCTTGGAGAATGCGGGGCTGTATGCGATGACGAAATTAGATGTGCTGGGCCGCGGAAAACAGCGGGGCGTCCAGGTCGGAGAGGCGACTTACGATGAGCTGGCCAAATTGATGCTGATGATCGTCGTCGAGGATCGGGACTGCGATCGCGCGGTGGAGGCGATCCGCAAATCGGCCTATACCGGCCATTTCGGCGACGGCAGGATATTCATTCTTCCGGTGGAGCAGATCATCACGATCCGTACGGGAGAAGCGAAGTGATGAAAATCACGCAGGCGATCAAGAGCGGCCATCCCGGTTCACTCTTCTCGGCCTTTCTCTATTTTGATATCAGCTTCATGGTCTGGGTCATCCTCGGACCGTTGGCTGTTTATATCGCCCAGGATATGGGACTGTCGGCCGCGCAGAAAGGGGCGCTGGTGGCCTTCCCTATTTTAGGCGGGGCCCTTTTGAGGATTCCGATGGGGATCTTGACCGACCGGTTCGGTCCGAGACGAACCGGCCTGGCCGGGCTGGTCATCACATTGGTTCCGCTGATCTATGGTTGGCTCTGGGCCGACAGCTTAGGTCATGTCATGGCGGTGGGGCTCTTGCTGGGTGTGGCCGGCGCCAGCTTCGCCGTGGCTCTTCCTCTCGCGAGTCGGTGGTATCCCCCGGAACATCAGGGTGTGGCGATGGGAGTCGCGGGTGCGGGCAACAGCGGAACGGTCTTAACGATGCTTCTGGCCCCTCGTCTTGCGGAGCATGTAGGCTGGCAGGGAGTGATCGGATTGGCCGCCATACCGATTTCCATAACCTTTGCGCTTTTTTTCTTCCTGGCCAAGGAAAGCCCTAACCAACCGGCGCCGAGATCGGCACGAGAATATCTCTCCGTTTTTATGAACCGAGACGCCTGGTGGTTTAACTTCTTCTACGGAGTCACATTCGGTGGTTTCGTGGGACTGGCTTCTTTCCTTGTTATTTTCTTTCATGATCAGTACGGCCTCGCAAAAGTGATGGCCGGAAATTTCGCGGCGGCCTGTGTTTTTGCCGGCAGCTTCTTCCGGCCGATTGGAGGCTATCTGTCGGATCGTTTCGGCGGCGTCCGCGTGCTGACGGGTCTGTTCGTCTGGGTCGGGGTGATGATGTTCGGCATAAGCCTCTTGCCGCCGTTGCCGGTCGTGACGGTCCTCTTATTTGCCGGAATGATGGGGCTCGGGATGGGAAACGGGTCCGTCTTTCAGATCGTTCCACAACGTTTTGGAAAGGAGATTGGAATCGTCACCGGAATGGTCGGCGCCGCGGGTGGATTCGGAGGCTTCTTGCTGCCCATGTTTTTCGGAGTGTTGAAAGATTTAACTGGTTCCTTTAAATTTGGATTTATACTATTTGGAATTATTGGGTTTTTATCATTCATATCGCTTCAGCTTGTCCATCAGAAATATTGGCGGTGGGCCTGGATGACGTCTGAGCGACCGGTTTCGGGTTTGTCGCCCAGCGGTCGGGTGGCGATGGAGGTTGTGTTCGGTGGGTAAGGGATTAAAAGAACAGGTGGAGAAGCTTGAACGACGTCTGATTTTGAACGCCTTAGAAAAAGCCGGTGGAAAGCAGTCATTGGCCGCGAAAGAACTATGGGTCAGTGAGCGGGTGCTGCGCTACAAAATGAAAAAATACGGGCTTAAGTTAGAAACAAAATTGTCTGAACACGACAGAATTGTCGAGAAGTTTATTCGTCCCGATAAAACAGAGGTTTAGATAGAAGCCGGCGCTGATCGGAATGATGTCGCGACAAGATTGTCGAGGAGTTCTGCATGCAGGTGCTAAGAGAAGTTTGTTCCAAAGTCATGAGAACTTGTTTAATTAACATAGGTTTTAAGATTTTTTAGATTGCTGAAAATGGATGGCATCCGTCTTGCTTAAACACATAAGCAGAAATACCTTGTCGGATACGACGTCGTATCCCATCAGTCCCCGGCAACGAAGCCCGCTTGATTGCTAGATTCCAAGTCAATTCTTAGAAACGGACAACCTAACAGAAGGAGATCGGTATGAAGATGTCTTTTCATGTCATGAGCGTTTTCTTGTTTCTGAGTTTACTTTTACCGTTGACTGGCCGCGCGGAGGATGCACCTGCCGCGCCCGCCCCCCCGTTTACCATCAACGGGTTTGTGGACACCTACTATGGCTACAACTTTAACAAACCCAAAAGCATGCTGAATGGTCCGGGCACCAATTTTGACTTTAGCACCAACACATTCGGCCTGAGCTTGGCCGAACTCGTCGTGTCCAAAGCGGCTGAGCCAGTGGGATTCCGAATGGACTTCGATTATGGTCCTACGACCGATTTCGTGCATTGCAGCGTTGTTAACTGTCCGCCTGGCGCGGCCGAAGCCACCTATAAGAACATTCAGCAGGCCTATGTAACGTGGGTGACGCCGTTGAAAGTCACCTTGGACATGGGAAAGTTCGTGACGCATTTGGGCGCGGAGGTGATCGAGAGCAAGGACAACTGGAACTACACCCGCTCGCTTCTCTTCTGTTGCGCCATTCCCTATTATCACTCCGGTGTGCGGGCCAATTATCCGATCAACGACATGTTCTTCGTGAACGGCTATGTCCTCAATGGCTGGAACAACGTGATCGAGAACAACGCGATGAAGACATTCGGCGCACAGATCGGAATCACTCCGATTAAACAGCTTCCGATCATCCTGAACTGGATCGGGCCGGAGGAAGTCATCGGGACCTTCACTAACAAGCAGGTTTATGATGCCATCGTGACCTACAATGCCACGGATGCACTTTCCTTTATGGTGAACTACGATTATGGAAGCCAGAAGGATCAGACGGCGCCCTCGCAGAAGACCCTCAAATATTCAGGGACGGCCATCTATGCACGATGGAAGGTGGACCCTTATGCCGTGGCGCTCCGGTATGAAATGGTGAACGACAAGGACAACCTCATGTTCCTTGGAGCGACGCCCAACGGAAATAAAGTTCGAGAGCTGACCGTTACGGCCGAACACACGGTGGCCAAGAGCCTCTTAACCCGATTGGAGTATCGGATGGATAAGTCGGATGACAAAATCTATGAATATAAAGACAGCAATACCAATCCTCTTACCAATCCAAAAGATAGCCAGAGTCGTGTTGTGCTAAGTGCGGTGTATATGTTCTAACGATCGTGAATCTCTAAAAAAGGAGAACTCAGTCATGCGAAATCACAGAATGTTGTTCGGACTAACTGGCGTCCTGCTGCTCCTGGCCGTTTTTGCACTCATCCCCGGGCTTGGCTCAGCCCAGGAAACGGTGCCTCCCTCAACGGCCGGAGCGGCAGGCGCTCCCTCTGAAGCGCCGCAAGCGCCTCCGCCGCCACCGAAGGTGGATACGGGCGATACGGCGTGGGTCTTGACCTCGTCGGCTTTAGTCCTGGCCATGACCGCTCCCGGTCTGGTCCTGTTCTATGGAGGGATGGTCCGTCGAAAAAATGCGCTTGGAACCATGATGCACAGTTTCATTATCCTCTGTCTGATCAGCGTCCAATGGGTACTGTACGGGTATTCCATGGCGTTCGGACCGGACAAGGGCCATATCGTCGGAGGACTCGAATGGGTAGGCCTGCACGGCGTGGGACTGGATCCCAACACGGATTATGGAGCGACCGTTCCTCACCAAGCTTTTATGATCTTCCAGTTGATGTTTGCCGTGATTACACCGGCACTCATCGTGGGGGCCTTTGCCGAGCGGATAAAATTCAGCGCCTTTTTGGTCTTCACCTTGTTGTGGGCGACCTTCATCTATGACCCGTTGGCTCACTGGGTCTGGGGGGTCGGAGGCTGGCTGCGTAATCTCGGTGCGCTGGATTTTGCGGGCGGCACGGTGGTGCATATCAGTTCGGGAGTTTCTGGTCTGGCCTGTGCCCTTTACCTTGGTAAGCGGTTGGGTTATGGACGCGAGGTGATGGCTCCTCATAATATCCCCTTGACCTTGACAGGAGCCTCCTTATTGTGGTTTGGCTGGTTCGGCTTTAATGCCGGTAGTGCCGTCGCCTCAGGCGCACTGGCCACAAGTGCGTTTGTGGTCACGAATACAGCCACGGCGGCCGCCGCTCTGGCCTGGATGTTTGCGGAATGGGGTTATCGCGGTAAGCCGACCGTGTTAGGCGCAGCGAGTGGAGCGGTTGCGGGTCTGGTGGCGATCACTCCAGCCTCAGGCTTTGTGGGACCCATGTCATCGATCATCATCGGGATCGGAGCAGGGGTTTTCTGCTATTTTGCGGCGGTCGTCCTGAAAGGGAAATTAGGGTATGACGACTCGCTCGATGCCTTTGGAGTTCATGGCATTGGTGGGACCTGGGGGGCGATCGCCACGGGTCTCTTTGCCTCCAAGGCAATCAACCCGGGTGGCAACGACGGTCTGTTCTTCGGCAATCCCGCCCAGATGATCCCGCAGCTTGTGGCCGTCGCGGCCTCATGGATTCTGGCCCTGGTCGGAACCTTTATTATCCTAAAGGTTGTTGATATAATCATGGGCCTGAGAGTGACGGAAGATGAGGAGCGGGTGGGGCTGGATTTGAGCCAGCACAACGAGAACGGATATGTCCTTTAAATTTTGTGAATGGTGGGGGAACACTGTAGGGGCAGGATGCATCCTGCCCTGGGCGCCATGCATGGCGCCCCTACAGAACCGCAAGGTCTCTTACCGAATAAAAGGAGAAACGCGATGAAAAAAATCGAGGCCATCATCAAGCCCTTCAAACTTGATGAAGTGAAAGAAGCTCTGTCAGAGATCGGCATTCAGGGAATGACCGTAAGCGAGGTGAAAGGGTTCGGCCGCCAGAAAGGCCACAAAGAAACGTACCGGGGAGCGGAATATGCGATCGAGTTCGTTCCCAAAATCAAGATCGAAGTAGTCGTCAGTAATGCCTTGGCCGATCGGGCGATCCAAGCGATCGTGAGCAAGGCCAAGACCGGAACGATCGGCGACGGGAAAATTTTCGTGACCGATTTATCCCAGGCGGTTCGTATCCGAACCGGCGAGTCGGGGGATTCCGCTTTGTGATCCGTTCGTGATATGATGGCGGCGGAGGTTTAAAATGAAATAAACATGCTCAAGGATTATCTAAAAGAACGCCTTGTCGAAATCCAACGGCATCATGCCCAGGGCGCGACGGGCGAGCAGGTGATCGCCGCGCTGACGGATCTGACGGACGAGGTCATTGAACGGATCTATCGGGAAGTTTTGCAAGGCGTGCCTCCACAGGAGCGCTGGAAATTCGAAGACGGGTTGGCGATCGCGGCGCTGGGGGGGTACGGGCGGGGAGAGCGATCTCCATATTCCGATATCGATATTATGTTTCTCCACCGGCCCTCCATTCGGGCAGAGATCCAGAAGATGGCCGGCACCCTGTTGCAAAATCTGTGGGATGTCGGATTCCAGGTGGGACACAGCGCGCGGACGGTCAACGATTGCATCGCCATCGGTAAAGCCGATCTGACGGTTCGCACGGCTTTAATGGAGGCCCGTTTTCTGACGGGGAGCCGGGCGCTGTTTGACCAATTCCGATCGCGATATCAACGCAAGGTCGTTCACACTCGTCCGGCTCTTTTTATCAAAGCCAAGATCCGCAGCCGGGAAGACGAGTGTGAACAGTACGGCACCACGATCCACCTTCTCGAGCCCCACATCAAGAAAAGTCGGGGTGGGTTAAGGGACCTGCATCTGCCCCGCTGGGCAGCGCAGGCTCATTATGGGACTTCTTCTTTCGAACAGCTGAAAGAACACGGGGTCTTATCGAAACAGGACTTTCGTGCGCTCTCGGAAGCTCAGGAATTTTTGTGGCGTATCCGCAACGAGCTTCACTTCTTTTCCGGTCGCTGCCAGGATACGCTCACCTTTGAGGAGCAGGTTCGCCTGGCGGCGAGCTGGGGGTACCACGACAATCCCCATCTTTTGGGCGTCGAACAGTTCATGCAACGATATTATGACCAGACGACGGCCATCGCCGAGATCACCGGCCGATACCTTGATGGCATGACGTCCAAAGGCGTCTGGAGTCGGCTTCGTAACCGTTGGTCACATCGGAAAATCGGCCGCTATTTCGTCCTATCCGGACAAGAGATTTCGATCCTTTCCGAATTTCGATCGCCGGTGTTAAGCCACGGCGACCGGGTCTTGACCCTGTTCCGCCTTGCCCAAGAAAATGACGCTCGATTATCCGCTGAAACCCAGCACCAACTCACGGACATGATGGGACAGTGGGATCCGAACCATTTTTCCAATCCGGAGTCGTATGCGGTGTTCCTGTCCATGTTATCGGCGGACGCGAAGGTCTCCGAGACCCTGCGCGGCCTTCACCGGTTCCGTATTCTCGAACAGATCTTACCGGCGTTCAGAAGGGTGAGAGGGTTGATGCAGTTCAACCTTTATCATAAATACACGGTGGACGAACATTGTCTTCGAGCGGTTGAAGAAGCCGAAAAACTGTTGGAGCAGGAGGGTGGACCGGCTCATGCTTTTCGGGAGAATCGTCCCCGTGAAGTCCTTTTTCTGAGCCTGTTGCTGCATGATCTTGGAAAAGGTTTAGGCGGTGATCATTCGCAAATCGGGGCGGCGCTCGCCTTGGAGACCGGGCAGCGGCTGGGATTTGATTCCGCCACAACGGAGCAACTCGTTTTTCTGGTGGGTCAGCATCTGATCATGACGCACGTGGCCTTTCGCCGGGATTTAGCCGATGACAATGTGCTCCTGCAGTTTGCAAAAGCGGTGGGAACGCCGGAGACCCTCCGGATGCTTTATGTCCTGACGATGGCCGACGTCACGGCGGTCGGACCCGGTACGCTGAACGCCTGGAAAAAAGACCTGCTCACGGAACTCTTTACAAAAACGCGGGAGATTTTAACCGGAGAGACCACGCTGGTCGCCGAAGAAGAAAAGATTAAACAGATTCGACAGGCCATTCATTCCCGGCTCCGGGGTCTTTACGAATCGGAATGGCTGGAGAACCAATTGACTGCAATGACGTCGCGGTATCTCATCGCGACGCCTCCGGAGCGCATCGCATTGGACCTCGAGAGGATTTATGAACTTCAACCGAAGAGCGTCACGGTTTATGCCGAAAACGATCCCGAACGAAATTTGACCGAGTACAACGTCTACACGTTCGACGACATCACGCCGGGAATCTTCTACAAGATCACGTCCGTTTTGGCGGCCAAGGGTCTCCAAATCCTTGGAGCAACCATCACCACATGGTCGAACAATGTCGTGGTGGATACGTTTCAAGTTCAGGATCCAGATTTTTCAGGTCCGTCCGCTCCCTATCGTCTTCAAGAGCTTCGGGATGCGATCACCCTCGTGCTCCTGGGTCAAAAACAGCCGGAACACCCGGCGAACATCGTGACCAGAATCCGATCGAATGTCCAGGTCTTTCCAAGGATCGACCCTGTTCAGATCGCGGTGGACAGTAGCACATCTGAAAAATACACGATCATCGAGGTGTTCGCTCCGGACCGTACCGGCTTGCTGTCCGTCATCGCCCAATCCCTGTTTTCTCTCGGTCTGTCGATTCAAACGGCCAAGGTGGCGACCCATCTGGACCAGATCGTGGATGTCTTCCATGTGGTCGATCAGACTGGACAAAAGATAGTGGATCCTGATAGAATCCGGCATCTTAAAGAAACTTTGGCGCAGGGCATTGAACAGTTTTTGGAAACCGCTCGGGTTCAATGACGATCCCGAGGAAAGGGTATTAGGAAACAACGGTCCCTTAGGGTTGACGACGACCCTGAACCGATTGGATTAGGAACCATGATTATTTAATCGAAGGAGGTTTTCATGAACGTCAAAGAAGTTTTGGAGTTTGCAAAAAAGAACCGAGTCGAAGCGGTGGATCTAAAATTTGTGGATTTTCCCGGGATGTGGCAGCATTTCACCATTCCGGTGGAAGAAATGACCGAGGCCCTTTTCAAAGAGGGGTCTGGGTTTGACGGTTCGTCCATTCGAGGCTGGCAGGCGATCAACAACAGCGATATGCTGGTCATTCCCGATCCGAACACGGCGATAATCGATCCTTTCTGTCAGGTCCCGACGCTGAGTATGGTCTGCGATATTCTGGATCCGATCACGCAAGAGCCGTACAGCCGCGATCCGCGTTACGTCGCCAAAAAAGCCGAGTCCTATCTTTTGAAAAGCAAGCTCGGCGATGTGTCCTACTTCGGTCCGGAAGCCGAGTTCTTCATCTTCGACGGGGCCCGATTTGATCAAAACACTCACAGCGGATACTACTTTATTGAGTCGGAAGAAGGGGTCTGGAACGCCGGAAAAGACGGGGGCAATTTGGGTTATAAGCCCCGCCATAAAGAAGGGTATTTCCCGGTTCCTCCCACCGACAGTCAGCAAGATATCCGGACGGAAATGATCGTCGAGATGAGAAAGGCCGGAATTGTGGTCGAGAAACAGCACCACGAGGTGGCTACCGCCGGGCAGGCCGAGATCGATATGCGCTATGATTCACTCGTTCGGATGGCCGACAAGATGTTGTTATACAAATACATCGTAAAGAATGTGGCCAAACGTCACGGGAAAACGGTGACGTTCATGCCGAAGCCGCTGTTCGGCGACAACGGAACCGGAATGCATACCCATCAATCCATCTGGAAGGACGGGAAGCCGCTCTTTGCGGGTAAAGAATATGCCGGGATCAGCAAGACCTGCCTGCATTACATCGGCGGTATCCTGAAACATGCACCGGCCCTCGCGGCCTTTACCAATCCGACTACGAATTCCTACAAGCGCCTTACACCGGGATTTGAGGCTCCGGTTTTTCTGGCGTATTCCAGCCGGAACCGCTCGGCTTCCGTTCGGATACCCATGTATTCCGCCAATCCGAAGGCCAAACGGATCGAGGTCCGGTTCCCGGATCCGGCCTGCAACCCATACCTGGGTTTTGCAGCGATGTTGATGGCCGGTATTGACGGCATCGAAAATAAGATCGATCCCGGATTGCCCATGGACAAGGATCTATATGATCTAGAGCCTGAAGAGGCCGCGAAGATTCCGACCATGCCGGGTAGCCTGGATGATGCCTTGGATAATTTGGAAAAAGACCATGCCTTTCTGTTAAAAGGGGGCGTGTTCACAAATGACGTTGTTGAAACCTGGATTCAATACAAGCGGGAAAAGGAAGTCGATCCAATGAGATTAAGACCCCATCCGTATGAGTTCTTCCTCTACTACGACGTTTAACGCGGTCGGGATCGAACAGGACTATTTCGACATTTCGCTGTCTGACCATATAGAGAAAAATCCCCTGGAAGCGAGACCGTTCCAGGGGATTTTTTGTTTGACAAAACACCTTTCATCTTATATAGTTATAAAGTAATGGAAAGAATTTTCCACAGCAGGTTGAAATAGTATCCGAGGGCGTACTCAAAAAAGATGAACGCCGATTTCAAGTTTCATTCGATTGATGAGGCTGTACAAGACATTAAAGAGGGTCGGATGGTGATCCTTGTTGACGATGAGGACCGTGAAAATGAAGGCGATCTCGTCATGGCGGCTGAAATGGTCAGTCCGGAAGCGATCAATTTCATGGCCAAATATGGCCGCGGTTTAATCTGTCTGACCCTCACACCGGAGCGGGCGGATGAGCTTCAGCTTCCTCCCATGGTCTCCGAGAATACCGCAGCCTTCGGGACGGCCTTCACGGTTTCGATCGACGCGAGAGAAGGTGTAACCACGGGGATTTCGGCGGCGGATCGTTCGAAGACAATCCTGGCCGCGATCGCCCCCAAAACGAGACCTTCGGACCTTGCCCGACCGGGCCATATTTTCCCGCTCAAGGCCCAGAAGGGGGGCGTTCTCAAGCGGGCGGGGCAGACGGAGGGCTCCGTCGATTTGGCACGATTGGCCGGTCTTTATCCGGCCGGGGTGCTCTGCGAGATTATGAACGAGGACGGAACCATGTCCCGCGTTCCCCAACTCATGGAGTTTGCGCGGCACTACGATCTCAAGATTATCACGATCAAGGATCTTATCCAATACCGGATGCAGCGAGAATCCCTTGTGCGCCGGGTCAGCGAGGCGATGCTTCCCTCCCAGTACGGCGAATTCAAACTCGTTGCCTACGAAAACGAAATTGACCAAGGCATCCATATCGCCCTGATCAAAGGGAAGATTGATCCGGAAGAGCCGGTGCTGGTTCGTGTCCATTCCGGCTGTCTGACCGGAGATGTCTTCGGTTCAAATCGATGTGACTGCGGCGAGCAGCTTCATCGCGCGCTTGAAATGATTGAACAGGCCGGACAAGGAGTGCTCCTGTACCTCAATCAGGAAGGACGCGGGATCGGTCTCCTGAACAAGATTAAGGCTTACGGTCTGCAGGATCAGGGGATGGACACGGTTCAGGCCAATCTGGAGCTTGGGTTTAAACCCGACCTTCGAGACTACGGGATCGGTGCCCAAATCCTTGTGAATCTTGGACTGAGCAAGATACGTCTCATGACGAACAATCCCCGGAAAATTGTCGGGGTGGACGGATACGGACTCAAGGTGGTCGAACGGGTGCCCATCGAGATGGCACCGCACGATCGGAATGTACGATATCTGAGAACCAAGAAACAGAAACTGGGCCATCTTTTAGACAAGGTGTAACACACGCGCCGTTGGCGATCGGGTCGGATGATGGTCAAAGTTCATGAAGGTCGCCTCAAGGGCGATCGGCATCGTTTTGGAATTGTCATCAGTAAATTCAATCGCAAGGTGACCGCAAAGCTCTTGGAAGGCGCGTTAAGGAGCTTGCGCAAGCACGGCGTCAAGGAAGAGGACATCGAGATCGCCGAAGTCCCGGGGGCCTTTGAAATCCCGTTAACGGCGAGACGATTGGCTCAGTCGCATGCATTCCACGCCGTGATCTGCCTGGGTGCGGTTATCCGGGGAGAGACCGCCCATTTTGAGTACATCAGCCAGGCCGTGAGCCAGGGCCTGTTGCACGTCATGCTGGAAACGGGCATTCCCATAAGTTTCGGTGTCTTGACCACCGATACGGAAAAGCAGGCGATGCAACGGGCCGATCCAAAACGGTTCGACCGGGGCGGGGACGCGGCCAAGACGGCGCTTGAAATGGTCGGTCTCCTTAAGGAACTGAAGTAGAACAGGCCGACTCGTTCGGTAGGTTCTTTGAGATTCGCATGGGTTATCGAAGGAAATCAAGAGAGCTGGCGCTCCAGATGCTTTTTCAGCTGGATGTGAACAAAGACGGGCCGGATTGGCGAAAGCAATTTTGGGAACTCCATCCGGCGCCGATGGGAGCCAGAGCGTTCGCAGACTCTTTGGTGGATGGCGTTCTCAAACATCAGACGGATATCGACCGTTTAATCCAAAAGCACGCGCAGCATTGGACCCTCAATCGGATGTCGATCATCGACCGGAATATTCTTCGATGCGCGATCTTTGAACTTTTAATGGTATCGGATATCCCGGCCAAGGTGACGATCAACGAGGCCATTGAGATCGCCAAGCGATATTCGGATGAGGAGTCCAGTGCGTTCGTGAATGGAATATTGGATCATATCATCAAGGAGGAATCCCTCGCGAAAAAGGGGGTCTGAAGTCACCCGCGAATAACAACCATGTCGTCGATCAAGGTTCTCGCCCAGAAGGTTACCAAGATCAATGCCGAGGTGCTCGTGGCAGGGTTCTTCCAAGACGACTGTCCCTTAACCGGTCTGGCCGCCGAGCTGGACTGGATCTATAACGGGATCCTTTCCCGGTTGATTCTCCGCAACCGGATTCGCGGGGATGTGAAAGAAACGACGCTGCTGGCCACCCAGCGGAAGTTACACGCGCAAAAAATCCTCATCATTGGCTTAGGAAAGAGAGAAGAATTGACGCAGAGAATTCTTCAAGATATCTATTCGCATATCGGCCATACCCTCTCCCAACTTCATATCAAAGACTGTGCCGTCGAGCTGTTCGGGCAAACCGGGCGGGCCTCGGAAGATGCCAAGGCGGTGGAGGTGATTCTAAAAAGTCTTCGCACGGATCCGGGCTGTCCGATGGAACTGTCTCTTCTCGTTCCGGAGGAGGAAAAAGCTCAACGGATTCGTCAACGGGTATTGGACCTGACGGGGAGCGCATGATCGATCGGTATACGTTGCCCAAGATGAAAGCGATTTGGGATACCCGGCATAAGCTGGAAACATGGCTCCGGATCGAATTGCTGGCCTGCGAGGGTCTCGCCCGTCGCGGGGATATTCCCAAGGAGGTCGTTTCGGTCCTGCGCAAGAAGGCCAAAGTCGATCCAAAGCGGATGGAGGAAATTGAACGGGTTGTCAAACACGACGTGATTGCTTTTCTAACCATGTTGGCCGAGCAAGTCGGCCCGAAGGCGCGCTTTATTCATCTTGGGTTGACGTCATCGGATATCTTGGACACCTCGCTGGCGATATTAATGCAGGAAACCGCGGATCTGATTATTCAAGACCTGGAGCATTTGCGGGATGTGTTGCGACGTCGCGCGATGGAATTCAAAAAGACCGTGATGGTGGGTCGGTCCCACGGCGTACACGGCGAACCGATCACCTTTGGTTTGAAACTCGCGCTTTGGTACTCCGAAGTTCAGAGGCACCTGGAGCGAATGCGGCAGGCGAAGGAATTGACCCGTTATGGAAAATTATCCGGCGCGATGGGGACCTACGCTCACCTGGACCCCTCGGTTGAAGAGTTTGTTTGCCAGGAATGCGGGTTAATACCGGCTCCGATATCCAATCAAATCATTCAGCGGGATCGCCACGCCCATTATCTGACGACCCTGGCCCTCGTGGCCAGCAGTGTGGACAAATTTGCCACCGAGATTCGTCATCTCCAACGGACCGAAGTTTTGGAGGTAGAAGAATATTTCGCGGAAGGGCAGAAGGGTTCTTCGGCCATGCCTCACAAACGAAACCCGATCGGGGCCGAGAATCTGTCCGGATTGGCCCGTATTGTTCGATCAAACGCCCAGGCCGCGATGGAGAATGTGGTTTTATGGCACGAACGGGATATCAGTCATTCATCGGTTGAACGTGTCATTATCCCGGACAGCACGATCTTGGTCGATTATCTGTTAAACCGATTGACGGACCTCATCGATACGTTGTTGGTGTATCCTGAAAATATGAAGGCCAACCTGGAACGGCGTGGGGGCCTGATCTATTCTCAGCGGATTCTCTTGGAACTGGCCAAGCGCGGCGCCCAGCGGGAAGAGGCCTACGAAGCGGTGCAGCGGCTGGCCATGGCCGCCTGGCGAGGAAAAGGTCGCTTTATGGATATGATTAAGACGGATCGTTTTATCCGAAAGTATTTGAAGCCGCAGGAGATCGATGATTGTTTTGAACCGGACTACTACCTGCGACATATCGATTTGATCTATAAGCGGGTATTCTCTTGAGCGTACAGAGAAAACGGGACACAGGGGGCGGCGGGGATAGACGTCGCATCGTTTTATGAAGGCCAGAGTTTATGTGACACTCAAGAACGGTATTCTGGATCCTCAAGGCAAGGCGGTTCAACAATCGCTTCACCACCTGGGATATACGGTCATCAAAGGCGTCCGTCTTGGGAAGTATATTGAAATCGAGCTATCGCCGATGTCGCTTGAGGAAGCCAAACGACAGGTGGCCGAAATGTGCCAGAAATTGCTGACCAATACCGTCATCGAGGACTTCCGATTTGAAGTCGAGGGATAAAGGGGCATGAGCCTTGAAGGACGCTTAGAAGATCTGGGATTAAGCGATATCTTTCAGATCATCAGCCTGAGTAAGCGGTCCGGTGTTCTGACACTGATCCGCAAAGAGGGAACGGGACGACTGGTGTTTACTCAAGGCCACGTCATCTATGCCACATCAGATACCCGCAGCCGTCTGGGTTACACGCTCGTCAAAAAGGGCATCGTCACCAATGATGATCTTGAATATGCGTTACGGGTTCAGAAGGGCCGGGGCTCCATGAAACCGATCGGGACCCTTCTGTTGGAAATGGGAGCCATCGATCAAGAAACGCTTGAACGAGAGATCCGTGAGCACATCATTTTCATTGTCAAGGATCTGTTGAGCTGGAATACCGGATCATTCCATTTTGAACTGGGACCTGCAACGGAAGAAGAGGTCGTTCTCCGCCAGGGTTTAAACACCGAATTTCTACTTTTGGAAGGTGCGCGACTCCAGGATGAGGAACAGAAAACAAAGGCAGAGCCCGTTCCGCCTAAACCGGTTCCGGCCGCTTCCACACCGAAGGGGCCCGATGATCTCGAAATGACTCAGGTGGCCCCGCCTTTGCGATCTTCCGAGACGATGCCTGTCCGCCCTTCGATCGATTCGACGCCGCCTTCAAAGCCCTCCTCCTCGGCCTCGCACAAAGGAGGGCCGGCGGAAGAACCCTCTTCCCCCTCTCCTTCCGGGACATCCCCGGGTCCTGCAGGAAACCGGAAAGATCTAATGCTTCTGACCTCGATGATTGCCGAACTATCCGGCCCGTCCACCAGCAGTGAAATCACACTCCTCGTATTACGATTTGCGAGCGAGATCATGAACCGGGCGGTGATCCTTTTGGTCCGGAAAGATGACATTGTAGGACTCGGCCAGTTTGGGTTGATCCTTCCGGAAGGCTCCCCGCAAGAACGGGTCCGCTCGATTTCCATCCCGTTATCCGATTCTTCCGTATTCAGGGAAGTGATCGAGAAGAAGGCGACCTATAAAAGTCAGCTGCCCCAGTCCAAATGGCACCAGTATTTTGTGGATCAGCTCGGGAAAGAATGGCCTTCGGAGATCTTCGTGGCGCCGTTGATTTGCGAGGGTCGGGTCATTGCGATTCTTTACGGTGATAATATTCCCAGAAAAGAAAAGATCGGGGACACCGAAGGCTTGGAAGCCTTCATCAAAGTAACCGGTTTTGCATTTGGCAAGGCGTTGCTCGAACGGAAGTTGCACGACACACAATCCTCAAGGCCGTAAGGTAGAGACCTGGAAGCCGTAACGGAGAGAGGGTAGCCCGATGCCTAAAAAAGTCCTTGTGGTCGAAGACTCCGCGGCCATGCGGTCATTGATTTCTTCCACCGTTGAAGAGTTGTCGGGATATGAAACCGTGGAAGCCGGCAACGGCTTCGAAGCGCTCAAAGCGCTTCCCGCACACCGTTTTGACCTCATTATTACGGATATTAATATGCCGGATATCAACGGTCTGGAGATCGTCAATTTCGTGAAGAATAATTCGGCCTATAAAAATATCCCGATGATTATTGTCACGACGGAACAGGGGGACGAAGACCGGAAAAAGGGGTTAGCCCTTGGAGCGGCGGAGTACATTACCAAACCCTTTGATCCGGAAAAACTAAAGACCATTGTCAAGAAAATCACCCACGGATAACGCATTTGAAGGACGGGGACCCATGTCTAAGCCGGAAAACTTGCTGAAAGAGTTTGTGGCCGAGGCCGAAGAAATCATCGAAAACCTCAACCAGAATCTTCTCGCGATGGAAGCCACGGAGGATAAAACGACCGTGCGGCCGGATGTCCTGAACGCGATTTTTCGGGCGGCCCACACCTTAAAAGGAATGTCCGGGATGGTCGGCCTGAAGAAGGTCTCGGAAATCAGCCATCGTCTGGAGGACATGCTCGATAACTTACGGATGGGAAAGCTTCCAATGAGCCAACCGGTTATGGACACCCTTTTTAAAGGGATGGAGTTGCTCCGGGGATTAATCGAGTCTGTGAATGCAGGAAAGGGTGAGGAAGCGGATATTACCCCGATGCTTCAACAAATCCAGCAGGTCATGTCCGGAGGGCCGAAATCACCCTCTTCAGCGGGAGCCGAAGGGATTGATCCGGCCCTGCTGAAAGTCCTCACGGAATATGAAACCCATCGTCTAAACGAAAACATCCGCCTGAAAATAAATCTCTTTGAGTTCACCGTGCGATTCCCATTGGAAACCTTTGACAAGGACCTGGCCAAATTAAATACGAAGTTGCAATCCTTTGGCGAGATCATTACCACCTTACCCAGCCCCGGCATGTCTCCTGAAGCAGGCATCGTCTTTAAACTGATTATCGGCACGAAGACCGATCTAAAAACCCTTCAATCTCAATTTTCTCAGGACCAGCTTGAGATCCGGCCGATCGGCCTAAAAATGGAAAGGGGGCGGTCCGACGAAAGCGTCGTGCCCGCCGCCCCGGAAGAGGACAAGGGGTCCGGGTCGATTCGGAGTATCACGCCGACGGTCCGTGTGGACATTGGAAAACTGGATACCTTATTGAATGTCGTGGGTGAACTGGTGCTAAACAAGGCGGTGATCGGACAGATCAGCAAGGAAATGAGTCACAACCAAGGTTTTACCACCACGGGGGTTGAACTGCAAAAGGCGTATCAGGCCCTGGATCGTCGTGTCGGAGAGCTGCAAGAGGGTTTGGTCGAAATCCGGATGATCCCGATCGGCCAGGTGTTTGACCGATTGGTTCGGGTCGTCCGGAAATTGTCGCGTGAGCTGGGCAAGGAGGTCGATCTCCAAATCTCCGGAGAAGAAACGAAGCTGGATAAATCGATGATTGAAGAAATTGCGGATCCCTTGATGCACCTGATTCGAAATTCTCTGGATCACGGGATCGAATTGAAGGAAGATCGCCTAAAAGCCGGGAAACCCGAAATCGGAATTATCAACCTCCGAGCGATACAAAAAGGAAATAACGTGGTCATTGAGGTTGAAGACGATGGATTGGGAGTTGACCTCGCCAAGATCTATAAAAAGGGGCTCGAGCGCGGCCTGTTGGACAAAAACAAGGAATATGATCAGCGCGAACTGATCAATGTCTTATTCACCCCCGGTTTCAGCACGGCGGAGGAGGTGACCGAGGTCTCCGGTCGAGGGGTGGGACTGGACGTGGTGGCCAAGAACATCAGCAAGCTCAGCGGCCTGGTCGACGTCGAAACCGAGATGGGTAAAGGCACCAAGTTTTCAATCACCCTTCCGATCACGCTGGTGATTATCAAGGCTCTCGTCGTTCGGGTCGGGACCGAGATTTACGCCATCCCGCTCAATTCGGTGTCAGAAAGCCTGATGATTCAATCCAAGGATATCCGAACCGTTGAAAAGCGCGAAGTCACCCGGCTTCGTGATCACACCCTGGCACTCCTGAGAATCCGGGATGTGTTTCACCTTCCTGCAACGGAATCGGGGGAGGATCGCCTCTATGTCATTGTGGTCGGACTGGCCGAAAAACGCATCGGCCTCGTTGTCGACGCCATCGAGGGCCAACAGGAGATCGTCATTAAATCCCTGGGTGAATTTCTTCGCGACACGCCGGGAATCGCCGGGGCAACCGAACTGGGGAACCGAAAGACGATTTTGGTCCTCGACGTCGCGGCCTTGATCGAAGAGGCCACAAAAACCCATTTCAGTGAAAAGAAGAACGACCCGGATGCCAAGAAAAAAACCGGACAACCCGCTGTTATCTAACATCGCATCCTTGTGTCAACTCCGAGTTCCGGTGCTTTTTTCATTTTTCTCTTGACATTTGAAATTAGATCGGTTATAAAGGCGCCAATTGTTTGTTTGACATCCAGAAAAGACTTTTCCTAAAAGCTCAAAAGAAGGAGCATCCGATTGGGAAAAGAACAGCGTAGGTTAAGGAGAATCAAATCAAATCGCATCATTTTTAGCTTAGTCATCGCCGCTTTTCTTTTTCTTCCCCCCAAAGTCTTCGGATTAGAACTACAGGGCTTCTCGGACATCACGTATACCTACGCGTGGCACAAAAAAGACCTCACCGATCCCAATACCAATGGCACTTTCGCATTGGGTGAGTTAGACCTTTTTATCCGGGAGAACCTCTCAGACCGCGTGGACTTTTTAACCGAGTTTAATTACTCGGCTGATCCGAATACAAATGGCGGCAGCGTGGATATTGAGCGACTCCAGATCGGCTACCTTTTTAATGACGCCCTGTTCGTGCGCGCAGGCCGGTTCCATAATGCTCTCAGTTACTGGAACATGACCTACCACCACGGGAGACAGCTTCAAACGTCGATCGAACGGCCCGACTTCTTAAGATTTGAGGATGCGGGTGGCCTTGTCCCGACCCACCTCGTGGGATTGTGGGTTGGTGGATTGTTCGACACACGGATGGGCGGGTTGGAATACGACCTCATGGGAGGCAACGGTCCTCGTGTACAAAACGTTGACCCTGCAACTACCTCAGGTGGCTCGCTGTCGCCGAACAGCACAGGCGACGACAGCAAGAACAAAGCGGCCACGTTTATGCTCCGATATACGCCCCGGGCGATTCGCGGCCTCGGGATAGGAATCTCCGGAAACATACAACAACTTCGGTTCTATGAATCGGATGGTGTCACAGAGGTTCCCATCGTTTCGCCCGATGGGAGTACCACCAGCGTGGTCAACCAGCAAATCTACGGCGTTAATCTTGAGTACCTGGCGCACAACATCGAATTCCTGTCCGAGGGGTATCAGTTCCGTGACTACAACTACCACGGTCAATCCTACTTGGACTATGTTTGGTATGCGCAGATCGGTTTGAAAATAATGAATCGAGTTACCCCATATGGGCGCTTTGAGCGATGGACGGTTCTCGCAAACGATCCCTATTTTGTTGCCCTCGCAACCCAAGACATGAGCAAAACCGTCGCAGGGTTGCGTTTCGATCTCATTCCGCGCAGTTCGATAAAGGCCGAGATTCGGTTTATCAACACGCCCTCCGACAACTATAATGAGACTGCCATCCAATGGGCCTTTGCATTTTAAAAGGACGAGGCTACAATTGAAAATCGTATCGGTCGACAGACGAGTTAAAATAAAAAAACCTGGACCGAGGCTCTTGACTAAATTGGGAGGCCTGGCCTTTTTATGTGTCCTCTCTGCTTTGATGAACGTTGGGTCCGTTGCCGCGGCCGAAATCAGGGAGATGGCGATGATTGCCGGCAAATCTTTTCCAGTAGATACTCTGACCCTTGACGGGATCAAAGAGATCTATAAGGGCGAAAAACAACTCATCGCAGGCGTCCGGCTCAAACCCATTGATCAGCGTGATAGCCAGACCATCCGATCTCAATTTTTAAATAAGGTCTTGAATTTCTCAGGGGATGAGTACGTAACGTACTGGAATAATCGATTATTCCGGGAAGGCGGCATTCCGCCGATCCCTCAAAATAATTCGGGAGAGGTGATTACGATGGTCCAAGAGACGGACGGCGCGATTGGTTACGTGTGGTTAGATGAAACCACGGCTGCCAAAGCCAATCTTAGAATCCTTCTCACAATTCATGTTCGCCAGTAGCAGAACATCTCTGAAGAAACCTTTGTTGAAATAAAACTGTTCATACCCTGTTTCCGCAACAGGTATGCGACGGTATTGGATATCCACCGCGATACCCGCCATCGTCCAACTCTCCTGACCCCAAGATTTGAAATTCATTCCGTTTCGCACCCCCGTGCGGGACGGAGAAACAGCCATCCATCGTATCTCTTGTTTGTAATTTTTACAATAAGTACATGATGTTATAAATAAATCCGCTCCATCCCCACAATTCTGTATGATGTGCTAAACTTTAAAAGTGCGTGAGGAATCATGACGATGTCCAGACTCAATGCGGATCTATACGGTACCACGGATGTCTGCCGGCAGGTCGGCATTTCGTCGCGGCAATTGGAATATTGGATCCTCATTGGGATCGTGGCTCCTCGTTTGGAACAACACGGACTGAAGTTCTTTAAACGATTCAATGCGCAGGACATCGAGATTTTGAAACAGATCAAGTTATTAACGGATGAAGGCTTCCTGGTCAGTCGTGCACTGGAAAAGGTGAAGAAAGAATATCCGCATCTCTTTATATGAGAGATCGTCGGATGACTTTGATGGCCTGGTTTTCGTTGACCCTATCGTCATCATCTATTTGAAGGATTTCATCTCGATGGGAATGAACATTCTGATCGTGGACGATTCGAAGGAAACGCGTCGAGAGATCATCCGAACGCTCCGCAAAGACGAGTCCGTCGAGACATTTTTTGAGGCTGGAAATGGTTTGCAGGCGCTCCGCGTTCTTTCGGATGAAAAGGTCGACCTC
>JACQBZ010000030.1 GCA_016194285.1 Nitrospirota bacterium | reverse complement strand
CTTTCGAAGAGCGCGAACGACTCCTTCGGCCGAGAGGTCGGCAAAAGCATTTAGACCGCCACTTGTACCTCGGTCGTCGTTTTGTTCCGGGTCTCCTTCTTGATCATGTGGATATAGGTTCGAATGGCGTCCTTGATATTCTCCAGGGCTTCCGTTAATGAGTCGCCCTGACTGACGCATCCGGAGAGCGCCGGACAATTTACATGATAGCCGCGCGGACTTTTGTAGATCACCACGGTGTACTTCACAATTTCCCCAATGGGTTTGGACATTAGCGACTCCTTTTCTGGTATCTTTTGAATACCCCCATTGTAACAGACCCCTCCTCTCTACGTCAAACCGCGCGCCGCCGCGATGACGCGGGCAGGTCTACCGAATTGTTAGGAGCATACTGGATACTCCAGCCTTACACCTTTTTGTTTGGCAATCGCTCCAACCAATCGGCAATATATTCAGCGACTTCCTCCCAACCGTCTTGTGCAATGATCCAGTGTGTCCGGCCGGTAAACTCTTTGAAGTCGGTTTGTGCCGCCGAACCTTTGTACTTCGCATAATTCGACTTATTCATGCTCACCGGGACGAGGTGATCTTCCGTTCCCGCAATCAAGAGTAATGGGGCACGGTCGGCGTTGTTGAAATTCACCCGAACAGCGTTGTGCGGATCTAAGGGCGCCAGACCCGCTTGGAAAAAGATGCGGCCGGTCTCCGGCACAACGTGTCGGTCGTACGCGGCTTTCTGTTCGGCGAGCGGAAGCGTGTGCACTAACGCATACTGGAACTCCGAAAAGGACATGTAGACGATGCGCTTCCAAGCCCGCCATTTGAGCAGCACACCTGCGATCGATCTTAAAACAGTCCATTGCAGCGGGAGGACACCTTTCGGTGGCACAGAGTCGATCGCAACGCCGGCCGCACCCAACCCTCGGTCGAGAAGTAATTGCACGAAAAGGCCACCGAACGAGTGCCCGATTAAAATTGGACGTTCCTCTTGTGTCTTGATGATCTTTTCGTAATGATCAACGATCTCGGTGACACCGAGCCGCGCCAGTTCCGGCGGAGGATTGTTTCTGAGTGCTTCAAACGGCTTGTCCTTGTATGGCCAAGTCGGGGCCAGGCATTTGTATCCTCTGCTCTCGAAGAACCTGATAAACTTTTCCCAGCATAGGGGCGTCATGAAAGCTCCATGAATGAAGACGATGGTTTTGTTCATACCCCTGGTTCCCTTCTCTTGCAATGGTTAAGATATTATGAATTGGAAAACGCGTAACTGCCTAACAACCCAACCCGCGCCACCGCGAGGGCGCGGGGGGCTTTAACTCAATTTCTTCATTCCTTCATGCCATCGCTTAAGATGGCCGAACTGTTTCGGTAATTTGTTGTGACCGCTGAAGGTGTAGTTGCCCAGGATGCCGAAGAGATCAAAATCCGCAAAGCGAGGGGCATTACCGGTCAGAAACGGCTGTTGGGATACCATCTGATCAAGCGGAGTCAACAACTCTTCGAGTTGTTTTAGCAGATCCTCTTTATGGCTTTGCCATAACGCGACACAGTCCGGACCGAACTTCCTTTCCTTATGGCGGAGCCACATCGTCCGGTCATACAAGTCCGGCAGCCAGGATTCATAATAGATGTCATTCAACTTAAAACTGACCGACTCGACTTCGTACTCGATATAGCGGGCCAGAATAGCCTGGAGGCCTTCCAGTTCAAGAGGGAAAAGGCTGATCTTAAATTTGGCGTTCAGATACCGGGCAATCTCCTGGCCCAGGTCTGTTTTATCCCACACCACGGTGTCACCATCCTCCAGTAAGGGCATCTTATAGTACTGTCCCTGGCTCTTCTCCACAATGGCCCGCCGGTCGTAGTAGAAGAGATTGACGGTCTGATAGTCTGCCTTCGCATATTTCAGGATCGCCTCAATCGTGATGCAGAAGGGAGAAACGGGATGTTGATAAAGGGTAATCATTGTTTGTATCAAACGCTCCTTTTAATTATCCTAACGCTCCACCCCGCGCCGCCGCGAGTTCGCGGGTGGGACCAGCACAGGGTTAATAATTGTTCTTTGATCCCATTAGCTTTTAAAAAACCAAAGTGGTCCGGTTGAGTGGATAGCGATCATAACTCGCGGAACACGATAAAATCAACGTCCGCGGCTTTGGCTCGCACTTTGGCCAGCTCTTGGTAGGCAGGAGAGTCGTACCAATCCCGTACGGCATCCTCATTAGGAAACCTGATCAGTGCCATATGGGTATGCGAATGTTTACCCGCGAGCACATCGCCCCGCACTCCCCGAACCACAAATTCCCCGCCGAATGGGGTAAATGTACCTGCTACGGCTCTGACGTATCTTCCCCAAAGTTCGGGATCCTTAATCGTGACATGCGAAAGTAAGTATGCAGCCATGCAAGCCCTCCTTTTTAGAAACCACAGCCATCGTGAGCCATGCGAGGGAGCAAAATAAAGAGCGAGTTTACGATTAATGCCGCGCCGCCGCGATCTCGCGGGTGGGCCCGAAATCAGGGTAGCTTCCGCGCTTTGTACAGAGAGAGTGTGCCGACAATCGTCATATACTGAGTCGTCTCTTCGATCTGAACAAAGCCTGCCCGGGCGAAGATATCCGGGAGTAAACCCTTGATATTATCCATCACGTCTTCAAACAACCGGATGAACAGCGAAATCAGATAGGCCGGGAAGTTGCTCGGCTTTCCAAAGTCCGCGACATGAAGTTCGCCGCCGGATCGAAGAATACGACAGATTTCTTTTAATGTACGCTGCTTATTTTCGGTGGTCAAATGGTGCAAGACCAAACTGCACAGCACGCGGTCGAACGACCCGTCGGGATACGGCAACTGAAACGCCATTCCTTCCTGGAAGACAATCTCGATGCCGGCTTTTTTGGCCTTCGCGCGGGCGATCTCGAGAACCTTCGGGTCCCCGTCGAGGCCCACCACGTCGGACTCCGGGTGAAGCTGCTTGGTCAGGATCGTCAGCGTCCCGGTTCCGCAACCGAGATCGAGCACCCGATGGCCCCGCTCGATGGCCGCCTGACGGATCAGATCACGCTTGAATCGATCCTCCGGCATGAGCCACTTGATCGCCACGTCGTACAGTGGCGTGAGCATGTGGTGGCCGAACGCGGGTATATATTTATCCGTCTTGCTCATCACTTTCTTATCCTATCGCGCCGCCGCGTCCTGCTAATCAACAAAAGTCAAAAGAATTCCTGCGACCATCAGCCAGTATCCAAACCGGTAAACATTTGCCATGCTTTCTGTCATCAAACTGGTACCGAAGCAGATCCACTTTTTGCGAAGAATCACAGATAATTTCGAGATTAAAAACAGTAAGAAGCCCAGGATTATGATCCAGAATGCTCCTGGATGGCCGACATGACCTCTTATGATGTTGACAATCGCTGACACGATGGCAATGATAACAAGCAAACCAATAGCAATCCTACTCAACGGGCTGATCACATGTTCCTTCATGACGCTGTTCATCCGCTGATTACCCTTTTCCGTTCATAGCTGAAGGAGCCTAATAATTTTACCGCGCCGCCGCGAGTTCGCGGGTGGCCTCAGCAATTTACCCTTCCTCTATACTCCTCTTCCCCCACCGAGTCAACCGGTCGTCATTCCTCCAACGAATATGACGGATTGAAATGCGACCGGCCGGTTTGGAGGGCGCGGGCGGCTACAAGCGGGTCAAGCCGCATAGACACGGACCGACTGGGCCAGTTTGCCCGCAAGCTTTTCCTTTTCGACTTCAAGGTCATAGATCGCCTGCAGGTTCAGCCAAAACTCCGGAGACATCTTGAAATATCGCCCCAGGCGCAAGGCCGTGTCGGCCGTGATCGCCCGGTTTCCGTGAACGATCTCGTTGATCCGGCGAGCCGGAACGCTGATATCCTTTGCCAAGCGGTACTGGCTAATGCCCATCGGCTTTAGAAACTCTTCGTTCAGAACTTCACCGGGGTGAATCGGAGCGATCTTTTTCGCCTTTCTCACTGGCATCTCCATCTTAATATTCGCTGAGATTTCG
Source organism: Nitrospirota bacterium (assembly GCA_016194285.1). Classification (GTDB taxonomy): domain Bacteria; phylum Nitrospirota; class Nitrospiria; order JACQBZ01; family JACQBZ01; genus JACQBZ01. The sequence continues at coordinate 8,498 of JACQBZ010000030.1, read as the reverse complement.
TGGACGGGTTCAGCGGCATATTAAACCTATCTCAAACAGCGAGTCAAAAACAATCATTCTTCTATCCTAAACGTCGCATTGAAATGCGAGCGGCCGGATCTGAGGGCGCGTTCAAGTTTGCGGGCGATCTCAGAATCAAGCTTCGGGTCCACCCAGACCTCTCCGGCCACGCGATGGCCGATGTAACGGCCGCCGAGATATGCGACGGCGTTGGTTGCGATGGCCGGAATTTTTGCGCTGGGGGTGAGGATGCCGACGAGGTTCATCGGATCGGCGGCCGAAATGATGACAGGTAGGGGCGTATTGCTATACGCCCCTATATTAGGTTCTTCACGTCGCCCCTGGCGCAACATATCCACCACCTCCGGCAGCGCGAACTGCTCTCCTGCAACGCCTGTGATGAACCGACCGCCGCGGATTTCGCCGCTGGACTCCATACGGCGATAGACCGGCAGCAATTCCTGCCAGGACGGCGCGGCGTCTTCGCGAGCGAGAAGATCACGGAAGAAAACACCATAACGCGTTAATAATTGATGCGCCCATTGTTGTAGGGGCGGTTCGCGAACCGCCCCTACGTTATCGGGACGTTGTTCTTGATCGGACGATTTCATTTCCCACCATCGTCCGCTCTGCGAGGTCGTCCCGAACGACTTGATCCCTCGCCGACGGATACGGCGTCTCAACCGCTGGGCCCTATCGCGCATCGGCGAGGTCAACGAACGAATCGCTCCAAACCCGTCCCCGCTCACCCGGCCGGCCGCGACCAGCTCCCACAAAACCTCCTCGACCTGCGTAGGCAATAGACGTGTGAGCGAAACGATCTCGTTCACGAAAAGCGCGCCGCGGGCCTGCAGCGTCGATAAGACCTGCTTCGCATCCGATCCCAAATCATCCGGCCCGACTTCAACCGACCGAAGCCAATCCATATCTTCGCGGAGCATCAGCGTGATTGGAAGAATTTTGGTCGCGTCGCGCGACGCGACGGAACGAACCCGTCCCCAAACCACCTCGCCCGATAAACAGATCTCATCCAGCCATCGCGGATTGTACTCGGCGATGCGCGACGGAAGGATCGCCTGCTCCCACAGAATGGCCGGGATCTCAAACCCCTGAAGCTTCTCGATCACGGCGAGAAGACCTTCACGCCCGTACACCTGTTTCCCCGGAGCGAGATGACCCCACCCTAAGAGAAACCGGATCAACTCCTCCGGTGCAACCGGTTCCATCTGACGACGCAGGCTGTCGAGCGTCAGACGATGAATCCGGGCCAGCAGCCGCCGCGAACACCATTCTGTGTCAGTGGCATCCGGGGTAAAGTGCCCTCTTAAAACATATCCCTCCGCCTCCAAAGCTCCAAGCGATGACTCGACTTGATGAGGCGGCAGACCAAGAAATCTCGACAACGATTCAACCGTCGTCGGTCCCACGATTTCCATCCGTCCCCGAACCACCGAGACCCACGCCTCGGAGGCCGACCAATCCTGTCGGATCCCGGAAGGAACCGTAACAGGCGGGTTGGGCGTGAAACCGGACCGAGAAGCTGAGACCATCGGCCATCGTTCAGTCGGGACCCAGAAAACTTTTCCGTCCGCGTCCACCGCGCGTGTCGCCCGTCCGGAACCGATCAGTTTAGAGAACCATCGCTCCCACGGCCTCCCCTCTTCCTCCGGCAGTAGCCCGACGGACAGCAACGTATCATGCAGCTCATCCGCATCACGCACGACAGGCCAGGCGTCATTGCATACCTTCTCGATCGCATCGGGATCAAGCCGTCCGAGATCCCGGACCGATTCGATCGAAAGCGTCCTTCGGGTTGCCACGGCCCGCGCCCGCCGCTCCTCCAGCGGCGCGTCGTCTAAGAAAGCATACGGCTGCGCGTTTAAGAGCGAGTAGGAGAACGGCGTCGGCTCGCGGACGTCCATCGCCGTCACGCGGATCTTCCCCGTCTGAATTTCTTCCAAGAGCCTAACCAGTCCGTCGAGATCCATCGCCTCGTGAAGGGCGTCGTTCATCGTCTGTTGAACGAGCGGGTGATCCGGGATCGGGATGTCCGGACCGGCCATGTTGTTTTCGGGACAGGCCGTGATGGCCGGGAAGACGGCCGTGAGCAGATCATCGGCGCGGAATCGCTGAAGCGCCGGCGGAACCTTCTTCCCGCCCCGATGCCGGAGCACCGCAAGCGCACGGGTTGTGTTCCATCGCCACCGGACCGTAAAAAACGGCGTCGGCAGAACGGCCTGGGTGAGCAGATGACCGGCCTGATCGGCATGGACCATCCGGGGAATTTCATCGATCGGGAAACTTTGTTGCGGCCCGAGCGAGAGAACGACGCCGTTGTCGTCCGCGCTGGCCTGGAGCTCAAAATCGAACCGCCGGCAGAACCGCTTCCGAAGCGTCAGCCCCAGCGCGCGGTTGATCCGCCCGCCGAACGGCGAATGGATCACGAGCTCCATGCCGCCCGACTCGTCGAAGGACCGCTCGATCAAGAGATGGCTCTGTGTCGGGATCATCCCGACCGCGGCCTTCTGGGCCGAAAGATATTCGACCGCCTCTTTCGCGTTCGTCTCGCCCATCGCGCATTCGTTCACTAAAAATCCCACGGCCTGCTTTGGATCTTGCAAACGTTTCTCGATCTCTTCGCGGAGCGCCGAGACCTCCTGTGAAAGCTCAACGGTACGGGACGGGGCCTCGCCCCGCCAGAACGGGATCGTCGGCGCGGCGCCATGCGCGTCCGCCACGACCACCTCGCCGCCCCGGACATGCTGGATCCGCCACGACGTGTTGCCGAGAAGAAAGACATCCCCGCTCATGCTCTCGACCGCGAAATCTTCGTCGACAGAACCGACCGTGACATGCTCTGGTTCGGCGACGACTTTGTAGTCGGCCCGCTCCGGGATCGCGCCGCCCGAGGTGAGCGCCGTGAGACGCGCCCCGCGCCGGGCCTTGACCCGATGGTGAACCCCGTCGCGATAGAGATAAGCGCTGAACCGGCCGGTCCGCGTCGAAAACCCTTCCGAAAGCATTTCTATGACGGCCTCAAAATCGGAACGGCTTAAATCACGGTATGGATAGGCGCCGCGCACCAGCGAGAACATCTCATCCTCGCTCCACTCTTCGCAAGCCGACGCCGCAACGATCTGCTGGGCCAGTATATCCAGCGGCGCCTTCGGGATCTCGATCCGGTCCAATCGTTTCGCCCTCACGGCGCGGATCAGCGCGGCACATTCCAAAAGTTCATCCCGCGTCAGGGCAAACAGTCGGCCCTTTGGAACCACGCCCAGCGCGTGACCCGATCGTCCGATTCGCTGGAGAAACGTCGCGATCGCGCGGGGGCTTCCGACTTGAATCACGAGATCGATGAACCCGATATCGATTCCGAGTTCCAGCGACGCGGTTGCCACGACGGCCTTCAGTTCCCCGGCCTTCAGACGGGCCTCAGCCGCAAGCCGGATCTTCTTCGAAAGGCTTCCGTGATGAGAAGCGACCGCGTCCTCTCCGAGAAGGTCGGACAACTGATGCGTTACCCGTTCGGCTAACCGGCGTGTATTGACGAAGATGAGCGTGCTCCGGTGTTGCTTGATTAATTCGGCAACCCGCTCATAAACCTCTTTCCATTGCTCGTTCGAGCAGACGGCCGATAACGGCGTCCTCGGCGTCTCGATCGCGAGGTCCAGCTCGCGGAGATGACCGACGTCGACAATCGCGCAGTCGGGACGGCCATCAACATCCATCCGTCTTGTTCCGACCAAAAACCGGGCCATCTCCTCGATCGGCCGCTGCGTGGCCGAAAGCCCGATCCGGACCGGCCGCCGATCGCACAGATGCTCCAGCCGCGAGATGGACAAGGCCAGATGTGATCCCCGTTTGTCTCGCGCGACGGCATGGATCTCATCCACGATCACGGTCTCGACTGTCCGAAGTATCTTCCGGCTTTTCTCGGCCGTGAGCAGGAGATAGAGCGATTCGGGCGTGGTGACCAGGATATGCGGCGGTCGGCGCGTCATGGCAAGCCGCTCCGAAGCGGGCGTGTCTCCCGTTCGAACCAGGACGCGGATCTCGGGAAGCGGGATCCCTTCGTCATGGGCCAGCTTGCGAATCTCGGTGAGCGGTACCTCAAGGTTTCGCTGAACATCATTGCTCAGGGCTTTTAAGGGCGAGACATAGACGACATGCGTCCGATCGGTCAGCTCGCCCGAGATCCCGTCGCGGACCAGCCGGTCGAGACAGGCCAGAAACGCGGCCAGCGTCTTGCCCGAGCCGGTGGGGGCGGCGATCAGCGTGTCGCGGCCTTCGAGGATCGAGGGCCATCCGAGCCTCTGTGCCTCGGTCGGCCCGCCGAACCGCTGACTGAACCATTTTGTGATAAGCGGATGAAACGATTCCATATTGCATTGTCCAACGGCGCAGGCCCCCGGGTCAAGCAGATCCTCACCCGATCCGTCCCAATCTCCTTTTTGGATTTATCCGGAGTGTTGATCCGCCCGGGCCTTGACACAAGAACAAGTGGGGCCTTATCCTGAAACGACAACGTTACTGAAAGGAGGAACCCCATGAATCGAGTTCTTGAATGGGTATCCCAAAACGAATCGAACAACGGCGAGTCAGCCGAGACCCGCGCCCTCGAATCGTCCCACGATTCGGACGACCGGCTCCTGGACGCTTACTCGAAATCCGTCGTCGCAGCGGCCGAGACGGTCAGCCCCTCCGTCGTCAATATCGAGGTCCATCAAACCTCCCGGGAACGGGCGCTCGTCGATCCCCACCGTCCACGTGAAGTCCGCGGCACCGGCTCCGGATTCATTTTTACGAAGGACGGCCTGATCCTGACGAACAGCCATGTGGTTCATCGGGCGGCCGAGATCGAGGTGACGCTCTCGGACGGACGACAGTTCCAGGCCGACGTGGTCGGCGATGATCCCGAAACGGATCTGGCCGTGATCCGGATCTCGGCGCCGAATCTGACGCCCGCGCGGCTCGGCGACTCCAAAACGATCCGGCCGGGCCAGCTGGTCGTCGCGATCGGAAATCCGTACGGTTTTCAGGCCACCGTCACGGCCGGGGTCGTCAGCGCGCTGGGACGCTCGCTACGGTCCCGGACGGGCCGTCTGATCGACGACGTGATCCAGACCGATGCCGCGCTGAATCCGGGCAACTCGGGCGGGCCGCTCGTGAACTCCCGCGGAGAGGTGATCGGCGTGAACACGGCCGTGATTATGGGCGCGCAAGGGATCTGCTTTGCGATCGCGGTCGATACGGCCAAGTTCGTCGCGTCCCGGTTGATCCGTGACGGCAAGATCCGGCGGGGCTATATCGGCGTCGCTGGACAAAATGTTCCGCTCCATCGACGGCTTGTGCGATTCCATGATCTGCAGGTCGAGAGCGGCGTGCTGGTCGTTTCGATCGAGCCGAACAGCCCAGCGCAAAGGGCCGGCCTCATCGAAGGGGACGTGATCATCGGCTATGATGGTCGGCCGATCACCGGCATCGACGATCTGCATAAAGTATTGACCGAAAATGCGGTGGGGGCACCGGCACCCCTGACGATCCTCCGGCGCTCGGAAAAGATCACACTCGATATCGTTCCGGAAGAATCCAAAGCCGGAACGGAGCCGTGACGCGACGGCCCAAGCCGGACACGGCATCGGCAAATGGAGGTTGTCATGAAATTATTGTCTCGAAAAATCGAAACGATCATCGAGCCGGAAGCGGTCATTGAAGGCGCTGGAGTCCGGCTCAAACGAAGCATTGCGACACGAAGGCTGAACTATCTTGACCCTTTCCTGTTGCTGGATGACTTTGCCTCCAACAATCCGCGTGATTATGAGGCCGGGTTCCCGCTTCATCCCCACCGAGGGATCGAAACGGTTACGTACGTGCTGAGGGGGGAGGTGCGTCACAAGGATACGCTCGGCAACTCCGGGAGCATCGGGGCCGGGGACGTTCAATGGATGACGGCCGGGCGGGGCATCATGCACGAAGAGATGCCTCAGGTGCGCCCGGAAGGGATCGCCGGATTCCAACTCTGGGTGAATCTTCCCGCAAAGCTCAAGATGACTCCGCCGCGTTACCAGGATATTCGTTCGAGCGAGATTCCTGAAATTAAAATGGACGGCGGGGCGAGACTGCGCGTGATTACGGGGACGGTCGGCGAGGTCCGAGGTCCCGTGACCGAAATCGCGGCCAATCCCATTTACCTCGATGCCTTCGTTCCGGCCCAGTCCTCATTCAGCCAGCCGATCGAACGGGGACATACGGCGTTTGCCTACGTTTTTGAAGGCGAGGCAAAATTCGCCGGCGATGACAAAGAAGATGGAACGATGATCTCGCACCCGAGACTGGTCGTGCTGGGCGACGGCGATTATGTGAAGGTGATCACGGGCGAGACCCCGGTTCGCTTTTTACTGGTTTCCGGAAAACCGTTGCACGAGCCGATTGCGCGGTATGGCCCGTTCGTGATGAATACAAAAGAGGAGATCGAGCAAACCCTGCGCGAACTCCGACAGGGAACATTCGTCACAACGTAAGTCGGTGTGATTGTGCCGCCGACCTCGATCGAGGAATTCGCCAAGGTGTTTGCGGCTGTTTACGGCCGATCCGTGAAAAAATGAAAAACGATACGGCAGGAATCATTGCGCCGCCGCCTCTGATCTATGCGGCCGGTCTCGCGGCGGGACTTCTTTCCCACGCGGCCCTTCCGTTTCACATTCCATCAAGTACATTAGCGGTGGCCTTGGGTCTTTGCCTGATTGGGGTGGGCATTCTTTTGGCCGTAGCCGGTTTCCGAACGATGGGCAGGGCCCACACGAATGTTAATCCCTACGAGCCGACGACGGCGCTCGCGACGGACGGACCGTTCCGCTTCACGCGCAATCCCTTGTATCTGTCATTGACGCTGCTCTACGGTGGGATCGCCCTCTTTGCGAACCTGCCGTGGGCTATTCTGTTACTTCCGATCGTTCTCTTGATCATGCGCCGCGGCGTGATTGACCGTGAAGAACGCTATCTGGAGCAAAAATTCGGTGAAGATTATTTGCGGTACAAGCGAAGCGTTCGAAGGTGGCTTTGATGAATTTCAAACAAGTCTCCTCGCCCTTGACCTGGCTCGTCCTTGAGAGCGGTTACTACCTCCTTTATAGGGTATCAAGAACTATCTAATGGCAAATGAATGGTATACATCGAAATAACTTTTCACAAGGAGGATAAAACCATGGACAAAGTACAGCATTTTGAGATTCCGGCGGGTGATATCAGCCGGGCCAGGAAATTTTACGAGGGAATATTCAGGTGGAAAACGATGGATTGGCCGATGCCGAGCGGGCTCTATGTGGGGCTTCACACCGGGCCGACGGATGAAAAGAATATGTGGAAGGAGCCGGGTTTTATTAACGGCGGCATGTTTGGGCGTAACCCGCAGCTCCCCATTATCGGCCCAACCGTTGCGGTGAGCGTCGCGGACATCGACGCGACGCTGAGGAAGGTGAAAGCGGCCGGCGGCGCGGTGGTCATGGAGAAAAAACAGATCGCCGACATGGGTCTCTACGCCTATATCAAAGACACAGAGGGTAATGTGATCGGCGTGTGGCAGGACTTGAAACATCAAAAAAGGTAGAGAACAATCAGCATCTGGAGGACGGCTATGGGACGAACAGTCGAAACGAAGACCACTCGCTCGGTCGCTCGCAAGTCCAATGCCAAGGCGGCCTCGGCCGGGCCCGTGCTGTGCCAGGTGGGACCGAGACCCAAGAACGATGACGGGTATTTTGAACAGATGACCAAGGTGATTTTTCGCTCCGGCCTTAATTGGACGATGATCGAAAATAAATGGCCCAATTTCCAAAAGGCCTTTGCAGATTTTTCGTTAAAGAAAGTCGCCCGGTTCGATGAGCCCGATATTGATCGGCTGATGAAGGACAAAGGAATCGTCCGAAATTACAGAAAGGTGATTGCCGCCGTCGAGAATGCCGGAGAGTTCGTGACGATACAAAAAGAACATGAGTCATTTAAGAACTATCTCCAGACCATCAGCCAAGACGGCGAACAAGTACTCTGCAAAACGTTGAGCAAACGATTTTCTTTTCTGGGCGGGTCCACAGCCGTGTTTTTCCTCCGGTGCGTGGGCGAGGAAATGCCGGAGACAATTCGACAGTGGAAAGAGGAATGAGCCGTGTTGGGGTTGCAGCAGTCGAAGGGCGTGCAAGTAAAACTACTGCATTTTTCGAAAGTCGAAGCAACGGGTGGCCATCGGGCCGGGCAGTAAGGCAGAATGGCTCCATCTGGCCGAAGAGGCGCGGGATTTTGTTGGCTCGCAATAAGACAGTTAATATTTGAACTGCATGAATGAAAGGAGAATCCCATGCATGCCATCACAGGCGCCACAGGAAATATCGGAAAGTTAATCGCCGAGGCTTTATTGTCCAAAGGGAAAAAGGTCCGGGTGATCGGGCGGAGCGCAGATCGGTTGAGACCGCTGGTCGACAAAGGAGCCGAGGCATTCGCCG